>JAFRGC010000026.1 GCA_017434025.1 Mogibacterium sp. | reverse complement strand
GGCATGGACTCGTATGGACTTTTATGGACTTCAGTGGACTTTTGCCGGAAGCCTCCGATCCAGCAAAATCAAGGAAAATAAGCAAAATAAAGAGCTCCGTGGGTAAGCCACAGAGCCCGAATTATGGAGCGGGTGAAGGGACTCGAACCCTCGACGTAAGCTTGGGAAGCTCAAGTTTTGCCATTAAACTACACCCGCATTCTGCGGCTTTTCTGATTGCCGCCTTTAAAGTATACCTCATCGGTTACTTTTTGTCATCTATTATATTCCGCACTTCATATCCTGCCCATCTGCTTATCGATGCGCAGATTCCTGAAGTACAGGCATATATCTGTCGTTACCAGCAGCATGTCCAGCAGATAGAACCAAAACGACACCTGCAACGCTCCTGTCCTCTGGAATATTATGATCTTTGCTGTGATCCCGAAAACATACCCTATTGCGACGAGGATCTCGAACGCGAGGCTCTTTCCCAGAGTCGTCCTGCTCCTGACAGATTTAAGTATATTCGCCGGCCATGAGCATCCGAAGAGGATCAGCATCATACTTTCACATAATACAACGATATCCATTTTCTGAACCCCTTTCCTATCTTAATTCGCTCATCGCTGCCTTGATGATCGCAGGAAGGATCCTGCACTTCTCTTCAGAAATCGCTGCAACCGAAACTCTTGCGCCGCTGTTCACCGGGATCAGGAAAACGTCCTGATCTGCGAGCACATCGCACAATCTGTCCGGATCTGCACAAGGTATCGTGACGAAGAACCCTGCTCTGAACGGTACTGTCTCCAGTCCCGCTTCGGCCGCTGCTTTCTCAAAGGCCCGGCCTCTTGCCTGCAGGATCTCTCTCCAATGTTTCCTCTCAGCTTCGGTCTCTGCCAGCAGCTGCGGATCGCTGTATATCTTCTCTATTACAGCCTGCGGTGCTCTCGCCGGATTCGACCAGGTCGACCTTGCTGTGAAGGCGCACAGCTTCTCGAATTCCTGCGCGACTTCCGGACAGTTTGCCAGACAGATCATCGCTCCGCACCTGAAGCCGTACATCGTGAAGGTCTTGGACGCGCTGTATGCGATGACCGGCAGCACATTTGCTCTCAAGCTGTCCATCACCTTGAGGAACGCTCTCGTCTCAGCCTCTTCTCCCGCATAGTCGATGTATGCCGCATCGCAGATCAGGGTGACTCTTTTGTCCAGATCCACACCGTCCAGTACGCGCTTGATGCCGTACCAGTCATCCATCGAGAGAGAATATCCGGTCGGATTATTTGCAGGCGTATTGAGGATGATCACCAGGTATTCCTGATTCCTCAACAGCTTGCTGACCTTGTACTCGAAGTCACCGATGTTGAACTCACCGGATTCATCGAACATCTCGAAAGTCTCTATGGCCTTTCCCTGCTCTGTCGCGATGCTCTTATACGGACCCCAGTACCAGCTGTGCGTCAGGATCCTGTCACCCGGGCAGGAATAGTTAGCGACGACATCGCTGATCGCTCCGGTACCTCCCGCAGAAGCGACAACGCCGACAAAACTCTTCGGTTCATATGATCCGAACGCTGCCCGGCAGATCGCTCTCTTATACCCCGGCGTCCCTGCGATTGGCGCGTATGCGGCAAAATCCGCTGCAGACAGTGACCTCAGCGCTTTATCCACTGATTCGAACACGACAAGTCTGCCCTCATCATCGTAGAGAGCTCCGACAGTAGCGTTGATCACAGCCTCTCTGCCTTTCTCCGCGATCGCCGCCTGAGCCCGGCCGCTCGCCGCGAAGTTCTTATCTTCGGCAGGGATCTCCCTGCCGTTGTATGCTGCCATCGATCTTATCTGCATCGTTTCTGTCTTCTCTTCTGTCGCCCTCGGTACCCGTCTTCCGATCACTACTCTTTTGATCTTCTCGCCGAGCCCGCTGAATTTCGCCTCGTACTCTGTTTCCATATTGAAGGCTGCTCTGGCCTCCGGATCTTTTATCGACATCACCTCTGCATGCAGGTCTCTTGTAATATCCAGGATCCTGAGATCCGCCGCTATGATCTCCTGTATCGTCCATTCGAAGAAGCCGGTATTGTCAGTCTTGAAGGTGACGACTCCGTCATCCGCCAGTACTCTGAAGTATGACTTGAGCCGGTTCCGGTAGGTCAGGCGGCGCCTGTACCAGTAATTCTTGGGAAGAGGATCACTGAAATTCAGATAGATGCCCTGCACTTCGGCGTCCGCGAACCAGTCTGACAGGTCCTCCGCGAACTCAGGCGTGAAGACGACATTGTCCAGTCCGCCGCTGCGGATCTTCTCCATCGCCCGGAGCATAACACTCATGTTGCCTTCTACCGCCACGAAAAAGCGGTCCGGCTCTCTGGTGGCAAGTTCGCTGATGAACTTGCCTTTGCCGCACCCTATCTCCACATATACAGGACGGCCTCCCGATCTCTCCGCCCACTTGCCCCTCATGGCAGCAGGTTCTCTGATCAGGATGTCCTCGTAGTATTCATATTTCGTCTCAAGGTTCTTGACCTTGCGCTGTCTCATTCTCTGTTCTCTCTGTATTCTAGAATATTGTCGGTAAGAATCTTGATGCGATGATGACCGCCAGGAACACGATCATCAGGATCGCTGCCGCCGCATCTCCTCTGGCAAAATGGATCTCGTTCATCCTCGTCCTGCCCGCTCCGCCGTGGTAGCATCTCGCTTCCATTGCAAGCGCCAGATCCTGTGCGATCCTGAATGAACTGATGAACAGCGGTATCAGGATCGGGATGAGACTCTTGGCCCTCTGGAAGATGTTGCCCGACTCGAAGTCAGCGCCTCTGGCCTGCTGTGCCTTGATGATCTTATCTGTCTCCTCCATCAGCGTAGGAATAAATCTCAGAGCGATCGTCATCATCAGCGCGATCTCGTGGCTCGGAAGGCCGATCAGCGAGAACGGTTTGAGGAGTTTCTCCAGTCCGTCAGTCAGCTCGATCGGTTTGGTCGTCAGCGTCATCATCGACGATCCTATGATGAGCAACACAAGCCTGACCGCCATGAACAGCGCTCTCATGAGTCCCTCATATGTGATCTTGAAGATCTTCCACTGCCACAGGATCCGTCCGTCTACCATGAACAGATTGATGACGAAAGTGAAAGCGATGATCAGGAACACAGCCGTGAGTCCGCGGAAGATGAACTTCACCGGCACTCTGGAAATCGCGATTACCGTGAACAGTGCCGCTCCGGCGATAAGGAATCCCCAGAAATTATTCACGATAAAGAGCTCTATGATATAGAGCAGCGTCGCGATTATCTTGGTCCTTGCATCGAGCCTGTGTACCGGTGAACTGCCCGGATAGTACTGGCCCAGCGTGATATCCCTTATCATATGTTCTTCGTCCTGTTGATATATTCTCTGAGCTCCGCAGCCGCCTCATCTATGGTGAGCGCGTCGCTCTTCAGATCAGGTATCTCAGCCGAGATCCTGTTCATGATCGCCCTTGCCGGAGTAACGGCAAGTCCCATGCCTGACAGCATCTCACCATGCGAGAAAACTTCTCTTGGTTTGCCGCGCAGTACGATCCTGCCGTGATCCATAACGATCACCCAGTCCGACATGTCGGCAATGTCCGCCATATTGTGCGAAACGAAAATAATGATGATCCCCATGCTCTCGTGGATCCTGCGGATCATCGAAAGTACATCTGCATGTGCTGACGGGTCGAGTCCGGCAGTCGGTTCATCGAGTATCAGCACGGAAGGATGCATGGCAATAACTCCCGCTATCGCTACCCTTCGTTTCTGTCCTCCGGAAAGTTCGAACGGCGACGAGTCTTTGATTGCCTCGAAATCGAGTCCTACCAGCTCAATTGCGTTCTTTACTCTGTCAGCGATCTCTTCTTCACTGAGTCCCAGGTTCTTCGGTCCGAATGCTACGTCTTTGGCCACAGTCTCCTCGAACAGCTGATACTCCGGATACTGGAAGACCAGACCGACCTTGCGGCGTATCTCTACGAGTTTGGCCTTACCATCTGTGATACACTGCCCGTCTACATACACATCCCCTGACGCGGGTTTGAGCAGACCGTTCAGGTGTTGCAGCAGCGTTGATTTGCCGGAACCTGTATGGCCGATGACACCGAGGATCTCTCCGTCGCGCACCTCAAATGACACGCCGTCGAGCGCAACTGTCTCTCCCGGCATGCCCGGATTATATACGTATCTGAGGTCCTTTACTTCAATTGACATATGATATCCTCTACGGTCATGACTGTATCAGGCAGACCGGCTTTCTCTCTGAGTTCGATCTCGTACGGCAGCTCAAGGCCCGCCTTCTCGATCATCTCTCTGTCCGCGAATATGTCGTGAGGCGTACCGTCGGCAAATACAAGGCCTTTCTTCAGTACGACTATGCGGTCAGCCTGTGCCGCCTCATTCATATAGTGTGTGATCAGGATCACAGTGATCCCTTCAGCATTGAGTTCCTTGATGATATCCATGACGCTCTGCCTGCCCTGTGGGTCGAGCATCGCGGTAGGTTCATCAAAAACGATGCATTCCGGTCTCATTGCTACAGCGCCGGCTATCGCAATGCGCTGCTTCTGACCGCCGGAAAGCATATGAGCGCCTTTCGTCCGGTGTTCGTACATGCCAACCTTGCGCAGAGCATCGTCGACTCTGCGTCTGATTTCTGCAGGCTTGATACCGAGATTCTCCGGACCGAATGCTACATCGTCTTCTACGATCGAGGAGACGATCTGATTGTCCGGATTCTGGAATACCATGCCAACACGGCGCCGGATATCCCAGAGGTGTCCTTCATCCCTGGTGTTGAATCCGTCAACAGTCACATCGCCTGCGGTCGGGATCACCAGGCCGTTCAGGCATTTTGCAAACGTCGATTTGCCGGACCCGTTCATTCCTATGATCGCAACAAAACTGCCCCTGTCTATATCAAGGGTCACTCCGTTCAGCGCTTTCTTGCCCGGCACTTCTCTGCCGTCTTCATCGATGCGCGTGAATTCGACTATCAGATCTTTGACAGAAATGAATGCCATTCTTGCCTCCATTACACGGATCCGTACACGATCACGACAATGCGTTCAACTTGATAATTATACTGCAATTCAGAGGTTTTGTGCAATGTGAAGAGATCCTGGCAACAGAAAAAGCCGTTCTTCACGGCTCCTCTGTTGGTGTTCTAGGAATGATCCCAGCGAGAAGGTCCCCTAATCCCTTGCGCCGGGCCGATCCTGTATATTAACCCTTTTGCTTCGATATGTATTCTACTCATGAATTATTAACCGGTCAATAGTATTTGGTAAGTTAATACAAAAAATTTATATATTTTTTGTATTAATTGTCAAACAACCGCGGTCATTCAGCTTCTTGTACTCTATTTCCATTCCAGCCCGATGCCGGCTTTCATCGCTTTATCGTATATCCTATATGCAGTCATGAGATCGAGCGCCCCGATCCCGACATTCTCGAACACGATGATCTCTTCGTCTGACTCCCTTCCCGGGATCCTTCCGAGCAGGTAGTCTCCGATATCTCCTGTAAACTGCTCTCTGCTCAGTGTCCCCTCGTCCAGAGGCCTCAGGATATCGCCTGACTCAGACAGAACTGCAGTTACCGAATCGAAGTACAGTTTACCGCATCTGGCGAATACTGCAGGATCCAGTTCCTGCATATCATAGGTATACGCTCCGACTGCGCTGATCGTGCAGCCCGGTTTGAAGTATTCCGCGCTGCACACAGGCGTTCCGGAAACAGTGACCAGTGTCACGAGGTCCGCGCCATCTACAGCGGCATTGGTGTCCCCGTAGGCAATGATATCTGTGCCGTATCCCGCTAGTTCCTTTCTCGCTTTGTCGACAAAATCTCTGGTCTTGTCAAAATTCCTGGCTGCGACTCTGACTTCCCTGAGTTTGCGCGCGCACAGCATCGCCTCCAGCTGACACATCGCCTGGCTTCCGGTGCCGATCATTGCGCCGATCGCTGCATTTCTGCGCCCGAACAGATCAAAAGCTGCTCCGCTCGCAGCTGCCGTCCTCAGCGCAGTGACATATGTGCCGTCCATCATTGCCCTGACCTCTCCGGTCTCTCCATCTATCAGCAGCACCTGTCCGATCGACGCAGGCAGTCCTCTGTCCGGATTGCCCGGCATGATATTGACGATCTTGAGGCCGGCAGCGCCGAGTCCCTCGCAGTACGCAGGCATGAAAAGGAAATTGCCGTGGCTTCCGCTGATCACAGCTCTGAGCGGGACATCGAATCTGCCCTCGCTGAACATCTTATAGCACTCTTTGTCAGTCTCGATCGCATCCTTCATCGAGAAGACAGACTTTATCTCATCTCTGTTGATAAGCAGCATACGTATTCTCCTCCAGAAAACATCCCCGCGCACGCCACATGACAGCGGCATTCCGCGGGGATCATCATTGATCGTGATTACAGCAGTGCTTCCAGCTGCTTCTTCTGCATAAGTCCAGGCTGCTTGTAAGTAATCTCGCCGTTCTTGACTACCATGATCGTCGGGATGCTTGCAATGCCCAGCTCCATCGCGATAGGAATCGCCTCATCGACGTTGAGCTTGCAGAACTTGACATCTGTTCTCTCCTCAGAAAGCTGATCTACGATCGGTCCCTGCATCTTGCAAGGTCCGCACCAGTCTGCGTAGAAATCTACGAGTACTGTTCCCTCAGCCTTCATAACTTCCTGCTCGTAATTCTCCTGTGTAAGCTGTAATACCATATTGGTTTCCTCCTTGATCTATTATCTATTATCTGTTATCTGCGATCTGCTCGCGCAGCCAGTCTGTCCATGCACCGAACCCTTCGCCGGTCTTCGAAGAGATGAAGAATACCTTGGCCTCCGGGTTAAGACTGTGGACTCTCTCAACGAAAGCCTCATCATCAAATCTGAAGAATTTGCGTGTGTCGATCTTGTTGACCAGTACCGCCTGACAGACCGTGAACATCAGCGGGTATTTGAGAGGTTTGTCATCGCCTTCCGGGATCGAAAGAATCTCGACATTGACCGTCGCTCCGGTATCCTGCTCTGCTGTACAGACCAGATTGCCGACATTCTCCATGAAGAGAATGTCGAGATCTGCGGTCTCGAATTCATTCAGTGCCTGCTGGGTCATTGCAGCATCCATGCAGCACTCGCCGCCAGTGTGGATCTGGATCGAGCGGACGCCTGCAGCCGCCATCTTCTCGGCATCTACAGATGCGTCGATGTCAGCCTCCATAACGCCGATCTTGTACTCATCTCCGAGTTCCGCGATGGTGCGCAGCAGCGTAGTGGTTTTGCCCGACCCCGGTGATGCCATCAGATTCACCATGAATACTCCGTTGGCCTTGTTCCTGGTTCTGACCTCATCAGCAATGCGGTCATTCATCTCGAAGATGCCCATGTTGACATCGATCACTCTGATATTATTCTCTGCCATGATGCACCTCCTTTCCTACTCCTGATCCTGCCCGTCAAGCCATTCGCGCGCAGCAGCCCTGATCCATTCAGCTGCAGCATCGAACCCCTCGCCAGTCTCCGCAGAAACCGGGAATACATCTGCCTCAGCGTTGCGCATCCTGACATATTCATGGAAACGCTCCATGTCAAAGTCGAACACCTCAAGCGCATCGATCTTGTTAACAAGTACCACATCTGCCTTCTCGAACATCAGAGGGTATTTAAGAGGCTTATCATCGCCTTCCGGTACAGACAGGATAACGAGATCCTTGACCGCTCCTGTATCGAACTCCGCCGGACATACCAGATTACCCACATTCTCCAGTATCACAAGGTCGAGATTCTCCGAGCCGATCTCGCGAAGAGACTGTCTGCTCATGTCCGCATCCAGATGGCACATGCCGCCGGTGTGGATCTGCACCGAAGCGACTCCTGCTTCGAGCATAGTCCTGGTGTCGCAGTCACCGTCTATATCCGCCTCCAGTACGCCGATGCTGAACTCAGCCCTGAGTCTTGCGATCAGCTGCAGGATGCTGGAAGTCTTGCCCGATCCCGGGGAAGACATGACATTCAGGTAGAATGTCTTCTGCTCTCTGAGCTCGTCTCTCAGCTTATCCGCATCAGCATCATTATCCTCGAGAATACTCTCCTTGACCTTGATGATCCTAAGTTTATCGTCCATTATCAATTGATCTCCCTATAAAATGTATACTCGGAGGCATACAGTATGCCTGTATGCCTAACATTTTTATTATACATTTTTTTCATCAGATAGTGAAGCCGTAGCGCCAGAGCATCTATTGATCATTCACATAAACAAAAGAGCGCTGCCATAGCAGCGCCCTTGATGTTTGCGTAATGCTTGCGATTATTCAATAACCTCTGTAACAACGCCGGAACCTACTGTTCTTCCGCCTTCTCTGATAGCGAATCTCAGTCCCTCTTCGATAGCGATCGGTGTGATCAGCTCGATCTCCATTACTACGTTGTCACCAGGCATGCACATCTCTGTGCCTTCC
>JAFRGC010000025.1 GCA_017434025.1 Mogibacterium sp. | reverse complement strand
TTAGCTGCTTAATCCTTTCAATAATGTTCTGCATGAACTGCAAGGCATCTTTGATGCCACGTTTGTCATGCAGTTTTCAAAATACAATTATATTTAATCGTTTTCACTAGTTGGGGGTTGACTGTTAATAGTTAGTCTGTCTCCGTCTTCTGTTTCCTGTGGTGATCAGAAGTGTTCGTCGTCTTCGTTCGAGAAGTAGCCTTTGCTGCCGCTGCCGCCGCTGCTGCCGGATTTGCTGCTGCTCTTGGAGCTCTTCTTGCTCGAGCTGCCTGAGTTGTTGTAGGTTACCGGCGGAGGTGGTGGATCTGTGACGGTTACTTCGGCCTGGATGCTTGTCCCACCGGCGGCGATGGTCAGGGTCGTGGTGCCTGCTTTGAGTGCGGTGACTGTCCCGTCTTCAGCCACGCTCGCGACTGAGCTGTCTTTGGCTGTGTATGTGACAGGCTCGCCCGCAAATTCCTCCGGCGCGAGCACCGGCTCCAGTTCGGCTGTCGCTCCTGTCTGGAGGTCATATGCCTTGTCGATGCCGGTGATCGATGTGACCTTAGGCTCGACTTCTATGTGGCTGACTTCCGTATAGCCTTTGGTCGTCATGGTCAGGTCTGCTTCCCCGATCGAAACTGCGGTCAGCTCGCCCTCAGTATTTACGGTAAAAACTTTATCGTCACTCGAATCGAACTCTATCGGCTCGTCGTCAAACCACCCTTCCGGCTCGAGTTGGTACTCCGGCGTGAACGTTTCATCATAGTATAAACGGACTTCGCTGTCGATTCCGGTGATATCTGTGACTTCTTTCGGGATCGTAGCGTACACGCCGACCCCGAATGCAACCAGGATGGCGGCTATAAATATTGCTATATGGCGTTTTTTGATGTTCAAAGGAGCAGTCGTGTCCGTGGCATCGCCTGCGTTCCTACCAGCATGATCTGGGTCGGCAGCGCCATTGCGCCTGGAATTAGCCGAGCCGTTTCGTACTGCAGCGGCAGCGCCGCGTTTCCCGGCTTTCGCGCCGCTGCGCCCGGCTTCGGTGCCGCGGCCTGCTTCCCGGTATCTCAGCGCCTCAAGGTCTGCAAGCATTTCCCCAGCGCTCTGGTACCTGTTCCCCGGCTCGTATTCGCACGCCCGGAGAATGATACGCTTGAGCTCCGGCGAACCCTCCGCAGGCTCCGGAAGCGGTTTGCCCGTCATCCTCTCGGTGAACGAATTCTCCATATCGTCCAGACTCACTTTGGCCGGATACGCAGGCATGAACGGATTACGCCCGTAATTGAGGTATTTGTACATGACGAGCCCAAGCGAGTACAGATCCACGGAAGCGTCATATTTGTTCCCGTAGAAGACCTCCGGCGACATGTACGTGTAAGTGCCCTTCCTGGACAGACTCCTGCGGGACTCCTCCAGTACTTTCGCCACACCAAAATCACCGAGCTTGTAATCCCCGCCCGGTGACATGAATATATTCTCAGGTTTGATGTCTCTGTGGATGATGCCGTAACGGCTGCAGAAATCCAACGCTCTGGTGATATCGATCCCGAGATCCAGAACATCGGACTCACTCAATGGATGCTCGATAGAATAATCGATCAGCGGCGTGAGAAGTTCGGTTTTGATGAGAATATCCATGCCCGGATCATCCTCATGCGGGATGATCATGTGGTCCTCATAGCTCACGATATAACTGTTGCCTTTGAGTTTGGCAAGAAACTTGATCTCGCTGACCAGCTTACCGACAAGATCTCCATAATAATCGACGAGATCTTCACGCGAAACGCCGCTCGCAAGGACGCTCTGGATCTCTTCCGGACCGTCCGGAATGGAGATCGCCTTCAGAGCCGCCTTATATTTCTCGCCAAAATCTTCCTTCTCTATCTCGTAGACGCACCCCGTCGCGCCTTTGCCGATCTGCCTCGTGATATACCAGGAGCCGAAAAAAGGTTCATATTTTGTATATCTGTTGTCCTCTGCCATTCTTCCGATCCCGTTACACCCAATTAATGCTTGATATATGGGAACTCATCCCTGTTCCGCCTATATTCTGTAAGGAGCTCCTGCCTGAGCATCAGCATGTCGCTGACCGCCTGCTGCTCATCCTCCGAGTCCAGCTCGATCTCCTTATTTCCATATACATATTTCTCTTTGAACTTCCGCTGGAGCGGATGCTCATCTTCCCACTTCGCGATCGCCATGAGCAGACGCCGGTCATCCGGATCCTCCTCCGACAGCGGCAGATACCCCATCATCTCCAGGTATCTGTCGAGATCACTCGTCGTCATGCCCAGCGCAAGAGCCAAAGCGATATGCGATCTGCGGGTTTTCGGCACCCGCTTGATGTCAGGGGCGCGCTTTCCGGTATCCAGATCGATGACATTGATCGTATCCGCACTGCCGCTCAGGTAGTTGATCATAGAATCATCCAGCCAGCCCCTCAGCGAAGAAAGAGACTCCTCTCTCCCCCTGTCCGACGCCTTGCCGGTGACTTTCAGTATAGACTCGAGGAATTGCGCAAGGAATCTGCGGGATTTGGCGTAAGAAGTTTTGAACGAATCCAGATTGTCCGTGACAAAATCCTTGAGATCCGCAAACTTCTCCGTGTAATTGATTTCCGCCAGTTTCTTATCGAGATCCGGCGTATCCGCACTGCCCGAAATGATATCTTTCCAGTATGTCAGGTACGTCTCGAAAGCCAGTTCCTGGCACCTGTCGTATTCATGATAATAATTGGTACCGGAAGTCTGATCCGCGAGGTTGCGGTTGATGAGATAGATCCAGACCAGATCCTCAGAAATGTCTTTGCTGTACAGCCTGCGCTTCATTCCGTAGGTCGTGATCCAGCGGTTGATCACCTGCAGAGGCTGCCCGAAAGCCATGCCGATGCCGATATACATCCTGCGCTTCATAGGCAGCTTGACATAGAACCCTATGTCCCTGGCATAGCTGACCCCAAGATAATCGCACACTTCTTCCAAAGTGATGCCTGTCTCCTGCGACAGTTCCGTCAGCTCGTTCTGCCAATGTCTGAGTTTGTATTTCGAAAACATTCTTGCTCTACTCCTTGTCCCTTCTGCCGAATCTTTTGACATAGATTGTAACATCAGGCGCGGTAATGCCTTTCAAAAATTTCAGCAGAGCAACGGAGTACGGCGGCGCCGTCTGGCGTCGCCTGAATTCGCCTGCTTGACCCAGCCGGCGCCGCCTACTTGACCTTGGCGGTCTTGGCCTTGGAGAATGGGCCGTAGAACTTCACGTTCTTATAACTGACAAATGCCCTGATCTTGTAGCTGTATTTCTTCTTGCGGGTCAAGCCCTTGTGCGTGACTGACTTGACGGTCGCGCCCTTGGTCAGAGCCCGGACATATGTCTTCGCGCCGGGATACTTGATCCACAGCTCATAGCCACTCGCGTTAGCGATCTTGTTCCAGGACAGCTTGTTGGCCCTCTTCTTGCGGGAGACTTTGAGCGTAGGCTTCTTGAGTGTCTTGGCTTTGGCAGCCGCGGCGGCTCTGGCCTTGGCTTCCTGAGCTTTGGCGGCCGCGGCGGCTCTGGCCTTGGCCTCTTGTGCTTGCTGAGCGGCCAGTGCCGCTGCCGCAGAGTCTGTGGAAGTGGCGCCGGCTGAAGTTCCGGCTGAGGCACCGCTTCCGGCCGAAGTGCCTGTCTGGCCGGCTCCGGCGGCAGTTCCGTCCGAAGAGCCGGTGCCGGTTCCAGTCCCCGTTCCCGGATCGGTGCCCGTTCCCGGATCAACTATAGTGTCCCCGGACAGACTGAATTGCAACCTATATGTATCCGCCGCATAACGCTCCGTCTCTGGCGAAGTGACCTCGACAAACGCCGTCCCCGGCCCTACCAGGCTGACAAGGCCGTTTTGGTCGACCGTCACCACCGAAGCATTGGTGGAACTGTACAAGAGAGTCACACCCGGTTTGGCCATGACCTCGAGCTGGTACGTTTGCTCCGAAACTACCCTGCTGATATACTCATAGGCGGGCTTGATCATACCGCTCGGTTTGACGACCCGCACCAGGACCTTGATCGAGCACGCCGGCTCACCATAGATCTCCGGAACGTCAACCGTCACAACCGATGTGCCCAGGCTCCGCGGCGTGAAGAAAACATCCGCAGTCATCTCCACGACCTCAGGATTCGAAGAATAGAAATACACACCATCAATGATCCTGCCGTACTTGTTAACGACATAAAACCTGTTATCGTCCCCCATCAGATCGATCACAAGCTCATTCATCTCGCTGGCGCTCGCAAACACCGCATCCGCGATCTTCTCCCGGTTGTTGCCGTCCTCATAAGTCACAGTTTGGCTGATCTTATAAGTACATGTCTCAGCCGTCGAACCCGATCCCGTATCATTCGAAGCCGCCCCATTTTCGCCATCCGCAAATACGCCCACAGCCAAACCGCTGACCACCATCATCATGGTCAGCATTATTGCGAAAAATCTGGCGGCAAACTTCCTTACCATAAGTCCCCCTTGCAATTAAACCTATAAGCTTGCGTCTATTATATCAAAACAGCCGACGAAAGTCGGCTCAATTATTAACCTATAATGCACATATAGTTCCCGTTTTGCAACTTGATCAATCCGTAACTATATCCCGGATCTATTTCGTCTGCTTATAGTTATGGTTTAAAAACGTTTCCGAACCGTAACTATATTTCGAACAAATTCCGCCTGTTTATAGTTACGGTTTTATAATTTGGCCAATCCATAACTATATCCGCTCCATTTCGGGTCGCAATATAGTTCCCGTTTTGCAACTTGATCAATCCGTAACTATATCCGCTCCATTTCGGGTTGCAATATAGTTCCCGTTTTGCAACTTGATCGATCAGTAACTATATCTATGCTGCTCCGGCGCTCCCTACCCTTGTGAATTGAGCAGCACCATTGCCAAAACGATCATCGCCACTGCGCACCACTGCCGGCGGGTCATTTTCTCGTGGAACGCCAGCACTCCGACGGCGCCGACCAGGAAAATCGTCCCGACGCTGAACACCGGATACGCAATGACTGCCGGCACGTGTGACAGCGAAAGCAGCAGAAACCTTGCTGAGTAGAAATTTGGGATGCCGACCAAAGCGCCGAATATCACATCGCCCTTCGTCAGCCCCTGCCCGTGGATTCGAGCCGTCAGCGCGCAGATCACCAGCGCCACCGCAAAAGTGTACAGCAGATACTGCGAGTTGAATGCAGGGCTGCCGAGCTCCTCGTAGATTTTGGACATCGCGTCGCCGGATCCGCCAACAAGCAGCAGCATGATCAGCGCCAGAGGCGCAGTCACTGTGCTTGCGGATTCTGCGTTCAGCGCATGGTTGCTCCCGGCCAAATCCTTTTGTGCATCTGAACTACTCCCGGAACTATCAGCGGACTCGGCATCAGTATCATCCGCAGTCTTCCCGTGCTTGATCGGCCCGACTCCATTGACGATCAGCACTGCCGCGAGCGCCATGCAGATCCCCAGCACCTGCAGCGCGCCTGGCCGCTCGCCGAACACCACGATCGCCACCATCGTCGGCACCAGGACGCCAAGCTTCATGAAAGTTGCCGACATCAGCACCCCGTTCCGGAAAATGTTGTACTGATACAAAGAAAATGCCCCGAAATAGCACACTCCGCTAATAAGTCCCAGCAAAATCGTCATCTCGCCGCTGCCGACCGGAATCAGCGCGCCGCCGGCCGTCGCTGCAGAGCCAATTCCGCCAGCGGTCTCCGCGCCACCCCCGCCCAGCGGCACAATAAAACTACCGCTGCCCGCACTGTACACCATGCTGAGCAGCAGGCAGATCAAGTAATTGACCGCAAGCGTGGAAATATTGTTTTGGATCCTGCCCTCGCCGAGCCTCATCACGATCGAGATGAGCGCGCTGGAGCAGAACGCGAGAATCAGATATATCATGTACTAATTATAACACAAAAGGCCACCGCATCTCTGCAGTGACCTTATTTTCAGTCGTGCCTCGTCTCGTCTTCGTAGCACTCGCAGAACCTCGCTGCGAACGCCGGCTGCTCGCCTCCCACGTACAAATGTGTGGTCTCCCCGTACGCCGACATCCTGAACAGCGCAACGCCCTCTCGCCGCTCCTCTGTCACCAAAGTCGTCACCGACGACGGCGCCGCACAGAAGTGATGCCAGAAAACCATCGGCGACACTCCCATCAAATGGCTGAGCAGCACTGCCCCGCACCCGAAGTGGCAGAACAAAACGATCGTATCGTGATTCGACCTTTCCGCCATGTACAAATCGCCTTCCCGCCTGTAGCCATGTTTCGCCAGCAGCGCGTCGAACTCCGAAGTCACCCAGTGGTACTCGTCCCAAACTTTGTACGGTGCCAGATATTCGCTTTCGTGCCAATGGTCCCGGTCGTAGAAAATCGCCTCATTCGCCCAATCCTGCGGGAGCCAGTCCCACGTGATACGCATTTTAGTTTTGTCATCCGGGCGCCAGATCGGCGCTTCAAATTCCCTGAGCCACGGAAGCACTTCCGCCTTCCTGCCCAGCCTCTCCATCGTCGCCGCAGCCGTATCCATCGCCCTGCCCAGCGGCGACATATAGAAGTACGTGTCCGCCGTATTCTTCAGGCAATGCGGATCATCCGTGTCCTGCCTGCAAAGCATGTCCGCCAGGCACTCCGCCTCGCGCCAGCCCTTCTCCGTCAGCGAATCCTTCTCGTAATCCGGGTCACCATGTCTGATCAATATGATTTTCATTGCAAAGTTCCTCAGTTGCTATCCATGGTTTTACTCATTCACCATAAATCGGTGGGGAGGAGACAGGGGACGGTTCTCTGTCCCCTCCGTGGGGAGGAGACAGAGAACCGTCCCCTGTCTCCTCCTGTCCCCTCCCCGTCATTTTGTCGGATCGGGCCTCCTGATTATCATCCATTCAGCGGATACGATTCTCCATGCGGTTCGGGTATTATGATCATAGAATTCTCGGGAAAGAATTACAGAAATCACCAGAAGAAATGAAGCAGTTAAACAGGAGGAATGATATGGCACTTTCACTCGATTCCAAGATCAAAGACATCATGAGATCCCCAGAAGGCAAAGCTGTTATGGAGAAGTGGGCACCTGGCTCAACAAGCGACCCAAGAATGAAACTGGTAGGCGCTCTTACTTACCGCAAACTTCTCAGCTATCCGGAATCTGCAGAGGTTGCAGTCCATGCTGATGAGATCGATGCTGACCTGAAAGCATGCAGCAGATAATGATCATTTCATAATATCGATACCCTTATATACGTCAAGTGCCCTGCTAGAATGCAGGGCACTTTTATTTGTTCCGATCATCTAGCGGTTCCTCATGACTTCCTCCAGATCCATTGCTTTGAGCAGCATCTCCAGCTGCAGGCGCTGTTCGCTGTTCTTGAGATCGATCTTCATCTCTCTCTCGATTCGTTCTATGCGATCTATCAGAGTCGAGCGGTGTATGAAGAGTTTCTGAGCAGTCGAAGTGTAGGACAGGTTCTCCTCCAGAAAGACCCGGAGTGTTTCAAGATAGGAGACCGGTGATTTTCTGTCGTGTTCCAGCAACGCCTTGAGCCCTTCCGGAAAATATGCTTCCGCGGGCAGTCCGCCAAGCGAGTTAATGATCATCTCCGTCAGCGCGTAGCTCGAGAAGTAGAAAAGTGTATCGTCCGGATTCAGAAGCCTGCCGTCCTCAAGTGCTGACTGTGCCTGCAGGAAATGAACCCGTGTGTTGAACAAATCACTGAATTCCCCCGATACTCCTGCGCAAAGCCTCATCTGACGGCAGAAGGCACGCAGTTTCTTCGCAAGGTTGAAGGTCGCGCTTTCAGCCCCATCTTTTCCTTCTATGCCTTCGGTATTCAGAAGGCATATGATCCCATCATCATAGATGAAAGCATAGCTTCCGGCGAACATCTCCTCGATGACACTGCAGATATAGCTGAGCGGCATTTTCTGATGTCTTTCCGTACTCCTGAAATAGATGCATATGCACTTCATGGTTTCATTGACGGATCTCAGGACTACCCTCTGCGCTCTGCTGAGAGGCATCTCCTCGATCAGCGTCTGCATAAGCCCTTTGACCGACGCCTGCGAATCACTCTGCAGATGCGGGTTCCTTTCGAATGCAAGCTCTATGATCCCTGCCAGATATTCTGCAAGTTTGTCCGTACCTGGCGCATTCGCCGCGCCTTTCATGTCCAGGCACAGACAGCCGGCATACTCGCCATTCCGTGTAAAAAGGTTGACGCACATGACTGGTTTGTCGTGGATGTCGAGCGTGAAAGCATTCTTTCTCTCCGTCATCATATTCGCTGCACTGAGGAAAGTAGAGAACGACTCAGGGTTGAGCGTCTCACTCCCCTCCTGCATCCAGCTGTTGCCGCCGTCACTGCTGCTTGCCGCAACAAATCGGAATGATTTATCGATCACATAGATCGGCATTCTGAAGATCTCTTCCGACCGTGAGATCATACCGGAGATATCCATGTCCCCGATCAGATCACGGTACAGAGATCGTTCCCATTCCTCATATTTCTCGAATATCTCCTGCAGCACCCGGAAGACCTTGAAGAAGTCCGCCCGGCTCCTGATCAGGATCAGGCTGAGTCTGTCTTTGTAGTAATTCAGCCCAAAAGAATCACCAATGCAAACGAGCACCGCATTTCGCTGGATGCGAGGTCTCTGCGGCAAGTGTTCTACTGTCGCAAGGTAGACGTGCCCATCGAGGAAATCCTTCTCATCATCCATATAGAATTCAGGCCTGTGCAGCGTAAGCGCATTATCACCGTTCCTGAAGAATTCAGCCAAATAACGTCCGGACAGCTCACTGTATAGTATTTCAGCATTCAGTTTCACTGTTATCCCCCCTCTCACATGACCAATAGAATCATACCACTCACGACCATCATTTTGTAGGTATGCTGGCTCATTTTAACCTAATATATATGTATTTTTGATATACGTAAGATTCTCTATCATATAGTTCAGAAGTGTTCTTTTCCCGGGAATACCCAGCAAAAACAAGGGGACAGGGGACGGTTCTCTGTCTCCCCAGCATCGACTACAAGGAGATTATTTATGGCTTTCACACCTAATGACAAATCTATGCTCGAGGGCTACATCAGGACAGCTCGTCCGTTCGAAGATATGTTCTCCGTCAAGGGCAAAGTTGCCCTTGTAACAGGCGGATCATCCGGACTTGGTTTTGACATCACCCTCAGACTTCTGCAGGGCGGCGCCAAGGTCGTTATTGCATCCAATTCAGAGATCGAGGAAGAGGCCTCCATGTCCCTCTTCGAGGAGCAGGGTTTCAAGGACTCCGTAGTGTTCAAATTCACTGATGTGAGAGATGAAGCACAGGTCAAAGCTCTCGTTGACTTTACAGCAGAGACCTTCGGCTCACTCGATATCTTCGTTAACAGCGCTGCCATCTGGAACTATGCCAAAGTCTATGACCTTCCTAAGGAAGACCTTCAGCTCGTATTCGAGACCAACGTCTACGGCGCATTCTACGGTGTCAAGTACGTCAGCGGCTACATGAAGGATCACGGCATCCCGGGCAAAATCGTTCTCATCAGCTCGAACAGTCCCGTCATGCCTTACCCTGTATTCGGCGGATATCCGCACTATGCATCCAGCAAAGCCGCAGTCATGGGTCTTGTTACAGAGGCTGCCAAGGAACTGAAAAGATTTGGCATCATGATCAACAGCATCGCTCCTGGCGGAATGGTCACGCCTGGCGCAGCCGGCAACCTCGCGAGCGAGCTCATTACCGAAGAGCAGCAGGATGAATTCTATGAGGAACTCATGGTTTGGCAAGTCGACGGACAGCTTCCTGTTGATCAGGTCGGGATCATGGCCTATGGATTCTGCACACCGATGGCAGACGGAATCACAGGCGAGACGATTTTCGTCGATGGCGGCGCCTGCCACAATATCGTCAAGTATCAGGCAGCCATCGACGCTTTCCCTGAAGAAGAGTAGGAGAAAATACAATGAGCAAGAAGATCAACGAAAGGATCCCTGCGAATTCCGGAGACAACGCAGGTTTCAGGAAATTTAATGCCGTTCAGTCTCCGTGGAACAAGCTCATGTCCTATCAGGATGCACTGCACTACGCCTCGAGATTTGAATCCGTACTCAGTGCTGCTGTCGGACAGGCCTACAGGATCATCATCCCTGATTACGAGACAAGAGCTTCGGAAATGTGCAAAGAGGCGTATGCGAGACTGTATCAGACAGGTTTGTACTATCCGAATGATGATGGATTCGGCATCCATCCTTTCATGTGCGGATCATATCCGGGCGCTCTGATCGGAGACAAAGGAGATGACGCGCTCCTGATGTGCGGACGCTGCAATGATTTCGGAACATACCGCTGCGAGAAAGAGCTCGACGTATGTGACTGGGACATCGTAGGATCCGAGCTCTGCAGAGCCACAACCATGTCCCTCCAGGGTCAGGCAGACGCTACCGAGAGCCGTCACCGCAAAGGTCACAAGCTCGACTACCTCATGGTAGAAGCCAAAGGCTGTGGCGACAGACACTGCAGGATCATCGCAGAGAGCCGTGAGAAGTACCCTGCACCGGCGCATGAGCTGTGGGAGAGTTTTGGCCCTGCTGTATCGGACGATTACAAGAAATACACGAAGGAAGAAGATTGCGTATCTGAGTCCATGATGTTCCGCGAGGAGTGCGATTATAAGTTTGTCAACGGTGTCAACAATGAGACCGATTCATCGAATCAGATGGTCAATCTCAGCACTGCCGCTTCTCTCTACCTCCTGCCGGCGATCGACAACGCAGTCAAGCTGGGATACACAACAGCGGAACAGGCTGAGTGGACCAAGAAGTGCGTACTCGAAGCAGCAGGCAAAGCCCTGTTCGGCGAGAGATATGCGATCCGTGCCTGCAGAGAGTGGCTCGGCGTTCCGAATTCCATCGGTGAAGACGGAAGGCTGCTCGGCGGCGTCATCGAGATGCTCCTCCAGTCTCTCGTATGCGGATATGTATGTGAAGCATTCAATGAGAACGAAGTCATCTATACGATCAACAGATCAGACCTCGCCATCACAGGCACCCAGTCGCTATGCGAGTGCCACCTGTATATGTGGAACGGCATGGTCAAGACCCTCGTCAATGCGCAGTGGTCCGTTTGGGAAGAAGATTCCCCTGCCGGCAAGCTGAGGATCAAGATCGCCAAGAAGATCGATAAGTTCATGTAAGGAGGCGCGAGATGTATAAGAATATTTTCAATCAGGATGAATGGAAGCGCGCTGAACACATGGCAGTTCGCGAGTGTGTCGGTTATTTCCTCTTCACACATCAGATCATGGAAGTACAGGGTCCGGATGCAGCGACCTTCCTCGACTACATCTATCCTAACAACATCGGCAACCTCGCTGTCGGAAGAGACCGCTACACGGTCATGCTCAACGAGGACGGAGAGATCATCGATGATGTCGTCGTCATGAGAAGAGCGGAAGACTGTTTCTGGGTATCCACCCTCTACGGAACACAAGCGGATGACTGGTTCTATTTCAAATCTGAAAACTATGATGTGGACTGCAGCGAGATCACCGAAGACTGGCACATGTTCTCTGTCCAGGGACCAAAGTCCAAAGACGTCGTTGAGTCACTCACAGGCGGCGAAGTTGCGCTGAAATTCTTCCAGCATGATGAATTTAAAATTGCTGATTGTGATGTCCTCATCAACCGCGGAGGATTTACAGGCGAGAAATGGGGATATGAAGTATACTGCGCAGCTGATGACGCAGATGCAGTACAGGATGCTATCGATGCAGCAGTCCAGGCTGCCGGCGGCAGAGAGATCACAGAGTTCCAGGTATTCGCATGGACACTCCCGACAGAGGCAGGCTTCTACTACATGAGAGACCTGGCTCATACGAATCCGTTCGAAGTCGGCCTCGCAGATAAGATCAATTGGGACAAGGAATTCATCGGCAAAGCAGCCCTCCTCAAAATCAAAGAGAGCGGCCCTGCCCGTGAGATGGTCGGATTCGAAGTTTGCGATGAGAACGAAAACTTCCACATTCCTGCCAAGCAATACGGCGGCCCTGGCGCACCTGTCTTCATAGACGGAGAGGAAGAAGAAGTCGGACGAGTCTCCAAACTGGTCTACTCCTATGTCAGGAACGTCAATAACGGATACATCCTCGCTAAGAAAGATGCCCTGAAGATCGGCGATGTCATCGAGATCTGCGGCACCAAGTGCAGGATCACAGAGAAGAACTGGCTGTAAGAAACAGGAGACAGGGGAGACAGGGGACGGTTCTCCGGGAGACAGGGGACGGTTCTCTGTCCCCTGTCTCTTCGTCAATTGCGTTTCTTCATATCCTGCTCTACAATTTTCCCAAACTCTTTAAACACCAGCACGCCTGTCTCGTCCATCGAGTCCGGATGCCACTGCAGCCCGTAGATCGGCAGCGTCTTGTGCTCGTAAGCCTCAATGCACCCGCTCGCCGAATCCCACTCGGTAGCATAGAGACCATCCCCCAGTTTGTCCACACACTGATGGTGGTAATGGTACGTCTCAGCCTCCTTGCCGAGCAAAGCATACATCCAGGTTCCTTCCGCAATGGTCACATACCGGTACTTCTTGTGCCAGCCATCCGGCATGTCCTGGATCGTCGTTCCGCCCAAAACATTATTCAGCAGCTGCATCCCCCGGCATACGCCCAAAATCGGTTTCTCCGCCTCCACATACTTCTCGACAGCCGCGAACTGAAATTTGTCCTTGTCGATATCCGTGTCCTTGGTAGCCGGGTCGCGCTCCGCCCCGTACATGCTCGGCGTCACGCTGTGGCCGCCCGGGATGATGATGGCGTCAAACTTCTCAACATCCAGATCCTCGATCGCGCCAACCCTCTCCGACTCGTAGCCAGCATTCAGCAAATACCTCCGGATCCGCCCCGCATCCTCCGTATCATAATCCACGATAGCAATCAGCGGCTCAGCAACCAGCACCTCGCCAGCAGACTCGTTTCCATCAGAAGTAGCACTTTCATCAGAAACTGCACTCTCATCCGAGACCGCTTTTTCATCAGAAAGTGCACTCTCATCCGAGACCGCCTGCCCGGCTCCTACCGTCTTCTCATCATTACTCGTCAACTTAGACAAAGTAATAGCATTTGCCGCCAGACTGAGGAGCAAGAGGAGCAGAAGTATCAGTATTATCGGTAAAGCTTTGGCCAAATTCTTCATAACTTCGCTTCTATCGTATCTTCGGGGAGACAGGGGACGGTTCTGTGTCTCCTCGTCTCCCCTTTTCCTATTTGATTTTAACCGCTACCGGGCACGATATGTTCCCGATGTAGTTGATGCCTCCGACGGTCTTGACTTCTCTGACCTGTACGTAAATCGTCTGGCCGCTCTTGAATTTGGTGCCGTTCCTGAATTTGTTGGTCGTGAAGCTTGTTTTGCTCGCGGCTACTCCGGTCAGGTTCTGGGCAGCGCCGGATCCGTTTGCGTTAGTCGTGTACAGGATCTGGTAACTGGTGGCCTTAGGGTCTTTCGCCCAGCTCATCGTGAAGTAGCCTTTCTTCGTGGAAGCGAGCCTGATCTTCTGTGTCGTATAGAAGTATCTGTAGACGCTTCCCGACCAATTGCCGTTCACTCTGGCGGTTGTAGCGGTTTCCGCTTTGAACGGCCTTACCTGGATCTCGTACAAACCGCCAATTGTCAGCCCGGTGGTCACGCCTCTCACGGTATTGCCGACGGTCGTACTCTTCCATGCGCCATTCTTCCCGCCGTCTTTCGATCTCCAATGGATCTCGTAGTTTGTGGCGCCCTTGACTCCGGTTTTGTCCCAGATGACGTCGTTGGTCTTCTTCGATGAGTTCGCTATCGTGTTCTTGATAGTGACCGTACCGGTGACCGGTTCGACTTTAGGGATCGTCTCAACGATCTTCTCACCACAGCTCTCGCAGACCTGCTGACGAGAGCCTTCAGCTGCAGTAGTCGCCTTCTTGGTAACGACCCAATCGCCATATGCGTGTTCATGCGCAATTATCGGGATCTCAACCGGTTCGCTGATCTCAGCGGTTCCTGCCTCATCCGAGAACATCTTACCGCACTCACTGCACTTCCAGTAAGCTTCGTAACCTACCGACTCACTGGTTGGCTCAACTTTGTCGATTTTGGCCAAAACATGCGCCACCTTCTCGATCGTCTTCGTCTCGCGCGAGATCTCATGCTCGCAGACGGTGCAGTAAACGACCTCATCGTAATGGCCTTCTGCCGTGCAAGTGGCGTCTGTTTTGTTCTCTACGACCGCCGAGCCTGGCGTATGCGCCGTCTTCGGGATCGATCTTTCCGTACCGGATTTGATCTCACCGCATCTTGCGCAGTGGATCGACTCAGTGCCTTCCGACGAGCAAGTCGCTTCACGATCTACTGAATAATCATCATTCCACGCATGTCCCAGAACAGGGATCTCTTCGGTGATTGTCTCGTGGCAACTGCTGCAGGTCGCTTTCCTCGAACCGGCAGCTGTGCAAGTCGCTGCTTTGACGATCTCCCACTCACCATAGCTATGACCCGTCGCAGGAATGACTTCACTGTTCATCACGGCATCGCAGTTCTTGCAGTGGATGGATCTGCTGCCGTCCTCAGTACATGTCGGCTGAAGATCTACAGTATAATCATCTTCCCACTCATGACCAGCCGGATCAGTGTTCTCGGTTTCAGTGAAACCGCAGTATTCACAGGTGCGCTGGCGAATTCCGGTGTCCACGCAGGTGCTAGGTTTGAGCTCTTCCCATTCGCCAAAACTATGTCCATACGCCGGTATCTCTGTAACGTCTGTTACTGCATCGCAATTTGCGCAGTGCCTCGACTTCGATCCTGCCAAAGTACACGACGGCTCCTCGTCGACTGTAAAGTCTTCATCCCATACGTGTTCTGTCATCGGAATCTCTTCTGTTACGGTGTCTTCGCACCTGCTGCAGGTTCTCGACTTCAAGCCAGTCTCTGTGCAGGTCGCTTCCTTGGTGATCGTCCAGTCGCCATAGTTGTGTCCCAAAGCTTCAACTGCATGGCTTGATCCCGGCATCTTCTCTCCGCAGACGGAGCAGTGGATGGATTCCGAACCAGCCTGAGTACATGTAGCTGCTTCATCAACGGAGTACTCTTCACTCCAGGTATGGCCTGTCGCATTGATGACTGTATCTGCTGTGGTAATCTCTGTCTCACCGTTCTGGTCGCTGAAGATCTTATGGCACTTGCTGCATGTCCAGTAATCGATGTTACCGGCTGTTGTGCATGTTGCAGCTACTGCAGCTGTCCTAACGAGTTCATGTGTATGATTCAGTTTAGGGATCGCACGTGACTCTTTATGAGATGAGTCTCGCTTGCAGGTTCTCTCCTCAAGGCCCTCTTCGTCTTCGGTTGCTTCTTTGACTGTAGTCCAGTCGCCCCAGTCGTGGCCAAGTGCTTCGATCGCTGCACCTTCGATGAATGAGTCGCATCTTGAGCACTGCTTATCAGCTTCCTTGCCTGCTGTCTCACAGGTTGCTGCTACAGCTGAATCTGCAACTTCGTGGTAGTCATGGCCAAGGGCTGCTATTTCTTCCTGCGCCACAAGGACCTCGCCACAGACTGAACACTTCTTGCCTTCTGTCAGGCCTATCTCTGTGCAGGTTGCAGCCTTGCCTGGAATAGTGACTTCGGTATGTCCTGTCGCTTTGATGACAGTGTCTGCTACTGTGATTTCTGTCTCGCCGTTCTCGTCACTGTAAATCTTGTGGCACTTGCTGCATGTCCAGTATTCAATGTTGCCAGCGGTTGTGCAGGTTGCAGCTACTGCAGCGGTCTTTACAAGGTCATGGGTGTGATTCAGCTTAGGAATCGCACGTGACTCTTTGTGCGATGAGTCTCTCTTGCAGACTCTCTCTTCAAGGCCTTCTTCGTCTTCGGTTGCTTCCTTGACTGTAGTCCAATCACCCCAATCATGACCAAGGGCAGCGATTACTGCTCCTTCGATCAGCGAATCGCATCTTGAGCACTGCTTATCTGCTTCTTTGCCTGCTGTCTCGCAGGTTGCTGCCACTGCCGAATCTGCGACTTCATGGTAGTCGTGGCCAAGTGCTGCTATCTCTTCCTGCTCAACAAGGATCTCTCCGCAGACTGAACACTTCTTGCCTTCTGTCAGGCCGGTCTCTGTGCAAGTTGCAGCCTTGCCAGGAATTACTGCATCAGTATGGCCTGTTGCATTGATGACAGTGTCCGCCGATGTGATCTCTGTCTCACCGTTCTCATCACTGTAGATCTTATGGCACTTGCTGCATGTCCAGTAATCGATGTTGCCGGCTGTTGTGCAGGTTGCAGCAACGGCAGCAGTCTTCACAAGATTATGAGTGTGATTGAGTTTAGGGATCGCCCTCGTCTCTTTATGTGATGAATCTCTCTTGCAGACTCTTTCTTCAAGGCCCTCTTCATCTTCAGTTGCTTCCTTGACTGTCGTCCACTCGCCCCAATCGTGGCCAAGGGCTGCGATTACTGCTCCTTCGATCAGCGAATCACATCTTGAGCACTGTTGATCTGCGTGCTTACCTGCTGTCTCGCAGGTTGCAGCTACTGCGGAATCAGCGACTTCATGGTAGTCATGGCCAAGGGCTGCTATCTCTTCCTGCTCTACTAGTATCTCGTCGCAGACTGAGCACTTCTTGCCTTCTGTCAGGCCGGTCTCTGTGCAGGTTGCAGCCTTGCCAGGAATAACCTCTTCGTCGTGGCCAATTGCATTGATCACAGTATCTTCTGTTGTGATCTCTGTCTCGCCGTTTTCGTCGCTGTAGATCTTATGACACTTACTGCATGTCCAGTATTCAATGTTACCGGCTGTTGTGCAGGATGCAGATACCGCGGCTGTCTTCACAAGATTATGAGTGTGGTTCAGTTTAGGAATCGTACGTGACTCTTTGTGTGAAGGATCTCTCTTGCAGACTCTCTCCTCAAGGCCTTCTTCGTCTTCGGTTGCTTCTTTGACTGTAGTCCATTCACCCCAGTCGTGGCCAAGTGCAGCGATTGCTGCGCCTTCGATGAATGAATCGCATCTTGAGCACTGCTTATCTGCTTCCTTGCCTGCTGTCTCACAGGTTGCTACTACTGCTGACCCTTCTACTACATGGTAGTCGTGACCAAGGGCTGCTATCTCCTCCTGTGCCGCAAGGATTTCTCCACAGACTGAACACTTCTTACCTTCTGTCAGTCCTGTCTCCGTACAAGTTGCGGCCTTGCCAGGAATTACTACATCAGTGTGGCCGGTTGCATTGATCACAGTATCTGCTGCTGTGATCTCGGTCTCGCCGTTCTCATCACTGTATATCTTATGGCATTTGCTGCAGGTCCAGAATTCAATGTTGCCAGCTGTTGTGCAGTTTGCAGATACTGCGGCTGTTCTTACGAGATTATGAGTGTGATTGAGTTTAGGAATCGCACGTGATTCTTTGTGTGACGAGTCTCTCTTGCAGACTCTCTCTTCAAGGCCTTCTTCGTCTTCGGTTGCTTCCTTGACTGTAGTCCAATCACCCCAATCATGACCAAGTGCAGCGATTACTGCTCCTTCGATCAGCGAATCGCATCTTGAGCACTGCTTATCAGCTTCCTTGCCAGCTGTCTCACAGGTTGCCGCCACTGCTGTTCCTTCCACTTCATGGTAGTCGTGGCCAGGCGCCGGGATCTCCTCCTGTTCTACCAGAATCTCGCCGCAGACTGAACACTTTTTGCCTTCTGTCAGGCCGGTCTCTGTACAGGTTGCAGCCTTACCAGGAACAACTTCTTCGGTATGTCCTGTGGCTTCTATAGTTCTCTTTTCAATATGGCTAGGATCTCTGCCGCATACTCGCTGTTCTTCGCCAGACTCTGTACATGATGCTTCACTAACGACTTCCCAAGCTCCGTAGTCATGTCCAAGTGCTTCGATCGCTGCTCCTTCGATGAGCGAATCACACCTTGAGCACTGCTTATCAGCTTCCTTGCCTGCTGTCTCACAGGTTGCGGCTACTGCTGATCCTTCTACTTCATGATAGTCATGGCCAAGCGCTGGGATTTCTTCCTGCGCCACTAGGATCTCGTCACATACTGAACACTTCTTGCCTTCTGTCAAGCCGGTCTCTGTGCAAGTTGCAGCCTTGCCAGGAATAACCTCTTCGGTATGGCCTGTAGCAACTATTACTCTTTTTTCAACATGCCCAGTATCTCTGCTGCATACTCGCTGTTCTTCTCCAGGTTCTGTGCATGTTGCTTCTCGAATGACTTCCCACTCGCCCCAATCATGGCCAAGGGCTTCGATCGTTACACCTTCAACGAATGAGTCGCATCTTGAGCACTGCTTGTCTGCTTCTTTGCCCGCTGTCTCGCAGGTTGCTGCTACTGCTGAATCTGTAACTTCATGATAGTCATGGCCAAGCGCTGGGATCTCTTCCTGTGCTACAAGGATTTCGCCGCAGACTGAACACTTCTTGCCTTCTGTCAGACCAGTTCTAACGCATGTAGGCGGTATTCCAGCAAGTGTTTCTTCTGAATGGCCAAGTGCAGCGATCGCTGCGCCTTCGATGAACGAATCGCATCTTGAGCACTGCTTATCAGCTTCCTTGCCTGCTCTTTCGCAGGTTGCCGCTACTGCTGACCCTTCCATCTCATAGTAGTCATGACCAAGGGCTGCTATCTCTTCCTGCGCTACCAGAATCTCGCCGCAGACTGAACACTTCTTACCTTCTGTCAGGCCGGTCTCTGTGCAGGTTGCAGCCTTGCTCGGCATTACTTCTTCGGTATGACCTGTCGCACTGATCGCAGTATCTGCTGCTGTGATCTCTGTTTCTCCATTCTCATCACTGTAAATCTTGTGGCACTTGCTGCAAGTCCAGTACTCGATGTTGCCAGTAGTTGTGCAGGTTGCAGCTACAGCTGCTGTCTTTACAAGGTCATGTTCATGATTCAGCTTAGGGATTGCTCTTGATTCTTTGTGTGATGGGTCTCTCTTGCAGATTCTCTCTTCAAGGCCCTCTTCGTCCTCGGTTGCTTCCTTGACTGTCGTCCAATCATCCCAAACATGACCAAGGGCTTCGATCGTTGCCCCTTCGATGAATGAATCGCATCTTGAGCACTGCTGATCTGCTTCTTTTCCTGCTGTCTCGCAGCTTGCTGCAACTGCTGAATCAGCGACTTCATAGTAGTCGTGACCAAGCGCAGGTATCTCCTCCTGTGCAATGAACACTTCACCACAATTAGAACACCTTTTTCCCTCTGTTCGGCCTGGATCAGTACATGTAGGAGTAATCGCTGGAAGTATTTCTTCATTATGTCCATATGCTGGTATTACTACGGATTCAGGATCACGTTCCTTGCTTCCATACTCATCTTTGAACAGCTTCTCACAATCCGTACAATACCAATATTCAATACATCCATCCTCTGTACATGTAGGATCCTTTGCTTCTACATGAATCATAGTATGCTTTGGAAGCGATATTTTAATACTGTACTGAGCAGTAGCTGACAGCTCAGAACAGCCTGTCACAAAATAGTATGTATGGTTCTGCTCCAGCAAAATATCTCCCGTATAATTCCCCCATCCATCCTCTGCAGGGCGAGACATAGAAATACGATTCCAATCAGTATCAAAGACATAACACTTCTTTCCAGTTCTTCCTTCAGTTTCAGCTGTGATAGATTGATAATGATAATATCCTGTCTCATTAGGAGTAAAGTAGCAGTAGCAATATGAATAAGGTTCCTCAATCCTAACAGCAAGAGCCTGATCTATTTCCACGGGGATCATTTCATTTATAGATTTATTCTCAATGCCGTCTCCCCAGTCTCCCTCTGGATAGATTGAAGTTTCAACATAAGACTTGCCACAACTTGGACAAACAAATGCCTGTTTACCTATAACATACGGATTATAACTCGCCTCCTGGACAATTGTTTCCGTGCAAATTGTACTGCAGGAGCAGATCACACTAGTAAAGCTATTACCTCTGAAAGCATATTCTTCAACTTCCTGCGCGGATGAAGGAATCACCAATTCACCAATAAAATGATTATTGTCGAATGCAGCCATGCTAATTCGTTCGATTCCTTCTTCCAGTTCAAGTGTTCCATCAAATTGGCATGATGCAAAAGCGTATGGACCTATTTCCTTAACAGAACCCGCGACATGAAGACCTCCAGAAAAATGATTGCAACTAAATGCATCTTCTCCAATAGTGGTCAATGAATCAGGGAGAATCAAATTTCCCGAAAAAGTGCAATTATTAAATGCATTATCCCCTATTGTACGTATTCCATCAGGTAGAGACAGTGCTCCTTCAAATATGCAGCCATTAAAAGCACGTTCTCCTACTTCAGTCAAGTTTTCTCCTAAAATAAGAGAACCGCCAAAGCCAGTTAGTTTTTCTCCTGTTAATCCATCATAAGCATGGTAGAACGCGTGATCTCCAATTTTTGTAACTGAGTCAGGAATAGTCAAATCACCTTGTATTCCTGTCATGGCAAAGGCATAGTTTCCGATTTCCGTAAGGCTCTCCGGCAATACAAGTGGACCTGTTATCTTTTGACAATGATCAAACGCTGCATCTCCAATAATCTTAACAGTATTAGGCAGGTCTATTGTTCCACCTTTATTTGCAGGATAGAGAAGTACTTTAGTAACATCTTTTGAATAAACGATTCCGTCAATGTCACATAAGTACGGATTATTATCATCTACACGAAAAGCATCTATAGATCTACATTGTTCAAATATTTGTGTAACATCTACAATTTTCTCTGGAATTCTGATTGTACCCGATATAGATATACAATTATTAAATGCTTCTTGCTCAATCGTTTCCAAGGACTTAGGGAGATCAAGGCCTTGCCCTCCACCTATATTAACGCAATTCTGAAAAGCATTTCTCTCTATTATTCTAAGACCTTCTGGTAACACAAGTTCTCCAGTAAGTCCACTACAGTTCATGAAAGCATATGATTCGATTATCTCTACTGATTCTGGAATAATCAGACTTCCTGTGATGCTTTCTTCATTAGCAAAAGCATTACTACCTATTACTGAAACGGTATACCCATCGATCATTTCAGGTATCACCAAATCACCCTCAATCTCACCTTCATAGGACGTGATTTTGCATTTATTATCCTCAAGAACTTCATATGTGAAAGACAATTCTGGTTCATCAAAATCCAGATCGGCTTCGACATACATGGAGTCATCATACTCTCCATCGTACTGATAAATAATCGGTGATATAGAAGGAATCGAATACTTTGTATATGAGCCTGTGTAGTTCAACAGACCCTGGTGGCTAAACTGTGCGAATACATCCGAAGTAGTTAACACTTCATATAGTTCAAAATCATCTCTTTCACTTGTAAATGAAGTGCAATCCAAGAAATACCATTTCCCATCTTCCATCATGATAGCGTTCCATGCATGATTCCAACTATTAACGTTACCCGTTGATCCTTGAACCACAATACATGGAATGCCTAAATCGTCACATGCCGCTTTAAAAAGAAATGATATACCTGAACATACAGCTTTATTCCACACCAGGCCGCCCATTATATTGTAACTAGCACCTCCATGTAGAGAAGCTCCTTCATAAAGAGCGCTTCCATCATATATTATGTGGCTATGAATAAAGTTGAGAATATTCCTTATCTGAACATACCTGTCACCAGATCCTGCAGTATCCACTATTTGCTGTAGCCTTGCTCTAGCTTTATCTTTTTGATAAGTCGAATACGAATAATACGAAGGATTTAAAGTAAGGATTCCTTCTGAACTATTAAATATAGGGCCAACATCTGTTAATATCCCGCTAATCCAAGGATGATCAACTTTGGCTGCAATTTCAGCAAAATAGCAGCTGGTAATAACATCCTGCTCACTATAACCTTGCATTCCAGTAATAGTTACAGATCCTGGTGTTTCGGCCAAACTGACTGCACTCTGATATACGACCTTTTCAAAATCAGACAGCTGCAAATACCAATAATGGTCTGCGGGATCTGACTGAGTCACTTCTGGAAGATCGCTGATCAAAGAGTCAAGATCTGAAGATTCTCCTGAACCAATTGCAAAACTGGTATCCGTCAGTAATGATACGGAAACAAAAAGTGTTAACAGAATAGAAATAGTGCGTCTTAAGTGTTGATTCATAACAGGCACCGCCCTTTGAAAGATTTAATACAGGAAAAATATGCTTAAATTTTTTCAATCTATTATACAATACAAGCTTCTTTTCTATTGACCGAATAATTTACCTATGTTTTTATTTAACTTGCTCTTCTCTGCACAAAAAAATGAGGAGAGGCTCTTTGCTCTATGCCTCTCCTCTTCCTTGTCTCTCTTGAGGAGACAGGTGACAAAAGAACCGTCCCTTTGTCACGTTGTCTCCCTCTCCCTTTCCTCTATCCTATTTGATCTTAACGGCTACCGGGCACGATATGTTCCCGATGTAGTTGATCCCGCCTACGGTCTTGACTTCTCTGATCTGTACGTAGATCGTCTGCCCACTCTTGAATTTGGTGCCGTTCCTAAACTTGTTGGTCGTGAAGCTTGTTTTGCTTGCGGCTACTCCGGTCAGGTTCTGGGCAGCGCCGGATCCGTTTGCGTTAGTCGTGTACAGGATCTGGTAACTGGTGGCCTTAGGGTCTTTCGCCCAGCTCATCGTGAAGTAGCCTTTCTTCGTTGATGCGAGCCTGATCTT
>JAFRGC010000024.1 GCA_017434025.1 Mogibacterium sp. | reverse complement strand
ATTCGGTACAGCGATCAGAGATATACTCATGATCACTGATGAGGCATTTATCTCGTCTGACCGCAACAAGGCCAGACAGATAGAACCTCTCGAAGAGGTGGTAGATAACCTTAGCGCTGAGATGCGTCAGAGACATATCGACCGTCTCCGCAAAGGCCTTTGCTCAATGGAAGCGGGCATTATACTTGAAGACATACTGATCTACTTCGAGAGAGTCTCTGATCACTGCTCCAATATCGCACTTTGCCTCATAGAGATAGGAGAGGATTCGTTCGGCCGTCATGAATACGCCAGCGAAAAGACCAAGGGAAGCGATCCGGAATTCCAGAGCACATACACCCGCATGAGGAACCGCTACACGCTGCCTAAGATACAGGAAGGAACCGTCGGATAATGGCACTTGTATATATCGTAGAAGACGATCCGGGAATACGCGAGATCGAAGAGATGGCGCTGAGGAACAGCAATTATATTGTCACGGCCTTCGAAAAGGCGGCGGACTTATATGACGCGCTCGAAAGCGTGCAGCCGGACCTTCTTCTTCTCGATGTAATGCTTCCGGATGAAGACGGATACAGCATACTTCGCAGGATCAGAAATGACAGCAGGCTGAAGGAGCTGCCGGTCATAATGATCACCGCGAGGAATACAGAGATGGATCTCCTGAAGGGCTTCGATTACGGAGCGGATGACTATGTCATGAAGCCGTTCTCTGTCATGGAGCTGCTGTCGCGTATACGCGCACTTCTGAGGCGGACGATGAGTGAGGAGACCCAGACAATCAGTGCAGGTGATATCAGCATCGATCACAGCAGACATACGGTAACAGCTGCGGGTGATCCTGTAGAGCTTACGTTCAAGGAATATGAGCTCTTAAGATACATGATGATCAATCTGAACATCGTGCTGACAAGAGAAGCGATAATGCAGAATGTGTGGGGAACAGACTTCGAAGGTGAGTCGAGAACGCTGGACATGCATATCAGGTCACTCAGGCGCAAACTGGGTGAAAGCGGCAGATATATAAGGACTGTCCGCAATGTAGGCTATGTCATAGACGGGGCAGAGAGGGAATAACGTGGAGCAGAAGATAAACATAAGACTTTCATTCATCGCACTGCTGGCGGTCGTTTTCGTAACGGCTGCCAATCTTCTTGTTTTCTATAATCTGTTCCGTACACAGATAACCAATGATCTTAAGATGAATGCCCGCATGTTAATGGAAACAGAGGTGTTCCAGAGAGAGTACGACTCTCTGGGCAATGATCCTGAAAAGCTCAGCAGTTCAACTCTGAACAAGCTGGAAACCGGTGATGTCAGACTTACCTGGATAGCTGAGGACGGCACTGTGCTGTTTGATAATGATGCCGGTGCATCCGGGCTTGCCAACCACCTTGACAGACCGGAAATACAGGAAGCAATGACAAATGGTGAAGGGGAGAGCATCAGATCATCGCAGACACTGGGAATGGATACATATTACTATGCTCTCAGGCTGGAGAACGGAACTGTTCTCAGGGTATCGACCCAGGCGCACGCGATCGCAGGTGTTTTCTTCAGATCTCTTCCTATTGTCGCGGTCGTGGCACTTCTGATTTTCGGCATCTGCATTGTTCTCGGGCATGCCCTGTCCAGACAGATAATCCAGCCTATAGAAAAGATGGCTGAGGAAATCGATAAGCCGACGAGCGAGCCACCATATAAGGAACTTGAACCTTTCGCGGCAAAGATCCGCACCCAGCATGAGAACCTTCTCGAAGCAGTCAAGACACGTCAGGACTTCACAGCAAATGTCTCACATGAGCTCAAAACT
>JAFRGC010000023.1 GCA_017434025.1 Mogibacterium sp. | reverse complement strand
GTAGGGCCACGATTTCGCTATTGCTTCTTCTCGCCTGCACCTCACGATGCAAACCTTGCAAGTCGCTGTGGGGTTCGTCGGCAACTACGCCCCTTGTGGACTTTCACCACAGACTGACGGCATGCCCGTCATACATGAAAAAGAGAGCCACTCATAACGAGCGGCTCTCTTGGTAAATCGTTCTTAAGCGTTTATGCTTTCTTAGCAGCTGCTGCCTTCTCTGCAGCCTTCTTAGCCTTGAGGGCTTCGATCTGCTCCGGTGTCAGCTTAGGTGCTGCCGGCTTTGCATCGCCGGCTGCCGCCTTAGCCTTAGCGGCTTTCGCAGCGATAGCCTTCTCGACTACTTCTTTCTTAGGCAGCGGCTTGAAGCTGTTGAGTGCTCCGGTCGGGCATACTGCAGCGCACATTCCGCAGGATTTGCACTTGCTGTAATCGATCCTTGCGAGGTTGTCCTCTACAGTGATCGCGCCGAAGTTGCAGGCCTTAGTGCACTTCATGCAGCCGATGCATGCATTGTCGCAGTTCTTGCGGGCAACAGCACCCTTGTCTGTGGATGAGCACAGAACATGTACCTGACTCTTCTTAGGTACGAGCTTGACGATCTTCTGCGGGCAGGCACCAGCGCAGGCACCACATGCAACGCAGTTCTCTCTGTTGACCTTAGCAATACCGTCAACGATACCGATCGCATCGAACTGGCATGCCTTGACGCAGTCGCCGAGACCGATACATCCATACATACATGCGTTAGGAGATGAGAACCATCCCTTCGCGCCTTTGCAGGACTGGAGGCCCTGCCACTCAAGTACGGTGCGTCTTGCATCGCATGTGCCGTTGCACATTACCTGAGCTACCTGAGGCTCGGCCGCACCGGCAGATCTGCCGAGGATCTCAGCGATCTGTGCAGCTACTGCAGCACCGCCAGGTGAGCATTTTGTGCAAGGGATACTCTCGTCAGAAACGAGGTTGGACGCGTAGTCGTCACATCCGGCAAATCCGCATCCGCCGCAGTTCGCGCCAGGAAGGCACTCTCTGACCAGCGTGACTCTTTCGTCTACTGCTACGTGGAATACCTTGGAAGCGAATACCAGGAGTCCCGCACAGACGAATCCGATAACTGCTACTAACAGTACAGGTGTCATAACATTAGCCATTAGTACACCTCCTTACTGGAACATTCCGGTGAAGCCCATGAATGAAAGCGCCATGATGGATGCTGCCACGAGGATGATACCAACGCCCTTGAAAGGTGTCGGAACTCCTTCAGTGTTGTACAGCTTCTCCTCACGGATACCTGCGAAGAGGATCATCGCTACCATGTAGCCGACACCTGCTCCGAAGGCATAAACAACGGACTGCACGTAAGTATAGCCATAACTGATTGCGTTGATCGTCGCACCGAGGATAGCGCAGTTTGTAGTGATCAGCGGGAGGAAGATACCGAGAGCCTTCTGGAGGGCCGGCAGATACTTCTTCATGAACATCTCTACGAACTGTACGAGTGCGGCGATGACGAGAATGAATACTACAGTCTGCAGATATCCGATCTCGAATTTATTGAGGAGCTGCATGACAGGCCATGTAACGAGTTCTGCGATAACCATTACGAAGACTACCGCGCCGCCCATACCGACCGATGAGCTCATCTTGTTGGAAACTCCGAGGAAAGAGCAGATTCCCAGGAACTGCGACAGTACGAAGTTGTTAACGAGGACTATCGCCATAAAGATGACTATAAGGTTTACCATTTATGTCTGTCCTCCTTCCTATACTGCCGGTGCAGCCTTAGCTGCCTTCTCTGCTGCGACTTCCTCATTCGCCTCAGCGGTGTTGCACGAATTGTACATCGGGCAAAGTCCGCAGCTGAAGCTCTTGGCCTTGAGAGCCTTACCCTTGGTAGCTGCCTGGATGATAGCGATCAGCACACCGAATACGAAGAATCCGCCAGGAGGCAGGTTGAAGAATCCGATCGAGAAGTTCGGAATAATGGTCATGCCGAGGAGGCAGCCTGTTCCGAGCAGTTCCCTGATAGCGCCCATGCAAGCAAGTGCAAGGGTGAATCCGATTCCCATTCCGATACCGTCAAGCAGGGAATCGAAAACGGTGTTCTTGTTCGCGAATGCTTCCGCTCTTCCGAGGATGATGCAGTTAACTACGATCAGAGGGATGAATACTCCCAGAGCTTTGTTGATGCCAGGAGCGTAAGCCTGCAGTACGAACTGTACGAGGGTTACGAATCCGGCGATAACTACGATGTAGCAAGGGATCCTGACTTTGTCAGGAATGACCTTACGGAGCATCGAGATAACGATGTTGGAACAGATCAGTACGGCTGTAGCCGAAAGTCCCATTCCCAATGCGTTGATCAGCGATGAAGATGTAGCAAGGAACGGGCATGTTCCGAGCAGGAGGACCAGTGTAGGGTTCTCCTTGATGATTCCGTTAGTAAGAATCGAGAGTTTGCTCTTCTTTTCCATTAATTAACACCTCCCATCGCTTTGAACTGCTCAAGTGCGCAGTATACAGCTTTGTGGATAGCTCCGGATGATACGGAAGCTCCTGTGACCTCTACAACGCTGTCAGCGTGAGCTTTGATCGTATCGCTTGCGAGCTCGGAAAGGCCTACATACTGTGAAAGATGGCCTTCAGCCTGAGCCTTGGTTCCGACACCCGGTGTGTCTGCGTGCTCTGTGACCTTAACGCCTGTGATAGCTCCGTCCTTATCGATTCCGACCATTGCTGTCAGCAGTCCGCCGTAAGAGTTGGACTTGACGGTGACTACCATGCCGGCTCCGTTGTCTGCTGTGTAAGCGTCGACAGCATATACTTTGCCCGGCTCATACTCAACGAGCTCTGCTCCGCTGTCGGAGAAATTGTCAGCATCAGCGAGAAGTTCCATTCTTGCCTCGCTTGCTGCTTTGGCGGTGTTCTCGTCAATAATCGGCTTAGTGATACCGTATGTGAATGCGAGAGCGAAAGTAACGACAAAGCATATGATTACCAGTACCAGAATAGGCGAGATGAATTCCTTGAATGCGCTGTTCTTATTTTCCATTCTTAGCACCTCCCTCCTTCAGGTAGAACTTGTAGGACAGGTTGTTGAGCAGCGGTGTGCAGATGTTCATCAGCAGGATCGAGAAGGATACGCCTTCCGGATAGGATCCGAAGAGTCTGATGCTCATGGTGATGATACCGCAGCCGATACCGAACAGGAGCTGTCCGAGCGGGAGCTTTGGCGATGTGACGTAGTCGGTTGCCATGAAGAACGCACCGAGGAGCACGCCGCCGGCGAGCACGTGGAACAGTGCCATGTGCAGGCTGCCCGTCGCGATAAGTCCGTAAACGAATACTGTGCCGATGAATGCGCAAGGGATGATCGGGCTGATGACCTTACGTACGATAAGGAATACTCCGCCGATGATCAGCGCGAGTGCGCAAACCTCTCCGGTCGAGCCGCCGTGGAATCCCAGGAAGAGTGTCCCGAGTCCAGGGAGCTGGTCAGTGCTGCCCTCTGCGAGGATAGCGAGTGGTGTAGCTCCTGTAACAGCATCCGGTGTTGCCTGGAGTCTTGTCAGAGGCCAGGACGACATGTTAGCGGAGAAGGACAGGAACAGGAAAATTCTGGCTGTGATAGCCGGGTTCGCGAAGTTCCTTCCGATACCTCCGAAGAGTCCCTTGACTACTACGATCGCGAACAGACATCCGAGGATCGCCTGCCAGATCGGGAAGCTCGAAGGGATATTGAATGCGATCAGCAGTCCGGTGAGAGCAGCGGAGAGATCTCCGATGGTCTGCTTCTTGTGCATGATCATGTTGAACAGATACTCGAAGAGTACTGCTGCAGCAACACATACGACGGAGAGCAGCAGTGCTCTGAATCCGAAGATGTAGATGCTTGCGACCCATGCAGGAGCCAGTGCGAGGAGCACGGTCCCCATAAGTCTGGTAGTATCAGATTCCGTAACGATATGCGGTGAGGAGGATACTATCAAATTCGTATGAAATTTCTTATCCATATTACTTCGATGCCTCCTTTACCATGAATTTCGCAAGCTTGTTGGTCAGAGCAAGCGGACGTCTCGCAGGACATGTGTATGAGCAGCTGCCGCATTCCATGCACTGCATTACGTTGAATCTGTTGAGTGTGTCTACGTCCTTGTTCTCATAAGCCTCTGCGAAGATGCTAGGCATGAGTCCGAACGGACAAGCTGTGTGACAGCGCTGGCAGTTGAGACATGCAGTCTCTTCTTTGACCTCTGCCATCTCCTGGCTGAAGCACAGGATCGCTGATGTATTCTTCATCGTCGGGGATTCATCTGACTTAGTCGCTCTTCCCATCATAGGTCCGCCCATGATGATCTTGCGAGGCTCTCTCTTGTAGCCACCGCAGAATTCAACGACGTCTGCGATCCTTGTTCCGATCGGAATAAATACATTCTTAGGTTCTGCAACAGCGTCTCCGTCTATGGTGACTCTTCTTCTTACGATCGGCATGCCGGTCTTGAAGTACTCAGCCATTACTCCGATAGTCGAAACGTTGTCCAGAATGACTCCGAGCTGTGCAGGGAGAACACCTGCGTTCATGGTCTGTCCGGTGACCTCGTAAACGAGAACACGCTCAGCACCCTTCGGATAGCTGGATGGCAGCGGAACTACTTCCATATCCTTGATCTCGTTCTGCTCGATAAGTCTCTTCATATTGGCGATAGCGTCAGGCTTGTTGGTCTCGATGCCGATGTATCCTCTCTCGAGGTTCAGCCAGTGCATGATCATCTTCATGCCGTCGATGACGTCCTGTCCGTTCTCGACCATTTCTCTGTTGTCTGTTGTGATGAATGGTTCGCACTCTGCAGCGTTGACTACGAGATACTTACACTCATCGAGGTTCTTAGGATTCAGCTTGACGTGTGTCGGGAAGGACGCACCGCCGAGACCTACAAGACCGCTGTCTCTGGCAGCCTTGATAAAGTCCTGAAAACTGTTGATCTCAGGAACCTTGACCTCTTCGCTGATCTCCTGCTTCTTGTCCGTTTCGATCACGATGTGGGTCTCAAAACCACCCATCGAACCGCGGACTTGCTCGATAGCCTTAACAGTCCCGCTGACACTCGAGAAGATAGGTGCGCTTACAAAGGCCTCGACGTCGCCGATCCTCTGCCCTACCTTGACGTAATCCCCTTTGGCTACAAGAGGTTTACACGGAGCGCCAATGTTCTGGGACATGCTGATGCTTACTTCATCCGGTACCGGCATCGTTACGGTCTCACATGCGGCCGTATTCTTGTGATGCGGTACATGAATGCTTGGCAAATGTTTCCTCTGGCTCATCCCTTCTAGAAACTCCTTTCATGTTTAAACAATACCTTTCATCGCGGCGGTACAGTTGCATCTCCATTATGCGAACGAGCGCACAAAAACAAGAGACGCATCCGCCTTATAACCAGGTCATTATACACCAACAATATGCAAAAATACATGATTGTGAATAATTGAACTATCGCAAAGTGTGTATTTTTCAATGCAGTCGCGCCAATTATTTAACCAGATCGCGCATGCGCAATACAAAGCTGCAAGGGTTGATGCTGGCGCATCGCAGGCATTAGCACATGTTGTTATTGCGAAATCAGCTGAGCACAAATATAATTCAGGTATGGAAAGAAAAACAATCATTGAGTTCCTGAATGAGCAGGCGCGTTCCGGCGGACATCTGTCCTTCCACATGCCGGGCCACAAAGGCCGCGCCTCCATATACGAGCGCACGGGTTACGGCGATTTCATAAGCAACATCATGGCATGCGATATCACCGAGATCCCGGGAGCTGATGCTTTGTTCTGCCCGCAGACGACCCTCCGGGCCGTCATGGACAATTACGCTGAACTGTACGGTGTGCGCTGCTCCGATCTGCTGGTCAACGGATCCAGCACGGGTGTCATGTCTGCGATACTGTCAAGCGTTTCGGTCGGCGGCAAGCTTATCCTGGGCAGGAATTCCCACCATTCCGCTTTCAGTGCTCTTCGCCTCGGAGGGATCAACCCGATCTATCTCAGGCCTGAGACTGACCGCACCACCGGATTGGCTATGGGCATCTCCCCTTCCGAGCTCGAACGCGCATGTGAGGCAAATCCTGACGCGGAAGCTGTCCTGATCACCAGCCCGAATTACTACGGAATGCTGTCCGATATCGCTCAGCTTGCGATCGTCGCGCACGAATACGACATGATCCTGATCGTTGACCAGGCGCACGGGGCGCACCTCAAATTCTTCGATAACGAAGCGGTCCAGCTGCAGGCTGAAGGCGCGTATATCAGACACCCAAAACACGCAGCCGAATCTCTCGGCGCAGATATCGTCATCAACAGCACCCACAAGACGCTGCTGAGTTTTACGGGCAGCGGCATTCTCAATATATGTACGGACCGCGTAGATGCAGGCAGAGTCGGCGAGTATCTCAGGATGCTCCAGACTACCAGTCCTTCCTATCTGCTGATGGGCAGTCTGGATGTCAACGAGAGGATCATGAGAAAGTACTGGCCGGACATCGTCAAACGGTGGCGTGAGGACATCACGACATTCTACAGACGCGCATCCAGGATCAACGGACTGACGCTCATCGGCGCAGGACCGGCCTCCGGTCAGCAGAGTCCTCAGGCATCCGGCATCAGTCAGCAAAGCAGTCAGACACCTGAAATCGGTCAGGAAGTTCCATTCGGAATGTACCAGCGCCGTGTCGGTCTCGATATGACCAAGATCAACATCAGCATGGCCTCGCTGGGTATCAGCGGAGCGCAGCTCGACCTCGAGCTGAGGCAGCATGGCATCATCTCCGAGATGGTCCACGGCGAATTCGTGATGCTGATGACGGGCGTTGGTAATCTCAGTTCGGATTATGACCGGCTCCTCGAAGTGCTGCGCAAGATATCCGACAGCTATGGTTTTGTCGGACGCCAGCCGGATGATGATGACGCCGGCAGACGCAGACCGCTGTCGAGTGGGACTTTCGTACTGGAGACCTCCGAGATGCCGCTGGAATTCGAAGACATACCGCTCTATCAGGCAGACGGCAGAGTCCTGTACGACCCAGTGATCATCTACCCGCCGGGGTCACCAGTCGCATGTCCGGGCGAAGTCCTGACCGTTGAAGTCATCGGACACATCGCCGATGCACTGGAACGTGGGGAGAAAGTCACAGGCGTCGACGAAGAAGGCATGATACGAGTCGGGCGGTACTACTAAGAGCACCTTAAGAAGTTCCAGCAAAGAGATCACATCAAAGAAGCCGGCAGGTTTCCAACCTGTCGGCTTCTTTCTTTGAGAATTTATGAATATAGCTTATATTTCACCACTATCAATTGCCGTCTGGACCATCTTGTTGGTGTGCTTAGTCAGCAAGAAGATCATTACTACGAGCACGATGAGTGCTGTGATCCATGTCGCAACCACGCTTCCGCCTGTGAAGCCGGCTACAAGATATCCAATGACAGCGCACACTCCACCGGTAATACCATAAGGCAGCTGTGTCGATACGTGTTCGATATGGTCAGAACCTGAACACATGGAAGCAAGTACTGTCGTATCTGAGATCGGTGAGCAGTGGTCGCCCCAGCAGCTTCCGCCAAGTACTGCTGCAATTGCCGGCAGCAGAAGTTCAGGCGCTGCTATTTCACAGATGTTGAATACGATCGGCATCAGGATACCAAATGTTCCCCAGGAAGTTCCTGTCGCGAATGACAGAGCAGCTGCGATGATGAATATAATTGCAGGAAGAACTCCTACCGGCATGTTGCTCTTGATAACTACATTCGCTACGAAATCGCCTGTCATGAGCATCTTGCGGCATACACCGCCGATACCCCATGCCAATACGATGATCGTGATTCCAGGCACCATCGACTTTATACCTTCATAAATGCCGCTGATGAAATCCTTGAAGCTGACGATCTTGCGAGGTACATACATGCAGAATGCTACCAATAACGCTACAAAGGCTCCGCTCTGCAGTGAAGTGCTTGTTGAACAGTTAGCGAACGCGTCCGTAATCGTGACTCCCTCACCCGAGAACAGTCCGCCTGTATACAGCATGAACAGCATTGATGCAAGTACAAGCACCAGAATAGGAACAGCCATATCCGAAATCTTTCCATTTCCGGCTTCTTTCGTCTCCGTCTCGATTCCGCCGAGTTCTCCGGTCTTCTCTGCTCTCATTTCATAAATCCGCATTTTCCCCAGGTCTCTGTTAGGGAAGCAGAAGTATATGACCATGATGATACTGATGATGCAGTAAATGTTGTATGGGATATTTGCGAAGAATATTTCCATCGGGCTTCCGAATGCATTGGTCTCAGGGAAGCATGAGCAGATACCTGCTACCCAAATACCCATCGGCACCAGACAGCAAACCGGCGCTGCTGTTGCGTCGAGCAGATATGCGAACTTCGCTCTGGATACTCTGTTACTGTCGTTAATTGTCTTCATGACAGCGCCTGCTGACAGGTTATGGAATACGTCGCTCAGGAACAAGCATGAACCAACTATTACTGTCGCTAGCTCTGATGTTGTCCTGCTCTTGAAGTGACTTTTGGTCCAGTTCGCCATCGCGTATTGTCCTCCTGACCGCGATATGACTTCAACGATCGCGCCAAGCATTGCCATTACAACGATAAGGCCAATGTCCACTCTTGCTTCAATGATCTTGAATGCATAAGTGATAGTTCCCAGGATCACATTCTCCCCCAGGGCTATGGAGTAGATGAATGTTCCCGATATGATGCCCAGTATCAGTGAGCTGATTACTTCTTTGGTGATAAGTGCCAGTCCGATCGCTATGATCGGTGGGATTATTGACAACCACCCTACGCTTACAGGATCAAATTCCATTTCTTACCTCCTTACTTTTAAAATCATCCAATATAAAGTCTATACCTCAATGCTATAACTGCCTTTCATAGCCTTTCTGAACGACTCCAATGTCGGTTCTATACAAGGTATCTCAGGTAAAACAGCCTCAGAAACCTCTGCTGTCTTAACGCCAGTAGATGTGATCAGTACAACAACTTTATCATCCGACCTGATCTTCCCCTCCTTCACCAGCTTCTCAAGCGCTACCAGTGCAGCGCACGAAGCAGGTTCGGCAAAAACCCCTTCCAGTCTTGCGAGACGCATCTGCATTTCGAGAGCTTCTTCATCACAACTGCTTCTCGCAGTCCCGCCACACTTTTCAAGCGCTCTCAATGTTTGGTATGTCACCCAGCTTGTTGCGATCGATGTCTGTATAGAAGGTCCGCTTGGCATCTCTTGAGGGATCTCATTGCGATCTGCGAGATTCTGCTCTGCCGCATGGAAGACTTCAGCAGCTGCCAATTTAGGCAGTTTATCAATCAGACCCATTGCTTTGAGATCATTCATCCCTTTGGAAATCCCGTACAAAGTATCTCCATATGAGATCGGAATCACAAACCAGTCAGGACAGGTGCCGCCCATCTGCTCATATACCTCGAACGCTATACTTTTGTAACCGTCGACGCCAAAGCAGCTGCTGCCGATCGGAGGAGACTCGACTCCACTCGCAGGATAATATCCCAGCTCTTTTACCAGCTTCTCCATGATCACACCTCTGTCGCTCATTGTCGATGTAATAAACACCTGCGCGCCATAGGCCTGCATAAAGATCTTCATGGTATCTGAAACATTAGGAGTCGTAAACACTACGCAAGGGAGACCGGCAGCCGAAGCATAAGCGGCTGTTGCGGCACCCTGATTACCGGTCGATGCGATCACCAGACCCGGTGCGCCATCTGCGAGCGCTTTCGATACTATCAGGGAACACATCCTGTCCTTATGTGACATCGTCGGATTTCTCGACTCATCCTTCATATACAAGCTATTAAGTCCCAGTTCTCTTCCGATACGATCCAACCTATGCAAAGGGGTGTTCCCTTCGCCAAGGCTTACAGCCGTATCACAGTCTGCCATTGAGTAAAACTGTCTGAAGCGGTAGATTCCCTCGCTCTCGTCAGCAGCTGGCGGAAGCGACATACCGCTGCATTCATAGATGGTCTCATAATTGATGTTGAAGCCTTCCGACTTGCAGTACGGACAAGCTTCCCAGTATTTTGTTTCTTTCTTCTTTCCGCACCGAATGCATCTGACTCCTCTATAAGCACTCATTTCTGTATCTCCTTCATCGGTGTCGTTTCGTCCATGCTCAATATTTCAAAGAACACTGTTTATCTGCACCGCAGTGATCTGCACAATTCTCAATAGTAGCCAAGCCTGTGCATCTGCTCGTCTACGAGTTTCAGTGTCTTATCCGTAGGATCTGCCAGCGGCAAAATCTGTGCCATGCCTGTTGGGAGACCTCTTTTCATCATTGCGTGCTTCAGAGGTCCGATGTAGTTTTCACTGAACAGCGCCTTGAAAAGAAGGAAATGTTCCAGTGACAGATTCAGTGCTTCACTTATCCTTCCACTGGATATGTCTGAGTACATAGTGACCCATGCTTCTGGCACAACATTGGCGGTTGCCATGATCGCTCCGGCGCCGCCCATAGCCATAAGGCTGACTGCAGTAAACTCATCGCCTGAAAGGATCTCTATTTTATCCCCTGCTTTTACTATGAGTTCCATCGCCTGGCTTAAACCGGCACATTCTTTAATCCCTGCCAGATGATCCATCGCCTCATACATGCGTACCACTGTATCAGGTAATACATTTACATTCGTCCTGTATGGTATGTTGTAGATGTAAATCGGCAGGTTTATTTCGCGGTCAACAGTTTTGTAATAATCTACTATGCCGTCCTGTGTACCCGCATAGTAGAACGGTGTCAGCACAAGCAAGGCATCTGCGCCAGCTTCCTGATGTGCTTTACATGATTTGAGGCATTCCGAAAGTCCCGGATCCATAACACCCGCCATCACAGGCACCCTTCCTCCGACAGCCTCGACTCCTGTTTTCACAACTCTGAATCGGTCTTCTGCTGCCAAAGATGTACATTCACCGGTTCCGCCCAGAAGGAGGATCGCATTGACTCCCTTGTCTATCACAAACTCGATAAGTTCGGAAAGCTGTCCATAATTTGGCTTTCTATTATCATCAAGCGGCGTAACCAGCGCTGCTGTTATTCCTTTGAATCCAGCCATTTTTTCCTCTCTTCGTTCTCTCACTTATCCGCGAGCCATTCCTGAGTAAGCTCTCCGAGAATCCTTGCTCCTCGTACTATTTCCTCTTCTGTCGCTGTGGAGTAGCACAGCCTCATGCTGTTGCAAGGCGCGTCCTGATCGATCATAAATCCCGATCCCGGCACACACACTACGCCGCGGTACAGTGCTTCCCATACAAACGGCAGTGAATCGCATCCCTCCGGCAGAAACATCATCATGAACAGTCCCCCCTCCGGACGGCTTACTCTGACGGATGGATGCATGGTGCGCACTAACTCGTTGTACATCAGCTCACTCTTCTTTCTGTAGACGGATCTGCAGTATTCAAGATGACCCTCATAATCGCGCTCTTTGATGCATCTGTTGGTGATATACTGAAACAGCAGTGAGCTGTGTACATCGGTGGTCTGCTTGGAGACGATCATGCGGCTTGTAAGCGACTTATCGAAGACCGCGATACCAAGGCGGAACGCAGGTGCCATTGTTTTGGAATAACTGCCGGCATATACCACGATGCCTTCTGTATCGAATGATTTGATAGGCATCAGGTCCTCACCTGTGAATCTTATTTCGCAGTAAGGATCATCCTCAAAAATCGCTACGTTATACTTGACTGCGAGATCGTAGATCTGATGTCTTTTTTCCATGCTGGTGATGTAGCCTGTGGGATTCTGGAAATTCGGAATGACATATATCATCCGGGCTTCCGGATATTCCTCGAGTCTTTGAGCAAGGATATCGATATCCATCCCGTCAGGATGCATCGGCACGCCCACCAGCTTTGCACCGTATGCCCTGAAGGTGTTGTAGCAACTCGAGAAAGATGGCTCTTCCACGATCACTACATCTCCTTCGTTGAGCAGTACTTTTGACGCAAAATCGCATACTTGCTGCCCTCCGGATACTATCGTCAGATCGTTTTTCTCAAAGTCGATACCCCATTTGAGATGCAATCTTTCCTTTGTAGTATCGATCAGTGGTAAATAGCCTTGCGACAGTCCGTACTGGAGTATCCCGTCCGGATCCTCTCTGAACGCGTCCGCTGCAAATGTCGCAAAGTCTTCTACCGGGAATGTGTCAGAAGAAGGATTTCCGTTCGCGAAAGATATCGTGCCTTTTCGCGTTGCAGCGGCCTCTGCCATCTCTCTGATAACAGAGCCTCTAACTACCTGCATTTTGTCTGAAATGCGAAGTGCCATAACTGCCCTCCTTTCTAAAGAATCTCTTATTGCTAAATGATCCCCAGTCTACCCATTTCTTCCTTCAGTTTTCGTTTGAGTTCTTCAGCAGGCTCATGAAGCGGTGAGGAGACGGGACCTACCTTGTGGCCCGCCAGATTCATGGCGTACTTGATAGGGCCAGGATTCATCTCTTGGAACAACAGCTTTATGAGCGGATAATACCTTTTCATTTCTGCTCGGAGCTCTTCAGCCTTGCTTTCCGAAGCATACTTATACATCCTTACCCACACCTCAGGTATGAGATTGGCACTTGCCATAATCGCGCCCTTTGCTCCGAACAGAATCTCAGCTCCCATGAGGAACTCTTCCCCGCTCAACACGGAGATCCTGTCGCCGACTCTCTGGATGACTTCAATAGCCTGTCCGAGACTCGTTGCGCACTCCTTCATTCCCACTACGCTAGGTACCTCGTCAACAATCTGTTCTACCGTGGCAGGGAGTATGTTTACCATAGTTCTGTACGGGATATTGTAGATAAGTATCGGAAGGTCTATCGCCCGACCTATCCTCTTAAAGTAATCTACGATCCCGTCCTGTGGTGGCATGATGTAGAATGGATTGAGCAGCAATATTGCGTCTGCCCCATTCTCCTCACATACTTTGGCAAACTTTAATGCCTCACCAATGCCTGGCTCAAGTACCCCCGCTATGACAGGAACACGGTGATTGGTATATCTGACAGTTTCTCTGACCGCATCCGCCCTAACCTCTGCAGTAAGCGCCGCATACTCACCTGTTCCACCAAGCACCAGAAGGCCTTCTATTCCGTTGTCGATCTGGAAGTCTATCAGGCTCTCCAGTGCCGGTACGTCCAGCTGTCCGTCTTCGGTAAGGGGTGTGACCAGGGCAGTCATTATCCCTTCAAATCTTGTTTTCATTTCTTTTTGCCTTCTTTCTGGATGTTCTTTCTAGTGTCGTGCTGAAACTATGAATTATGTTTTTCTTTGTATTTATTTGAGTACAATCTTCTTAATTGCATTATAATCAGTACATAATGTCTTGTATATTTCAACATATTCTGTATATACTTGAACAAAATTCAAGTATAGGGATGAAAAAATACATGGAGGTGCACGCATGTCACTATTTACGTATAAGTTGTTCTGCAAGATTGCAGAACAGGGGAATATGGGAAGAGCTGCAGAGTTGATGCACATTTCACCATCTGCAGCAAGTCACGCAATAAACGCTCTTGAAGAGGAACTCGGATTGCCCCTGCTCAGCCGCAGCCGCAAAGGTGCTTCATTGACACCTTATGGTCAGCAGCTGCTGCCGAGAATACGGGCAATCGTGCAAGATGAAATACGTCTTCATGAGGAAATAGATTTGATAAATGGGCTTGAGAAAGGGGTCGTCAATCTTGGTGTTGTAGACAGTATCTGCGTAAGGTTGCTTCCTGCTGTGCTGGAATCATTTCGCCAGAAGTATCCGAATATAGAGGTGCAGGTATATCAGGATGACTACAATTCAACCAGGAAAATGCTGAAAGATGGTCTGCTCGATCTGGATTTTCTGCCTTATCCACCTGATAGAATCTTCAACGGCAATCCTGTTATACAGGACCGGATAATGTGCGTTGCTCCTAATGATTTCGTTCCTGCTAATGGTGCATATGTGTCTGCCGATGACCTCAGAGATAAAGAGCTTATCCTGCCGGAAAGAGGTTTGGAACCGTACATTCTGAATTTTCTGACAGCTAACAATCTTACGCAAAGCAGCCAGCACAATCTGACACTGGAAAGTTCTGTACTGTCTCTTGTGATAAGCGGCCTTGGGTTCAGTCTCATGCCAGAGCTCGTAGTAAAGAACCACCCGGGCAACTACAAAGCTTACCCGTTAATCAACGAACCTGTAAGGACTCTTTGTCTAGCCACACTCAAGGGCAGGCCCCTGTCACTAGCATGCAAAAAATTAATTCAAGAAATAAAACTTGTCTTAGCGGACGGGAGCTCATTATAGCCGACAATAAGGATCTATTAGTGGAATTGTCATCTACAAACATTCATTCCAAATACACATATATTTCGAATAATACCGGTAACTATTGGGCGCCTGACACTCTCGTTCCTCAGCATTTTGCTCTTCGTGCACACAACCATTGTGTGTCCAGGAGCTGGATTGCAGGGATGTAAGGGGTCGAGGCACACAACCATTGTGTGTCCGCAGGCTAGATCACAGGGTTGCATGGGGTGCTGGCACACAATTCTTATGAGTTGCATCGCTGTGATCATTATTATTGCACCAAAAAGCGATGCCGCTATGGGCATCGCTCTATGAAAGGCTTGTTGTGTGTTTCGTTGAGGCAGCTGCTATTTGATGACTTCTCTGCCTCCCATGTAAGGTCTGAGCACTTCCGGGATCACTACACTGCCGTCTGCCTGCTGGTAGTTCTCAAGGATCGCTGCGACGGTCCTGCCGACTGCGAGGCCGGATCCGTTGAGAGTGTGTACGAATTCAGGCTTGGTGTCCTTGTCCCTCTTGAATCTGATGTTGGCTCTCCTTGCCTGGAAATCCTCGAAGTCTGAACAGCTCGAGATCTCCACGTATCTGCCGTAGCTCGGCATCCAGACTTCGACATCGTATGTCATTGCAGAGCTAAAACCGAGATCGCCCGTCGAGAGTCTCACGACTCTGTAAGGGATGCCAAGTCTCTTCAGGACTTCCTCTGCATCATTGGTCAGCTTCTCGAGCTCCTCGTAGGATGTCTCCGGTGTCGTGAACTTGACCATCTCGACCTTGTTGAACTGGTGCTGACGGATCAGTCCGCGGGTGTCTCTTCCGGCCGAGCCTGCCTCTTTGCGGAAGCACGGTGTGTATGCTGTGTAATAGATCGGAAGCTCATCGCCCGGGATGATCTCCTTGGCTCTGAGATTTGTCACCGGAACTTCGGCAGTAGGGATCAGGAACATGTCTTTGGCAGGCAGATAGAACATATCATCCTCGAACTTAGGCAGCTGACCTGTACCGGTCATCGCCTCACGTCCTACCATGAACGGCGGCAGGATCTCTGTATATCCCTGCTCTTCTGTGTGCAGATCCAGCATGAAATTGATGACCGCTCTCTCGAGCTTCGCGCCAAGTCCCTTATATACGGTGAACCTTGCACCGGAAAGCTTGCCTGCTCTCTCGAAGTCCAGGATATCCAGTCCTTCACCGATATCCCAGTGAGCCTTCGCATCGAAATCGAACTCGCGCGGTGTGCCCCACTTGCGCAGCTCAACATTGTCAGCATCGTCCTTGCCTACCTGTACTGCAGGATTCGGAGTGTTAGGAATACCGAGCAAAACATTTCTCAGTTCCTCCTCGACCGATGCGACTTCGCCGTCAAGCTCCTTGATCCTTGCGGAAAGCGCCTTCATCTCAGCGAACAGCGCGGAAGTATCCTGCCCTGCTTTCTTGAGCTTAGGCACTTCACGTGATGTCACGTTCTGCTTGTTCTTGAGCGCTTCTACCTCAGCAAGGAGTTCCCTTCTCCTGATATCCAGGTCCCTTACGGTCTCAATGCCGAAATCGCCCTTGCATCTTCTCTCTACACTCGCCTTAACTTCTTCGTAATTCTCTCTGATCCTTCTGATATCCAGCATTTTATAGCCTCTTATTAAAACATATTTCTGCGATATTTGTTATAAACCATCCGGAGATCTTCGAGCTTCTCCTCGATAAGTATCTCCAGTCTGCTAAGCTCTCCGAAATCCTCTGCTTCGATCGCTTTCCTCGCCTGCATCAGCAGCGAAGCGCGACCGTTGAGTTCCTTGCCGATGAGATCCCTCAACTCAACGATCTCTCTCCAGTTGCCGCTGTCGTATTCGTTGGTCTCATCATCATGGAGCTTCACGCAGCCTCTCAGGTAATCCATCGTGTTCTCGATATATCTGTCGTGATATTCCATGGACCACTTGAGTATCATCTGCTCGCGGTATGAGCGGAGTATCATGGTGCCCGTCTCATCACCGCCCGATATGATACTGACAGCTTCAGGGTCAAAACATCCGCTGCCCCATGCGCTGAAGCACTGCCACACGTTCGCCGGCGGCTGTCCGAAGAGTTTCTCACGCTCCTCGCGCGTATAATCAGTATAGATGTTGCGCTCCGATCTGTACTCGCGGTTGGTGTCGAGATAGAAGTCCTCTTCGCCGTACCGCTTGCTGATCGAGGCCTCCAGCTCCGCAGGAGTTTTGCCCGCGGACAATGCCGCGCAGATCCCATCCAGCATCACCATATAAGCCGCACCGATAATGAGATACGAATTGGTGTGCGGGTTCGGTGATCTGAGCTCGAATCTGGTGGACATAGGGTTCTTGAGATCCCTGACCAGTCCGATGAGGATCGTCCTGTTACGCGACGGTGTCCTGTGATCCACACCGAGAGATGTCACGATACAGATCGGGGCTTCATATCCCGGTTTGAGTCTCTGGAATGCGTCGTGCGTCGGCGAAACGATCGGATTGAGTTTCTCGTAGTTCCTGAGGATTCCCATGAGCGCGCCGAAGCCGACCGGGCTCATGAACTCGTTCTCCCTGTCGGAAGGCTCAAACAGATTGATGACGCTTCCGTCTTTGAGCTTTGCCGCGAGACCGAAGTGTGTGTGCTCTCCGGATCCGGCGACACCGATCATCGGTTTGGCCCGGAACGTAACTTCGAGGTTGTTCATACGGAACACATCTCTGACGATGTTCTTGACCTGGCTCTCATTGTCGGCTGCCTGCATCGGATCTGCGTATTTCCAGTCGATCTCCAGCTGTTCCATGATGTGGTCGAAGTTGCCGGAGTTACCCATTTTGGCCTTGACTCCACCGACTTCCTTGTGGCCCATCTCTACCTCAAACCCATAATGATCGAGGATCTCCAGTGTCTGCTCCATCGCAGTTCCGACCGGTCCCGTAACTCGCTTCCAGTACTGCTCTTTGAGTTCCTGCGCGATCGAGAGCTGGTTCCTGTCCGCTCTGTCATCAGGCGTCTTGACCCAGAACTCCAGCTCAGTCGCATTGGTCAGCATCAGCTCTTCGATGTCCTCGTAGCTGTTCACTCCTCCAATGTGCTCGAATACGTAAGGATTCTCCTGCAGGATCCCGGCGAAACCCGCTTTGAACCTGTTGATGGAATCCTTGAGGAACGTTCTCGATCCTACCATCCTTTCGCCGTTGTGGCGCAGGAAGGACGGGATACGCAGGGTGCCGGTAGGCAGCCCTGTGTCATAGTCCCTGTTATCGAAATTGTACTCTACATACCAGTTCACATCCGGATCAGGCATGATATCGACACGCGCGTTCGAGAGATCTGCGATCGTTGGCAGCGCAACGGAAGACCCGTCAGTCTGCACGCCTTCCCCGAGGAGTTTTGTCATGTCCTTGAGGAATGCTCTGACAGGGATCTTCTCGTCTGTATTGTGTCCGGCCATATCCACGCCCGTGAAGGAGACAAATCGCACTTCCGGGTGTGACTCCAGCTTGCTCCTGATTGTCTCCTCATCGTGTTCGTTCGGAGACAGTGTGTAGAGCATCCTGTTCAAATCAAAATTTATCATTCTCTATGTCCTGAATTTACCTTATCGTTCTACATATTGCTCAGCTGTGTGAGGTACTGCTCGAGCTGTCTGATGTACTTGCCGTAGCCTTCCCAGTCGCCTTCCTTCTGAGCTGCAATAGCCTTATCGTAAGCGTTCTGAGCCTTCTTGATCAGCGACTTGACGTTCTCGCTCGCTCCGCCGCCTGACGTACTGCCGTCTTCGCCTCCGCCGTCGACGATGCTGTTATCGCTGCTGTCGTCATAGGAACCGCCAAACAGGCTCAGCAGAGCCTCGGCCAGTGTCGGCTCGTAAGCGATCTTATCCTGGTAAGCAACGATGACTCGCTTGACTTCCGGGATCGCCTGGTTGGATGCTTCGAGGTAGACCGGCTCAACGTACATCAGTGAAGTGCCGATCGGAATGACGAAGAGGTCTCCTCTCTTATAGGTCGAGCCCGAAGATGCCCAGAGTGAGAACTCCTTGGAGATCTCAGTGTTCTGGTCGATCTGAGCCTCGATCTGCATCGGACCGTAGATGGTCCTGTTCTTAGGCATCGTATAGACAATGATCTGTCCGTAGTTGTTGCCGTCGTTGCGGGCCATCATGACAGCTGTCATGTTCTGCTTTGACTTCGGTGTGAACGGAACCATGTTGATAAATTCCGCGCCTTCCTCAGTGTCAGGCAGGTTGAAGATGAAGTAGCTCGGATCCATCTGGACATCTTCTGTGCCGTAGATCTGGTGAGCGATGTCCCAGAGGTCCTCCTTCTGATAGAAGACCTTGACTTCATCCATATGATACTTGCTGTATACCTGAGCCTGGATCTTGAACAGTGTGTTCGGGTATCTCAGGTGTGACATCATTTCCTCAGGGATCTGGTCCTTGGACTTGAACAGCTTCGGATAGATCTTCTGATAAGTCTTAGCGATCGGGTCTTCTTCGTCAACGATATAGAAATCTACAGAGCCGTCATAAGCGTTGACAATGACTTTGATCGAGTTTCTGACGTAGTTGACGCCGTTGATCTCATCTCTGTAAGGCTCGGAGTATGGGTACTTGGTGCTTGTTGTATAAGCATCGAGGATCCAGTAGAGCTGTCCGTCAACGATGGTCATATACGGGTCTTCCTCATAGGAGAGATACGGCATGATCTTCTCGACTCTCTGAACGACATTCCTGACGTACAGGATCTTGGACTGTGAAGTGATGTTGGAGGAAACAAGGATGTTGATGTTACCTTCTCTCATCGCATACAGGATCCTGTTGAGGAGGTTCAGCTTGATGCCGCTCTTGCCTTCGTATGTGGTGTACTTGTTCTCGCTGCCGTCCGGATAGTCGAACTCAGCTTCTTTGGTATCGACGATAACGTAGTGATTGGTCAGCTCGCCAAAGTAGATCTCCGGTCTGTCGATCTTAAGCACTTCGATGTTAGTCTCCGGCGGGATGTTGCCCTCGATGACATCAGGCTGGCCGGACGAAGTTACTGTATCGACCTGCGAAACAGCCGCGCCGTAGCCATGTGTGTACTTGAGGTGTTTGTTGATCCATGTATTGCTGATCTTCTCTTCATCGATCTCTCTTGCTGAGAGGTATGTCTGAGTGATCGCATCATTGATCGTATATCTGTCGATATCCGTATCGTTGAATCTGTAGTACTGACGGATACTCTGTGTCTGGTTGTAGAAGTCCTTGACCGGCTCATAGTCATTGATCCTGATGTTGCCGATCGTCTCCTCGTTGCTCGAGATCGTCTCTGCATTCAGAGAATCGTCAGCGGCATATGTTGCCACTCTGACATTATCGACACCGTAAGCATGTCTTGTGTACTCAATATTGTTCTCGAGGTATTTTGCCTCCTTGTTGATCTCGTCAGGGCTGACGATGAGCGACTGTACGAGGCTGCCCGCGCCGACACCCAGCGCATAGATCAGCACCATGATGACAGGCACTTTGAGCAGTTTGGTGATCTCTCCCTTCTTGATGTGGATGGCGAGAGTGACCGCTCCGACAAGGCACATTACCATGATGATCCTGTAGACCCACAATGTGATGTTCACGTCTACGAATCCTGCGCCGTATACAGCGCCTGTATGTGTGTGCAGGAGGTCGAACTGCATGAGGAAGAAGTCAATCCCGAGCATGATATAGAAAAGGATACCCATGATGATCAGTTTGCCGCTTGCGATATCCATCAGGTGCTCGAGGTTATTGTTGTTGACGTCGATCCTGCTGCCTTTCTTCTTCTTGTGGTTGCTGTCAAACGCCGTATCAACAGCCTTCTTGCTTGCTCTGAACATCCTGCCGATGACAGAGTGGTCAATAGGCGTACGGTAGATGACTTTAGGCTCCTCATCCTCTTCAGGCTCTGGTTCCGGTTCAGGTTCCGGCTCTTCAGGCGGTACATCGTGGATGAAGATGTCCGGTGTTCTGACCGAAAGCAGATACGCATAGTAGATCAGAGTCAGCAGCACCAGTCCGATGATCGCTCCGAGAACGATCTCATTGAGTTTGTCCAGCCAGTCCAGATTGAAGATATAGAATCCTATATCGAGGTTGAACAGCGGGTCCTTGAGTCCAAAATCGGTGTAGTACGCCGACTTAAGATAGGTAAGCCATGTTCCTGCAGACGATACCCCACCGACGCCTGCTCCGAAGAGCACCGCCAGGATCCACGAAACTGCGTTGATCCTCTTAGCGTTCGGGATCTCATGGGATTCTATCTTGCGGAAATAACCATTCTTGAGAGTTCTCAGGTAGAACCTGGACAGAAGTGTCACGACAACGAAGACTACGCCGAACATCTCGACTTCTGTGATCAGCTTCTTCCAGAAGACGCTCGTGTAGCCAAGGTCCTTGAACCACATCCAGTCTGTGATAAATCCTACCAGCATCATCAATGCGCATATGACGATAGCAATGAGCATGATTATCACAGAGAGGCCTTTGCGAGGTCTCTTGCGTTTGCCCTTGAACTCCTCTTCTTCATTGATTTTCTTGTTCCTTGGTGCCAATGTAGTGCCCTCCTTAATAGATTGCGCTCAAATAAACGGCGCGGTGCAGCGCCACAAAACAATTACAGCGACAGCGCATTGCTGCCGCTGCAAGTGGATTATCGAATACTTGCTGCATCAAAGCAGTATTTGTTTAGCAAAAGTGTCAACAGCAGTGAAGTGGCTTGTGATATTCTCGATGATCGAATCAATCTGGATCGCAAGATCACTGTCCGGTGCAAAGTTCAGGATCAGGATGACTGCCAGCAGGATAACAAGCAGGATAGCGATGATCACAGCGAGAACGGTCAGGAACCCGCCGCCTCTGTCGACTTCTTCATACTCAACCTGCGGATCAGCCTTGACTGTCGATGCTGCGGCTGTAACAGCGGCTGCTGTCGCAACTGCTGCTGCAGGTGCTGCAACAGACGTATCCTTCTCGACCTTGCGGCTGCCCGGCTCAAGCTCCGCTGCTGCTTTGGCATCAGCTGCTTCAAGAGCTTCTTTAGGGATCTCGAACGCCTGATAGATGGTAGCGTCCTCGATCATCTTGCCGGCCTTAGCAGCGCTTACAGGAGGTTCAGGATCAGGGAGAACCTGCTCCGGTACAGGGCCGCCTGCAGCTTTGAGTTTGTTGTACTCTTCATCGAGAAGTCTCTGGAACTCCTCGTTCTTACGATAAAGTGTATAGAATTTATCTATCTTCTTGGTTGCTTCAACTTCCGCACCGGCATCAGCGGATGTTCCGAACAGATCCTTCTCAAGATCCTCGATCGAAAGAGCGTCAGTTTCTTTCTTGACAGGCTCTTCGACGATCGGCTCCTCAACTACAGGCTCAACTACTGGTTCTTCGCTCACTGGTTCCACTACCTCCGCTTCCGGTTCTTCAACTACAGGTTCTTCGACTGTTTCTTCTACTTCCTCAACTGCCTCTTCGACTGCAGGCTCTGCTGTGCCATCGATCTCGGCAGCGAGAGCATCTATATTGAGATACTCGTCTTCAACTACAGCGCCGGCTGTCAGACCGCTGGCAGCAGCAACAGGTGCTGCTTCCTGCTTGAGGATCGATGCCAGGAAGTCTTCAATGGACTGATCCGGACCTTTCGCTTCTTCTACAAGTTCTTCTGTATCTGCGACAGGCTCTGCTACGGCCGGTTTCTCCACAACGAATTGTGCAAGTTCATCTTCGAAGCTCAGCTCAACAGGCTCTTCTGCGGTCTCTTCGACTTCCTCTACAGGTTCCTCGACAACTTCTTCAACTCCTTCAGCAGTTTCCTCAACGAGTTCCTCTGCTTCGAGAACAGGTTCCTCAACTTCCTCTACAACCTCTTCGACTTCTTCAGCAGTTTCTTCGACTACCTCTTCAGTTTCTTCAGCAGCTTCCTCAACGAGTTCCTCTGCTTCGAATACAGGTTCTTCAACTTCTTCTGCTGCCTCTTCGAAGACTTCTTCTGTCTCAACTACAGGCTCTTCGAGCTCCAGTGCCAGGTACTCATCTTCCGGCGCCTCGACTGCAGGCTCCTCAACGAGATCTTCCGCAGTAAGCTTGTCCGTCTTCTCGATCACCTGAGGTTCTTCCCAGTCAGTTCCGAGCAGTTCGGCAAGTCTCTTCTTGAGAGCCTCGATCTCAGACTCTCTGTCAGCAGGTGCGGCGATGGTCATTCCTGTCTTCTCAGGAGCTTCTTCTTCCATCTCTGCGAAAAGCTCTTCCTCATCAACAGGTTCTTCCTCAACTTCTTCGGCGACTTCCTCTGCTTCCTCAGCTGCCTCTTCGACGACTTCTTCAGCTACAGGCTCTTCGAGCTCCAGTGCCAGGTACTCATCTTCCGGCGCCTCGACTG
>JAFRGC010000022.1 GCA_017434025.1 Mogibacterium sp. | reverse complement strand
TGTATATTCCGTTTGAATAGACCATCGTTCACGGCGAATTAGATCACCCTTAACGGCGAATTAGACCACTGGTCACGCCCGTTGAGATCAATGATCTCGTCGCATAAAACCTTCTGTATATAATGGAAATGGCACACAACTGTGTGACTATTAAATACAGGAGGCGATAAAATGGTTAATTATCGTGAAATCCTGAGACTTCGAAGTCTCGGGTACAGCATCACTCAGATCGCAGCTGCGGTACATTCTTCAAGGAATACTATTCGCGACGTACAGCAGCGAGCCAATGAACATGATCTGTTCTGGCCAGTGGCTGATGATGTTACAAATTCAATGCTCTATGAGCAGCTTTATCCGGAACGTTTTTCTAAAGCAAACGTCTGGATGGAGCCGGATTGTGAGTGGATCCACAAAGAACTTGGTAAAAAAGGCGTGAACCTCACGTTACTCTGGAAAGAGTACAAGTTCAAAAGCATCAATGCCGGGCGTGTTCCTTACCAGTACACTCAATTTTGCGACATCTATCGCAAATGGGCGCACAGGACGAAAGCAACGATGCGGATCCATCATAAGCCAGGAGATGCCATGCAGGTCGACTGGGCGGGAGGAACTCTCCCAATCACCGACCCTGTTACAGGTGAAGTCACAGATGCTTATCTGTTCGTAGCAGTACTGCCGTGCAGCTGCTATGTATATGCAGAGTTATGTGACAACATGAAGACCGAGAACTGGCTTCTCGCTCATGTACATGCGTACGAATACTTTGACGGAGTACCAAGGCTTCTGATCCCGGATAATCTCAAGGCCGGCGTCATCAGGAACACCAGATACGAGACTCAGATCAACAGGAGCTACATGGAACTCGCTGACCATTACGGTACTGCGGTCGTCCCTACCAGAGTGGAACACCCTAAGGACAAAGGTCATGCAGAAGGATCAGTCTCTTACGCGACAACATGGATCCTTGCAGCGCTCCGCAGCAGCACATTTTTTTCTCTAAGCGATGCCCGCAAAGCGGTAGCCGAAAAGCTTGAAGAGCTTAACGAAGCACCCTTCAAAAAACGGGAAGGGAACCGCCGCCAGGCATATCTCCGCGAAGAGAAAGAATTCATGCAGCCGCTCCCTGTTAATCCGTATGAACCGTCTGTTTGGTCGGAACAAACGATTCTATACGATTATACCGTAACGGATGGCATTAACAAATATTCTGTGCCGTTCGACCTGATCGGTGAATCAGTAAATGTACGCATAGCCAGAGACACTGTAGAAGTGTTCTACCATGGCAATCGTGTTGCAGTCCACGTGAGGACGCACGATCGTAAACGTGATCCGATCATGAATAAGGCCCACATGCCGGAGCATCATCGCAAGTATCTTGAGTACACACCTGACGACTTCAGGTCATGGGCTTCAGGTGTTGGTCCTAATACGCTGAAGGTCGTCGGATCCTTTCTTGAGTCAGGCAGCGCTCCGGAACAGGGCTTCAAACCTTGCACGAGTCTGCGCAAGCTTTCAGAGAGATATTCTCCTGAAAAACTTGAGGCGGCCTGTCGGCAGATATTGACCTTTAGCGGTGATCCAACCATTCGGGGGATCAATATATTACTGAAGAACCCGGTCAACTCTCCGGGTACCAGTAAAAAGGACCGCACTGTTCGCAGAAGTCGCGGCATAACACGTGGCGCTGAGCAGTTCAGGGAGGGAGGTGATCTCAAATGATCAACCTCGAAACCGTAAAGGCCCTGCGCGCACTGCGCCTCCCGGGACTGGCCAATGAACTTGAATCACAGCTTGAGCAGCCTCAGAGATACAGAGATCTCAAATTTGAAGATCGTCTTGCGATGCTTGTAGATGCCGAACAGATCAATCGTCGCATCAATACTGTAAAAAAGCGGATGGATAAATCCAATCTGACCGACAAACAGGCTTGCATAGAGATGATCGAATACTATGAGGATAGGCATCTCGACAAAGGCTTGATCACTGAACTGGCGACCTGCCAGTATATACGCGACCATCATCATGTTGTCATTCGTGGTGCTACCGGTACCGGTAAGACATATATTGCTAACGCACTTGGAACGGCTGCCTGTCAGAAGCTCTTCAAAGTCCGTTATGTATGTCTGTCGGATATGTTGAATGAGTATGCTGTGGCTAAAGCTACTAATACTCAAAACAGCGTCAAGGCTTTCTATGCGAAGCAGGATCTGCTGATCATAGATGAATGGTTGCTTCGTCCACTTCCGGAAGAGGAGACCTTTGATCTGCATGAACTGATCAATGCCTGTGATCAGAAAGGTGCCATCATCTTCTGCACTCAATATGATCCTGATGACTGGTATTTCCGCATCGACTGCGACCGTGATGATGACGAGGACAGTGCTGTCACAGAAGCGATACTGGACAGGATAATCAATAATCGTTACAACGTGATCCTTGAGAGCAGCGTATCTATGCGTAAACGGCATGGATTCATAGCTGGTTCGGAAGGAGGTCGTAATGATTAAATATTGTCCTTTTGATGAGCGCTTTCGTTGCGGCATCTGGATTGACAACGAGGTCATGCGCTTTGAACAGGAAGAAAGTGCCGAATTATTCCGTTCAAATTGGAACGAGATATGCTATCTGCTTGACAGAGTACATGCACTTGAGGATTACATAGAATCCATCGGCGGTACTGTTCCTCCTGAAT
>JAFRGC010000021.1 GCA_017434025.1 Mogibacterium sp. | reverse complement strand
TCAGCCTCTGCGAGCATCTTGAGAGCTTCCTTCTTGGCATACTTGTTGATCGTTCCGTCTGCCTCCATCTCTCTGATCTCTGCGAGTCTCTCGATTCTCTTGCTGATTGTCTTGTGGTTAGTGAGCATTCCGCCCAGCCATCTCTCGTTTACATAGAACATTCCGCATCTCTCAGCCTCATCCTTGATGGCAGCCTGAGCCTGCTTCTTGGTTCCTACGAAGAGAACCGGTCTTCCTGTTCCGCCTACCTGTCTCATGAAATCATAAGCCTCATCGATCAGACCGAGTGTCTGCTGAAGGTCGATGATGTAGATTCCATTTCTCTCTGTGAAGATGTAAGGAGCCATCTTAGGGTTCCATCTTCTTGTCTGGTGTCCGAAGTGGACGCCTGCTTCGAGCAGTTGCTTCATTGATACTACTGACATGTTATATAACCTCCGGTTAAAATTACTTCCACTGTGGCTTATCGCCTTCAACCCCGCTGATTGCAAGGGCACCGCGGCTTATCACAGTGTGACAGATTAGATATTTACGCGCAAACGCGCTCATATATTATACGTAATACGATGTACTAATTCAAGCCAAATTTTCAAATAAATTTACTTATTTCGAGCCCCCTGAATCGATACCATTTCTCTTTGATCCTGCCAAAATCTATGCTGCACTTCCCCTTCGACAATCCGACAGGTATCGTGTCTTCGAACGAGTACTGTGTCGGCAGTACGTCATCCTCAAAGACATAGACCAGTACCCTCTCGCTGTCAGGATCTATGATCCAATACTCCTTCACTCCGGCATTCATGTACTTGCGGAGTTTGACCGTACAGTCTTTGATCCTTGTCGATGATGACAGTATTTCCGCTACAAGCTCCGGCACTCCTACCAGACCCTTTCTTTCATCATTATCATTCTCGCTCTCGTTCCTGTTATCATGACAGACTACCAGCAGATCAGGCTGCACCACAGTCCGGTTATCCCGGTCCAGCTTGACATTACAAGGCGCGAACAGGACTTCGCACTGTCTGCCATGCTCTTCGATACATCGATTGAATTCCAGGAACATATTCGACAATATCCTCTGATGTTCATTCGACGGAGCTCCCATATCATAGATCACGCCGTCGATCAGTTCTACCCTGACATCATCAGGAACCGCATAGTAATCCTCGATCGTATACTCGCCCTGCCTTGGCCAGCGCTCCGACGGTTCCAGCCCGAACCAGCTGTCGACCGGCTTCGCTCCTGATCTTATATTGCCTGACTCAGGCCTGTATGCCTGCGCCTCTTCCTCCACACAAACAGCCTTGCCGGTGTCCGGAGAGTACTCATAATGATACGAAGGCTTCTTCAGTACAAGCTCCAGCGCCTCCATGGTAGCGCGCCTCGGCCTCGCTGTAGCACCGCTTAAGATCTTCTGAACCGTACTGAGCGGCACTCCGGACTTCTCGGCAATAACAGCGCTCGTATACATCAGTTCTTCCTTGCGCTCCCTCATCTCTTCGATCGTCATCATAGCGGTACACTCCATTCCCTGATCAGCTCATCAGATTTCCATTTTGTTTCCATATTCTGCCATTTTTGCCGCCGGATGTCAAGTATATTTCCATTTATTATCCATTTCTGCGCAAAACAAAAGACCTCTCCGTTCATTCTCTCGCGAATCCCGGAAGGTCTTCATTACTTCACTGCAGCTTCTTCTGCGCGTCTTTGACGAGCGACGCGATGTTCTCACGCCTGACCATGTCGTAACCGTTGTCGATGCGCTCTCTGATCTTCTTCGCCTCCATGCTCGCGTCCGGTGTGCTGCCCGAGAGGAGGACCGCACGCATGACTTTCATCATCATTTTGTCCATGCCTGTCACTGCAGCAGGGTCGTATCTGCCGCCGAGGATGTACATGATGGCGCGGTTCTCGTTCTTCGGATCGATCTTGCCGATGCTGTAGCCCCAGACCTGCGCGTAATTCTCGGCGGTCTCGTCGGCCACGCCCACGCCGTAGACGATCAGCCTCTGCATGAGTTCCGCGTCGAGCATCCTCGCGAATTTGTCAAAATCAACGATCCCGCTGCCTCTGATCCAGCCTCCGTAGATGATGCAGTCGTACTCATACAGATTGATATCCCTGACGCGCGGATCCGAGAGCGGAAGGGCCTCACACCCGAGGTCCTCCGCGATCCATTCGGCGTACTGCCTGGTACTGCCGCGCTTCGATGTGTAGATGACTATTGCTTTCTTCATTATATGTACTCTCTGCTGTGTTCTCTATCCCTTGACGTTCCCTTCGCCGAGCAGCCTGATCAGCTTGGCCCGGAGCGTCTCTGTCATCGTGATGCGGTTCTCCTTGCTGCACCTGATTGGCTTCTGCCCCGGCAGATACACCAGCACATCACGGTCGCCCGGGTACAGACTCATCATATCGGTCAGGTGGAACAGCAGGCCCCTCACGTCGCGGTGGCTGCGCACGACTTCTTCGGTCACTCTGAGTTTGACCGGATCGTTCAGCGGTGCTGACGGTGCCGGCTGCGCTCCATTCTGCTGTCCTCCATTTCTCGCATCTCTGCTGTCTCTGACGTCCCTTGCGTCTCTGCCGTAACCGCTGCCTCTGCGGTCCTGCGTCAGCCTGCGGATGTCCTCGACCGGCACGATATCCTCGATCAGGATCTCAGCGTCACTCTCGTCCTTGAAGCTCACCCTGCCGCTAATAGCAACGATCTGGTCATTGCGGATGAGGTTTCTCTTGCGCTCGTACACTTTCGGGAAAGCGATCCCGTCGATCACCCCGTCAAAATCCTCGAGCGTGATGCGGGCCATCTCCTGGGCTTTGCGGGTCACCATCGTGCGCACGCCGCTCAGCATGCCTGCCATGATGACCAGGTCCCCGTCGTGGAATCTCGAAGTGTTGATGACGACACTTTCATCCTCATTGCCGGAAGTGAATTCCTCCCCTCCTGAGGTCAGATCGGCAGTCGTCGCCGAGATGTTGTTGCGGATCAGATCGCCAAATTCATCCAGCGGATGCCCTGACAGATACACGCCGAGCATCTCCTTCTCCATCGCGAGTTTGGTGTCTCCCGGGAAATCTGCGAGTTTCGGCAGCGCCGGGCTCACCAGTGTCTCGTCGGCAAATTCCTCGAGCTGGAACAGGCTCATCTGCGCGCGGCTGCCGGTCTTGGCTTTCTTCTGCGCGCGCTGTACCGCGTCGTCGCAGACCGCCATCATGACAGCCCTGTTGCTGTTGATATCGTCAAAAGCGCCTGCCTGGATCAGCGACTCGATCGCTTTGCGGTTGAGTTCGCCGGCGTCGATGGCGCTTATAAATTCATATATATCATGCGTGTCAGGCACTTCGGCTCTCGCTCTGATGATCGCATCGATGATACCCGTACCGACATTCTTGACGCTGAGCAGACCGAACCTGATCTTCCCGTCGTCTGCCGTGAAATTCCTGCCGCTCTTCATTACGGACGGCGGCAGCAGCTCGATGCCCATCTCCCTGCAGTTTCTGACATAGTCAGCGGTGTGTCTCGCGTCACCGGCCATGCTGCTCATCAGCGCAGCCATGAACTCGACCGGATAATGCGTCTTAAGGTACGCGGTCTCATACGAAACCACCGCATAGGCCGCCGCATGTGATTTGTTGAACGCGTACGAAGCAAAGCTCACCATATCCTCGAATATGGTCTCTGCCGCTTTCGCCGGAACGCCGTTCCTGGCGCATCCTGCGATCTCTACGGAGCCGTCGTCAGCCTTCTTGCCGTTGATGAAGTACTCCTTCTCCTCCAGCATGACACTCATCTTCTTCTTGCTCATCGCGCGGCGGACGAGGTCCGACCGCCCGAACGAGTAACCGCCGAGGTCACGCACGATCTGCATTACCTGCTCCTGGTAGATCAGGCAGCCGTAAGTGACGTCGAGGATCGGTTTGAGATGAGGATCGACGTATTTGATATTGTCAGGATGCTTCTTGTTCTCTATATATTTCGGGATCGAATCCATCGGTCCCGGTCTGTACAGCGCGATTCCCGCGACGATATCCTCGAAGCAAGAAGGCTTGAGGTTCTTCATGAAGTCGGTCATCCCGCCGCTCTCCAGCTGGAAAATACCCTTGGTATTGCCGTCTGCGATCAGCTTGTAGACCTCCGGATCGTCATAGCCCATCTTCGCCCAGTCGATGGTCACGCCGTGATTCTTCTCGATCATGCGGAGCGCGTCCCTGATGACTGTGAGGTTCCTCAGCCCGAGGAAGTCCATCTTGAGGAGGCCCAGCTCCTCGATGGTCGTCATGTTGAACTGGGTCGCAACGCCCTTATCTGATGAATAAAGCGGGACATATTCGTCCAGCGGCAGCTTGGAGATCACGATACCTGCGGCATGTGTCGAAGCGTGCCTCGGCAGCCCCTCGAGTGCCATCGACAGGTCGAGCACCTGTTTGACGAGTGGCTCAGTCTCGTAGCGCCTGCGCAGATCAGGGTTGACCTCGAGGGCTTTGGCGATCGTGATGCCGAGCTCGTTCGGGATCGCTTTGGCGATCTCATCGCCTTCCGCATACGTCGCATTGAGCGCTCTCGCAACGTCGCGGACGGCCGCTTTGGCTTTGAGCGTACCGAACGTGATGATCTGCGAGACTTTGTCCTTGCCGTACTTGCGGATAACGTAATCGATGACTTCCTGGCGCCTCTCGATGCAGAAGTCGACGTCGATATCCGGCATGCTGACTCTCTCAGGGTTGAGGAACCGCTCGAAGATCAGGCTGTACCGGATCGGGTCTATCTCAGTGATATCAAGGCTGTACGAGACGATGCTGCCTGCCGCCGAACCTCTGCCCGGGCCGACAGCGATGCCGTGCGACTTGGCGTAGTGGATAAAATCCCAGACGATCAGGAAATATTCGACATATCCCATGTTCTCGATGACCGCCAGCTCCATTTCCAGGCGCTTGCGGTAGCCGGACGACGGGTCCATCGCGTCTTGACCATAACGTCTTACCAGTCCCTGGTAGCAAAGCTCGCGCAGATACTCATCGCAGGTCATCCCTTCAGGCGGAACGTACTCCGGCAGGTGGTAATCACCGAATGTGAACTCCACATTGCAGCGTTCTGCGATCTCGTGCGATCTGGCGACTGCGTCCGGGAGGTCCGGGAACAGGTCCTTCATCTCCTGCTCGGACTTCACGTAGAACTCGTCGTTCTCGAACCTCATGCGGTTCTCGTCGGTCACGTTGGTCTGCGTCTGTATGCACATCAGCACGTCCTGCGCTGTCGCGTCCTCGCGCCTGATGTAGTGCGCGTCATTGGTCGCGACGAGCGGGATATCGAGGTCAGCGGAGAGTCTCCTCAGCCCTTCGATGACACGCCGGTCTTCTTCGAGGTGATGGTTCTGGATCTCCAGGAAGAAATTGTTAACGCCAAAGATCCCCTGCAGCTCGAGCGCCTCTCTCTTCGCTGCCTCGTAATCGCCGTTCAGCAGGTATCTCTGCGTGTTGCCTGCCAGACAGCCGGAGAGGCAGATCAGCCCTTCGCTGTACTGCCGCAGCAGGTTCTTGTCCACTCTCGGTCTGAAATAGAACCCGTCCACATAGCTCCTGGAAACGATCTTGACCAGATTGCTGTAGCCCTGCTGGTTCTCCGCCAGGAGGATCAGGTGGCCGGAGTTGCGGTCCTTGTCGATCTCCTTGTCGTAGAGCGTCCTCGCCGCAGTGTATACTTCGCATCCGATGACCGGTTTGATGCCGGCTTTCTTGCATGATTTGTAGAAATCGACCACACCAAACATCGCTCCGTGATCTGTGATCGCGCAGCTGTCCATCCCGAGATCCTTCACATACTGCGGAAGCTCGGAGATCCTGCTCATGCCGTCGAGCAGACTGTATTCGGTGTGGACGTGTAAGTGTGTAAACATCTATATAAAACTCTGAAACTGTTATTTCCCGTTATATCTGAATGCCAGCAGTGAGTTGAACGAAACTATTGAATAATTATACCATATATATAATATGCATAATAAAAAAACTCCCCGGATTCTTCTCCGGGGAGTCATTCTCATTACTTGATACCGCGCTCTTTCTTGAGCATCGCGATCTTGAGTCTCTTGACGCATTCTCTTACGTCATCCTCGGTGTAGTTGTTCTCACCGACGATGTTGGACTCGATCCCTTCAGGGTTCTTGTTGAAGTCTACAACGTTGCCGAGATACGGGCTCTCAACAACGAATGTCCCTGCTGTGCCGCTCCAGTTGAGTCCTGCTACAGGGATGCCTCTCTCACCTATCTCGTTGACGCAGTTGACATAGTCTACGTCGAGGTTGCCCCATCCGTCTGTCTCAACGATGACGCCATCCGGTCTCGCGCACTCGGCGATAACCGCAGCAGTCCTGGAGCATCTGATCTTCTCAACATTTCCTTCAGGCGAACCATATACGAGAACGCCCATCAGATCGATACCTTCGTCCTCTCCAAGGACCTTGATCAGCGGATCTCTGAAGTGATGAAGACTTGTTTCTTTCGTCGAAGGACCTACTCCCATATCGCACCTCCTTAGTTCATCGCTTTGATCGCACCGTCTCTGAACTCATTAGGAGTCAGCATGATAGGGGTGCATCCGTAATCGATAAGTGATTTGCCTCCCTCAACGCCTGACGGCTGATCCGGGAAGATCCATGTGTCGAGCATAGCGCCGTGAGCGATCATCTCCTTGATAACGAGGACCTTCTTCTGTCCCGGTCTGATCTTATCATAGTACTCATGTCTCTCAGTGCACTTGGTGCCCTCGAACTTCTTGAGCTGAGCTCTGAATGTATTCATCCATTCTTCGACCATCTTGTAAGCATCGATGATCGCATATCTCTCCTGTCCCATGCCCTTCTTGAAGGTGATGTTGAAGGATATGATGTAATCATCGTCTGCAGGTGTGCCGGCTCTGTTCAGGTAGAGCATATCCTTGAGATTGCCGTCAGAAGAGCCAAATTCATGTGCCTGTATTCCCTCGGTGTCGACACCTGTAGGCATTACATAGACGCCTGTGATGGTATGTGTAATTCCCTCTCCGCACTTGCCAAGGACTTTGACGGAAATAGGGATTATATCCATTATTGTATTGGTGTGTCTGTCATGATCACCCGGATCGATGACCTCTACATCCACCTTCTCGATAACACTGCTGTACTTCTCAGTCAGTGCGGCAAGACAGTCATTGTTGATCGTCATCTTGCCATCAGTCGTGATCTTGTTCTCGTCCCCCATCCTGACATCCGTCATGTGGAAGGCCTTAATGACCAGTCTTCTCAGTTCGATATCATTTGCAGCCATTGTTCTTGCTACCTCTCATTGCTTAATAGGTTAAATGATATACATATAATAATTCAGATCGGCACGCGATTCAACCGTGTGGTATCGTCAGCAGCCTTCTCTGGAAAAAATGGGGCAGATCTCTCTGCCCCATCTTCGAGATCTTTTAACGACGACTGCCCGGCAAGTGTCACCGGACAGTCTATCCCGATGTCCTATTCAGTTAAGATACCGGTGCGTGACCGGATGCCTGATCAACTGATTAGATAACTGCGTGATACTCGAATGGCAGCGTTACGATCTTGCCCGGAGTCTCGATAGTCTCGAGCAGTTCGAGGGATGCCTTAACGATAGCAGTCTGCATCTCAACGTCATGTGGAGCACCAGCGTTAGCGCCCATAGGTACCATAGGTGCTGCAGCTCTCGGTGTACCAGCCTGTCTTACTACTGGCGGAAGTGCTGCGATGATGACTGTAGGGATTCCTACAGACTCGATTGCTCTCTGCACGATTGTTGCAGAGCGGTGGCAGGTTCCTCATCCAGCGGTGAGGAGACAAGCGTCTACACCCTCACTCTTGAGCATCTCAGCAACCTGCGGACCGGTCTCGTTAGTGAACTTCTCGATGTTTCCGCCGCCGCCCATGAAACCTGCATGGTAAGGTGCGCAAGCCTTGATGAAGCCCTCTGCTGCGAGTTCCTTAAGTCTTGTGATAGGGAACATGCAGTTGATGTCCTTGTTAACGTCGGAGTTATCATATCCGCCGTGGGTTACCATCAGCTCTTCTTCTGTGGATTCATTCGGGATCTTCCTCCATGTGAAGTCTCCAGCCAGATTGAATCTTTCCTGATCTACTCTGTGAACGCCGGCAGCTGTTGCAAGAGCAACTGTCATCTCGCTCAGTGGCTTAGTTACAGGAGCCCAGACTGACTTAGGAGTAATAGGAACGAAAATCTCAGATTGTAATCCTTTTACAACTGTCATACTCATTTCGAATTAAACCTCCTGTTTGGTTTTACTTTGCATTTCGTTCTGGAGTTCTCTGGAATGTTCGATCGTCTCGAGATATCTGTGGTTGACCTCGGCACTCTCCTGTTCTATGAAGCTCATATTCCAGGCGACTTCCTGGCCGACCTCCAGGTCATAATCGGAAATGATCATTCTCTTAGGTATTCTGAGATGTCCCAGTCTGCCTTTGAAGTCGATGGCAACACTGCCGTCGTGGACTTCAACGATAACGCCTTCCATTCTTATTATCTTATCACCGTATTTCATATCTCTTGACGATCTCCCGTTCCGTAACTGTCGTGATTAGTCGTATTTAGCCTTTCTCTTCTCGCTCAGCGGCAGTGACTGCTCGTTCTCTACGAGTTCGATCTTCCTGCCGTAAGCCTTTTCGATCAGCTCTACGTTGCTCTCCTTGACTGCGTGTGTGTACTTTCTCTCAGGTGCCTTGATGCTCTCGCCAGCCATCTTAGCCTTCAGCATAGCCAGACCTCTGATAGCGTCTTCGTGGCAGAGTGTGTTGCATGCCAATACCTCGTTCTCGATACCGGACATGGACTTGTTGTTGTCTACCATAGCATCGCAGTACTTGTTACCTGTTACGAGCGCACCCTGTACAGCGCAGAATGAGAATCCGACAACCGGAACGCCTCTCTTACCGATCTGCTCGATATGAGATGTGAAGTCTACGTGGTTGTTACCAAATCCCTCTGTTGTTACGAATGCTCCGTCAACGTTCATGGATTCAACCATCTGACCAAGTCTTCTGGATACATAGAACTTGTCTGTGTTGGCCTGTGGCGAACCTACGAAGATAACGCCTACAACGTCTACGTCGTCGTCATGCAGTGCTTCGTATACCAGCGGCTCTCTCCAGTAATGTCTGGACATTTCCTTGGAAGCAGGTCCGATGCATGTAAGAGCGTGGATGCAGCCGTCCATAACCTCGAGTGGGTTAGCTGCTACAGGAACGTTACCAAGGTCTACGTTTGGCTTAGCTCCGAGTACTCCAACTGGCTCTGTCGGGAACAGGAAGTTATCGTGCATAGCGCCCTGACCCATGATCTCCTTAACGATAACGATTTTCTTCTTACCAGGTCTTCTAACCTGTCTGAGTACCTGAGTCTCAACTACCTGCTCATCGGTCAGCTGCTTCTTCATAGCCTGTCTGATCTCCTGAGTCACGTGGTCAACTGCTGTGTGGATAGCGATAGGACCCGGTCTCTCCATGTTCTTCTTGTTGTCGATAACAGCATGAGCTCTGATGATGATCTCGCCCTTGTCTACTGCGCCCGGACGTCCCCACATCATGTTCTCATCGATATAGCCCTCTGAAGAACCGAACTCACCTACCTGTACGCCTTCCTCTGTGATACCGGTAACTACCATTACTACTCCGTCAAGGACTCTTGTTACGCCTTCGCCGAGCTCAGCGTCTTCTTCCTTAGTAGCGATCGGCTGGATATCCATTACGGTCTCGGAATATACGTGATAGTTGTCTGGTGTGATCACATCGAGTACAAGGCTGTGTACGAGCTTCTGAGCATCAGCGCCTTCCTGAGCTGCTGCCTGACGGATGTAAAGGGTTGTGCCCTCGATCTTGGTCTCGTCGCCAAGGACTACCTTGTCGATCTTGTAGTGCTTACGAGTCATCTCTCTGACTACTACAGCTTCTCCCTCTTCCTCAGCCTTAGCTGCCGGAGCTGCTGCTGCAACTGCAGGAGCTGCAACTGCTGCTGGTGCTGCTGCTACGCCGCCGCCAACACCTGTAGGGATCGTGATATTGATATCCTTGCCTTCTCCAATGTGCAGGGTGATGTATCCGCCTGCTGCAGGAGCTGGTGCAGGAGCTGCAACAGGAGCAGCCTCAACTACTGGAGCTGCCTCAGCTGCAGGAGCTTCTTCAGCGCCTTCTGCTGCATCATACTTATCAACGATATCAGCTGTAACTGGAGTGAGAGAGTCAACTGTCTTAGTGAGCTTTGAACCATTGAGTACCTGACCAAGGGTCAGAGCTCCATCGAGGTTCAGCAGGCCGGAATCTACCAGATCCGGGAAGATTGCTGGGTCCTCGAAGTTTGCAGGTGTCAGTTCTGTGCCTGCCTCTGCTCTGCAGCAGAGTACTGCTGGATCGTTAGCATGTTGCTTAGCTGTTTCAGCTGTGATTGACATATCGATCTTCCTCCTTAAAAGTTTAGCCTGTCTGCACGATATGTGCAGTCAGTTTCGTATAAACACCTCTGTCGCGGATGCTATTGGGGCTCGCCCGGTAAGAGGGGTATACCATTGAAATAGTTTGTCTGTGTCCGTCTCCGGACGTGTGTAGATTACTGGACGGTCTCGTTGTCTTCTACGTTGTCAACTACGTTGAGGTCCTGATCTACTTTCTTGGAAACCTTGAGTGTTCTGTACAGAGGATGTCCTACTGCCATCATTGCAAGGTCTGTCATATGCATTACCTTGAGTCCCATCTTAGGGCCGGAAGCCATGACTGTGTTGGAGCAGTCAGAGCAGTTGCCGATGATGATGTACTCGCAGCCTGCCTTCTTGAACTCGAGGTTGTTCTTGACCTGTCCAGGGCAGTTGCCAGGACGCTCGCACTTACGTGTGCCGTTCGGCATCTCTGCAGCCTGCTTGCAGTAGCAGACGTGACCGACTGTACCATTGTACTTAGCAACGAGGTCTTCCATTCTCTCGAGGTTGCCGCCGCATGCACATACGAGGATACCGACCTTAGCGCCTTTCAGATCTCTGAACTGACGTGTTACCAGGATAGCTCCTGTGCACTTGGTGATAGGGTCTTCGAGGTTGCAAGCCTTACCTGTGAAGGCTCCGCCCATGATGATCTCGCCGTATCCTCTCTTGTCAAGTCCGCCTGCTCTCTCGATGAGTGCCTGTACGCTTGTTCCTACCGGAACATGCTCGAATACGTGAGCTTCGTTGCCGCCCTCGATCATTCCTCTTACGGTGATGTTCTTGTCGATCAGAGGCTTCTGATCTTCGATAGCAGCTACGCAGCTGTAAACTGTCTCACTGTTGATAACAACAGCGTTAGCAGCGGAAGGAAGCTTGTCCGGCTCGAGCTCGATGCCGAGGCATTCTCTTACTACAGCACGCTCTTCGCCCATCGGATAGATGTCCGGGAGGAGATGTCTCTCGATGTCCGGGTCATCTTTCAGCAGAGCGTCGAGCTTCTCGATGGTTGCTCTGTGTTTCTTCTTAATAGCGATGATACCTTTGTCAGCGCCTGCGATCTCCATGAGATAGTGGATACCTCTCAGAAGAGTTGCAGGGTCCTCATCGATCTGCTGGATGTTGTGAGCAAGGCCAGGCTCACACTCTGAAGCATTGACGAGGATGTAGCCGTGATCGAGAACCGGTTTGTCTTCCTTGCCGTTGTAGATCTTGATGAATGTCGGGAATCCTGCGCCACCCTGTCCGATGACACCGGCTTCTTTGATCATCTCAAGGTTGCTGCCCTTGGCGATCTTGACGTATTCATCAGGCTGCTCTTCGTCCGGCTTGATGATGATCCTGTCCTCAGTGATCTCAACAACTTCTCCGTAAACACTGGAGTGAACGTTGACGCCGAGTCCTGTAGGAGTTGCGATCAGAGTACCCTTCTTGACCTTGTCGCCTACTGCAACTACAGGAGCGCACGGTCTGCCAACAGCACCCTGCTTCAGTAACATCTGAATGTTTTCCATAATACGAATCTCCTTAAAAACTACATTTGATACTTAATCATGTTTAATGAAAGACACACAAAAAGACGCCCCTTCATACATGTATATCTTATCACGACATAGTATTTATATCAACAATGATAGCACTTTTTCCTATAGATAGAAATAATAATGCGGGTTTATTTTCTATAATTCTTTTAATCGCTCAACCATAGTATTTCCAATGCTTCCAGCCAATGGTTCATCAATTCTTAACACCTTGATTAGGCGGTCTAAACGAGAGGGCCAGCGCACCCCTGTTAATGACCTGCTGGTCATTTTCCGATGCAAAAAATGCATACAAATGCATTCTGTACAGGCCCTAAATCATTGACTATATTTCGCATATTGCGCTATGATATTTATAACTGTGAAGCGTACTATTTGCTTCATCTATAGCTATGTGTTTAAGGAGGTAATTACCCATGGCAAAATATCTCGAAGCTAAGATCAACTACGGCCTTTACAATCCTGAGGTCATCAGGACGATCGAAGCTCACACTGAGGGCGAGTACTGCAGAGTCGCTCTCGACTGCCCGGAAGTACCGGGATCCACAATGATCCAGAAGAAGCATTATCTTGAGAGACACTATGACCATCTGAGAACAATGCTCATGTTCGAGCCTCGTGGACATCACGACATGTTCGGTGCATTTCTGACAGAGCCAGTCAATCCGGAAGCTGATTTTGGCATCTTCTTCATGGACGGCGGCGGCTACCTTAACATGTGCGGACATTGCACGATCGGCGCTGTAACAGCCATCCTCGAAGGCGGCCTCATGGCAATGAATGAGCCTGTAACTCACGTTACTCTCGAAGCTCCTGCAGGACTGATCAGAACTACTGCAACCTGCAAGGACGGCAAGGTAACAGGCGTTACACTGACCAACGTTCCGGCATTCGTTTACAAAGAGAACTGCAAGCTCAATTATCAGGGCAAGGACGTCGTATTCGACATCTGCTTCGGTGGATCCTTCTTCGCACTGGTAGACACAGAGAAGAACTTCGGACTCAAGGTTGGTCCTGATTCCGCTAAGTTCCTCCAGGAGTGGTCCAGCTTCGCGCTCAAAGAGATCAACCAGAAATTCGAGATCCAGCATCCTGAGCTCGACATCACTTCGGTAGACCTCATCGAGAACTACTGCACAACCGACATTGACTTCAAGGAGACCTGCCCGGAAGCCAAATTCGCTCTTAAGAACGTCGTAATCTTCGGCGAGCCTGAGAGCCCACAGCTCGACAGATCCCCATGCGGCACAGGAACATCCGCTAAGATGTCCTGGCTGTACAAGCAGGGCAAACTCGGCGTAGGCGAGAAGTTCGTATATGAATCCTTCATCGGAACAAGATTCATCGGAACCATCGCAGATGTAGGACCTAAGGTCGGCGAGTTCGACACCATCATCCCACAGGTAACAGGCGCTGCATACCTCTGCGGCGAGGCAAAGTGGTTCATGGACGACGCAGACCATATGACAAAAGGCTTCTCGATCTAATAAGCTTCGCAAACACAATAGCAAGAGCCGGCTCAGAAGAGTCGGCTCTTTCATTTGGGCAGAACAGCATGCATTTTGGGCGGGACAGCATCCCTTCAGGCGGGACCGGGATACATTTTGGGCGGGACAGCATCCAACTCCCCTATTTCCCTGGGATCAAGCAAGGCTCCATGTTTCATATAGTTCCCGCTCCTAAGATTTCAGCATCCGGAACCATAATTCAGAGATTTCAAGGTTCATTATTTTCACAATATAGTCACGGTTTAATAATTATTCCATTCCGTAACTATATCTCGGCCGGTTTCAGTCTATTTATAGTTACGGTTTAAAAATATTTCCGTTCTGTAACTATATCCCGGCTGATTTCCGTCTATTTATAGTTACGGTTTTAACATAATTCCGCTCCGTAACTATATCCTCTCAATTTCAGGCTGAATTATAGTTCCCGTTTTTCATTTTAGCTGAACCGTAACTATATTCGCGCTTGCTAAGTTTGAATTCTGGTTCGGGGCCAGACTTGTGGACGGGCTTAGGGTTCTGCTCGGGGTCTGATCTGTATTCGGTTGCTGAATGCTTGGGCTGAGCATGATCTTCGGAGCCTGTTTGCAGCCTTGGGTTCTTGTGTTTTCCATGTGTTGACTTTTCTCTTGATCTATTGTAATATTACATGGTCGCGATAGACATGCGCGCGTAGCTCAGTGGATAGAGTGGCTGACTACGAATCAGTAGGTCGCGGGTTCGAATCCCTCCGCGCGCACCATAAAAGCCTTGGAATCACTTGACTCCAAGGCTTTTATATTTGTCTGGATCCAGACATCAGTTCTGTATTCTATGAATATGGTTTCAGCATCACGCATGTCGAAGATGAATGGATTCTTGAGTGTGCCTGTACCGAAAAATTGTCAGCGACTGCCCCGGATATCGGCTGCCGCTCTTCAGTTCAGATGTGTCACGGTCCCGTCGCCGCTGATCGGGATCGGTTCGCCGAGGAAGGTCGGGTCGGGCCGGAGGAGGCCTTTGACCAGGTCTTTGTTGCGGGCGAGGACTTCGCGCGCTTCTCTGGCGGCCCGGCCGGCGTACTTCCGCTGGTTGGAGGCCACGCCCCGTGCTTCGATGCCCAGGGCTTTGCAGAGCTTGAGTGCCCGGAACAGGTGGTACTTCTGGGTGACCACGATCACGCGGTCGGCCCGGAACACGGCGTGAGCTCTGAAGATCGAGTCGTACGTCGAGAATCCCGCGAAATCCAGGAAGATGTCTTCGGCGGGCACGCCCTGCGCGAGTGTGTATGCCAGCATGCAGTCGGGCTCACTGTATTCCACGATGCTGTTGTCGCCGGTGAGGAGGAGTTTTGGGGCAGCGCCGCGCCTGTACAGCTCGATGGCTGTGTCCAGCCGGTCTTGGAGCATCGGCGACGGCTGGTTGTCCGCCCAAACCGCGCACCCCAGCACTACTATGCACTGTGGCTCGATGCCGGTGCACTCTTCTACCACCGCGTCGCTGATCCCGCTGCCCGCATCCGTGCCGGCCAAATCCCCTGCCACGGACTGCGTCACATACGCGCTCAGTCCCAAAGCCACCAGCGCGCCTGCCGCAATTATCAGAATGAATGATTTGATCAGTCGCTTCATGCTACCCCGCACGCCTATTTCACGCCTCTGTATTTCCAGGTCTCTGTCTCGATCAGCAGGTACTCCTGTGTCCCGATCGGCTCCCCGCTCCGGTAGGTCGAGAACAGGTCGCACGAGATCACGTTGCCGTCCCGCTCGATCCCGGTCACCGGCGTGTGCCCCACGACCTGCAGCATGTCTTCTTCCCGGTACATCTCCTCGCTGTAGAACTGCGGCCTGTACCAGATCGGCGAATCGTCCTCCCACATCTCAATGCTGCCGAGCTCGTTGATGATCCTGATCACCTCGTCGGTGTTATCATACAGCAGGTCCGGCACAAAATACTCCACGAACCTCCTCGTCAGCCCGCCGTGCATGAAGAGCACGTCATCGATCCGGTGGATGTACGCCATCTGGCCGGCGTCCGGCAGCGCTTTGCGCAGCGCCCTCAGTTTGTGATTGACCGGCATGATCGCGTAATTCGAGAACCCGCTCTCAGGCTGCCTCCACACATAGGACAAATCATGGTTTCCGTAGCACCACAAAGTCTCCGGATGCTTCTTCGCGAACCGGATCGCCGCGTCGAACGTCTCCAGGTACAGATCTATATTCATTCCCTGCCCCCAGCTGTCCGGGAGGTCCATCAGACAAACCGCCTGTTCCGCGACTCCCACGTCCAGCAGCGCCGACGCTCTGTCGAAAAGCCGTGGTTTGAGATGGACATCAGGTATTACCAATACTTTCAATAATCTATTCTCCTATATGTTATAATTGTCCAAACTGCAGTGCGCAGTGCGCGTGACCGCCAGTGTGCGCAATGTTTGACTGCAAGTGAAATGCGTTTATGAAAATCGAAAGGAGTTACCCCATGCTGAATGCTGCTTTTATCTTCCTCGCTCCTGAGGCTGACCCTGCTGTCCACCGCTCCACGATCAACACTCCGGAGATCAATCTGACAACGATCGGCGTCTCGACTCTCGCCCAGGCTGCCGCCGCCGCCAAGGAAATGGTCGACCTGGGATGCACCGCTATAGAGCTGTGCGGTGGTTTTGGCATCAGAGGCACCTACGCTGTTGAGCAGGCCGTCCATGGCCGCGCCAGAGTCGGATCGGTCCGTTTCGACATTCATCCGGGACTGGACAACAAGAGCGGCGACGAAGTTTTCGAGTAGTCCCGCGAGCCCAGATAATAAGAGCGGCGACGAGGTTCTTGCGTGAACCCGCCTGCCGCTATTCTTTCACGATCTCACCTTCCCAGGTTGTGATGCCGCCAAACTCATACACTTTCGTGTAGCCGAATTCAGCGAGCCGGGCCGATGCTTCTTTGCTGCGCCTGCCTGTCCGGCAGTAGATCAGCAGCACCTGGTCCAGGTCGGGCAGGTCTTCTGCCAGCTCGGAAGCTTCTTCGGCTGTGTTGATCGCCTCGACCGGTACGTTGATCGCGCCGGCGATGTGCCCTTCGGCGAACTCGTCCGGCCTCCGCACGTCAACAATCAGGTATCCGGACTGCTCCTGCATCATCTGCATCGCTTCGTCCTGAGATATCTGCTGATACGATGGCGCGCCTCCGCAACCGCCAAGCAGCACCCCCGCCACTACGAGCTGCAGCGCCAGGATCAGCAGCACCGAAATCGTGCGGTACCGCTTCCCGGCCTCAATGCGTCCTTCAATGCGTCCTTCAACGTGTCCTTCGACAGGATCTTCTATACGTCCCATGTATCCGGTTTGAACTTGCGGTGTTTGCCGGCTTCTACATACCTCTCATAGGCTTCTGTCTCGGCGATCCTCTTGCCCGTCTTCACTGCCTCTGTCAGCACAGCCAGCTTGCCGGCATTGTATCTGTCAGCGGTCCTCCACTGATACGAGTGCGGGTAGATATCGTCCGTGTCGAGGACTGTCGGCTCGCGCATCCACAGTTTCTCATAAGCTTCATACAGGCGGTCCATCGTCACTCTCGGATCCTCGGCGACCTTCCTGATATTCTGTACAGCCTGGTCGGCAACCTCCTCTGCCTGGAGCTTCTCCGGGCCTGTATAGCTAGCGTCCATTACCATTGTATATTCGAAATTAACATTGCTGTTACTGTTATTGCTGTTGTTATTGTTGTTATCCATTATCTCAAGTTCCCTCTTTTCTCAATAAACTATCCCCGATATTATACTGCAATATTGCCCTTCAAAGATGTTTTTCCTGAGAACTTCTTGAACTTCTACTTCATTCCCATCATCATGCCGAGTACGAACGGCACCAGCCAGATCACCCACACCACGATGCTGAATCTGTGGAATGTCTGGGCCGTCTTCTCATCCTTGCGGGCCAAAACGACCGTCGCCCACACAGCATGTACCATCATGAGTATGATCGCGATCATCCCGGTGATCCCGTGCGCGCTCATCAAACCGCCGCCCGATCCGTCGGCCATCCTGGACATCAGCCACGTTCCCGCCGAATCCATGCAAAGGCCGAGCCAGAAGAATGCGAGATGCACTGGCTTGAGCATTTTGGCCCTGTGCTCCGACCACACGCCGATCGTGTAGAATATGAGCGCGAGCGTGATCGCAATGACTGCTTTCATCAGCGTTGGTGACATAATACTACCTCTCCTCTTTCAGCAGCCAGGCAAAACCCTTCGCTGTCCTGATATCCGGCTCCTTGAAATGGTTGCCCTGATTGAATTCCAGCGCGCACTTACCGCACGCCGGATCTGCCAGCAGCATTTCATACTGCCTGCGTATATTATCTCCTACAGTCCTCATCACAGGATTGCGCGTTCTCTCTTCCCTGTCGCCGAGGCTCAGATAGACCTTGTCCGCTCTGACGCTATGCACCTCTGCATATTCGATCCACCCCGGGAACCATACTGACGGTGATGCTGCCGCCACTCCGCGGAACACATCCGTCTGATAAGCTGCCCACAAAGCGAAGAACCCTGCGAGCGAGTATCCGCCGATCAGGACCCGGACATCCCTGCCGCCTGTAAGTGCAGGAACGAGTTCGTCCGTAACATAGCGAAGCGTCTCCTCTGCCCCACCGGCAAATCCTTCGTCGCCGAACACCGCAGGTGCTTCCCACGGCGAGAGGTCAGCGTTCCAGTCGCCGACTTTGAACGCAGCCAAAGTAAACCCCACGCCATCCGTCAGCCTTACGATCTCTGCGACTTCGCTGTCCAGTCCCTCCAGATCATGATCGTCCACAGGCTGGATGATCAGCAGATCGCTCGAGCCGCAATCATAGATGTAACATTCATGTCCTGAAATATTAGTCTTGCTGTATGTCATTTCAAATTTCTCTGAGCTATGCCTTATTCCGCCACGATCACAGTGGCTATGGTTACATCAGCAGTCCAACTCCACCAGTTGACTCATCAGAAGATTTCTTGCAAATTTGTCGAGGTCGTCAAAATTTGTTATAGAGAAGCGGGCCATCAGCTTCAACGCGATTGCGTCCGGTATCTGGAAAAGCACTTCATGCATTCCTTCCACAGGCTCCGGTTTCTCTTCAAACGCATCCGTAATAGCCAGATAGCTGTAAACCGCATTGTTGGCGACTTCTTCCGGGGTCTTGTCTTCCAGCTGTGCCACAAGACGCAGTTTGTGATATTGTTTTTCACTCAGATACAGATTCAGTTTAGTGATTTCAGCCATTTCTTCGTAATCCTCTATTCATTCATACTTACTACAGTTTCTTGCCGGTGCTGCAGTCACTCACAGCACTGCCTCCCTGAAGAACTCTTCCAGTCTGTTCCAGTCGTTCTTCCTGTTCTCTGCCCTGTCAGCAGCTGTCTGCATCAGATCCATCTGCTCCCTGATATATGCATCGAGCTCCGGTATCTTAGGACCTATGCCAAGCTCGGAAGTCTGCTTCTTGACCCGCACGAGTTCCTCGACCACCGGCAGCAGATCCGGCCGGAGTTCGACCCGGACCAAATCGTCAAACAGCATCGGCGGTGCTGTCCCGTTATCTGCGACCCATCTCGCGGCGAGCACCGGACGCAGCGCGTAGAAGTACTTCTTGATACGCACCTTATCGTCCACCAGATAAGTGCGGTAGTTGTGGTGAGCCATGCTGAGGTAGTGGTAAAGAGACTTCTTAGGGATGAAGCATTCTGCCGCAAGTTTCCTCAGAGGCTCCGCGAGCCGGTTCTCCTTGTATATGATCGGAGAAGCGCACCATTCATGGATCGATGGATTGGAATCATACGTCAGCCTGAGAGCCTTCTGGAGGTCCCAGCCGGAAACATCGTACACATCGTCCAACTGCCATTCTATCACATCACGCAATGGGTTGAGCCGGATATAGTCCTCCGGTCTCCTGACGTAGATAAAACGGACATCATAATCACTGTCCGGCGAGGCAAAGCCCCATGCTCTGCTGCCGGACTCGACTGCCATGATCACCTGAGCATTCTCAGTGAATTCGATCTGGGCAAGCTTGTTCTTGATCTGGGCGGTGATGTCGAAAGGTTCGAATGTCATTTATTCTCCGTAATATGGTCATATCATCTAAGTGTTACCATTAACTCCTTATATCACATCAAGATACCTTCGGAAATATTGAGTGTGACAAAAACTGTTATTATTATTTCTTATTCTGTAGTTTTTCTTTTCTACTTTTAAAATCTTCTTCGCCTTCGTGATTTTTAACTAATGAATAGTATCTTATCGCAGAATCACAAACAGCGATTGCTTTATCATAATCCTTTTGCTTTTCATAAATAATAGCCAATCGTTTGAAAGCGGGAATAGTGCAATTAAATAATCCAACTTTTGCAAGCTTTCCTTCGACTTCAGTCTTAGAAGTACCTAGCCACTTCGCATGTTCAATAATCTGTGCCCTTTCAGTTGCTACATACTTCTCATAATTACTGTTGACCTTCTGCTGATGCTCCGGACAGTAACGACCGTCAGTAAGGTTCGGACAGCCCGGATAAGCACAAGGCTTCTTTGGTTTGCTTGGCATCTGTCCACCTTCTTTCCACAGAAAAAGCCGCCACGGATTCTGCGTCCGTAACGGCTCCTTCATCTTAACCTTTTGCCATTTTAACAATATCACATAGGCTTACTGTATCGAACTTGATTTTACTGTATTGTTTTCGGAATCTTGATTTCATCCAAAGCATTCCTATGTAGGCGGAAAACATTGTCAATGCCGTATCCCAGTTCAATGGCAATCTCTTCCCATCTCATATAGGACAGATACCTAAGCTCCAATACTGTCTGAAGCTCTGTACTCTCCACGGCTTTTATCCTGCGGATGATATCCTTCTTCAGTTCAACCAGCTCCACCATATCCTTATTGATCTCTGTTTCAAGTTCGATGATCTT
>JAFRGC010000020.1 GCA_017434025.1 Mogibacterium sp. | reverse complement strand
TTGATGTTGTTCTCAGCAATGTACTTCTTAGCAGCAGCATCGAGGTGGTTGCCTACCTCTTCTGGCTTCCACTGGCAGTTGATCAGGAATGTTCCGCCCGGCTTAACGTCCTGAACGATCTTGAATCCCTTATCAATGTAGGATGGGTTGTGGCATGCTACGAAGTCAGCCTTGTTGATGTAGTATGAGCTCTTGATCGGCTTGTCACCGAATCTCAGGTGGGAAATAGTAACTCCGCCTGTCTTCTTGGAGTCATACTGGAAGTAAGCCTGAACGTACTTGTCTGTGTGGTCTCCGATGATCTTGATGGAGTTCTTGTTCGCACCAACGGTTCCGTCTCCGCCGAGACCCCAGAACTTGCACTCGATCGTTCCTGCAGGAGCTGTGATCGGAGCTGGCTTCTCTTCGAGCGACAGGTAGGTAACGTCATCAACGATGCCCATGGTGAATTTTCTCTTCGGCTCGTCCTTAGCAAGTTCATCATAAACTGCGAATACGGAAGCCGGAGGAGTATCCTTTGAACCAAGGCCGTAACGTCCGCCGATAACCTTGACATCGTTCATGCCAGCTTCTGCGAATGCTGTCATAACGTCGAGGTACAGAGGCTCACCGAGTGAACCAGGTTCTTTGGTCCTGTCAAGTACAGCGACCTTCTTGCATGTTGCAGGAAGTGCAGCGATCAGTTTGTCTGCTCTGAACGGTCTGTAGAGTCTTACCTTGATGAGACCGACCTTCTGGCCGTTGGCATTGAGGTAGTCGATTACTTCCTCAGCTACGTCGCAGATGGAGCCCATAGCGATGATGACTCTGTCAGCATCCTCAGCACCATAGTAGTTGAACAGCTGATAGTCAGTACCGAGCTTCTCATTGATCTTGCCCATATACTTCTCAACAACGTCAGGAACTGCATCATAGAACTTGTTGCAGGCTTCTCTGTGCTGGAAGAATACGTCGCCGTTCTCGTGCGATCCTCTCAGATGAGGATGATCCGGGTTGAGGCATGCATCACGGAATGCATTTACAGCGTCCATGTTGCACATTTCCTTGAGGTCCTCATAATCCCATACAGCGATCTTCTGGATCTCGTGGGATGTTCTGAATCCGTCGAAGAAGTTGAGGAAAGGAACTCTTCCTTCGATAGCAGCAAGGTGTGCTACAGGGCCGAGGTCCATAACTTCCTGTACATTGCTCTCAGCGAGCATTGCAAAACCAGTCTGACGGCATGCATAAACGTCGGAGTGGTCACCGAAGATGTTCAGTGCATGAGTGGAAACAGTACGTGCTGATACGTGGAATACTGCAGGAAGCAGTTCTCCGGCGATCTTGTACATATTCGGGATCATCAGGAGAAGTCCCTGGGAAGCTGTGTAAGTAGTGGTGAGAGCACCAGCTCCGAGTGAGCCGTGAACTGCACCAGCTGCACCAGCCTCAGACTCCATCTCGACAACCTGTACAGTTGATCCGAAGATGTTCTTGCGTCCGGCAGCTGCCCACTGGTCTACATAGTCAGCCATTGGCGAAGACGGAGTGATCGGATAGATACCGGATACTTCCGTGAACGCATAGGAGACATGAGCAGCAGCAGTGTTGCCATCCATTGTCTTGAATTGTCTCTTCATTTTGTCATCTCCCTTACATTAAGATTTTTAATAAAGCTGTGGGTTAATTAATAAAAAGTACTTTTTAGAATAAATATATGGTGAAATAATTATTCCCTTAGTTAGTTCTGATCCGGACGGATCATTACAGTGCCTCTACGATAGCCTGAGTATCCTTGGCGATCATCAGCTCTTCGTTGGTAGGAATGACGAATACTCTTACCTTGGAGCCCTCGCCTGTGATCTCGACTTCCTTGCCTCTGCAGTTGTTCTTCTCTTTGTCGATAACAACTCCCATGAACCCGAGATTGTCGCAGACCTTCTCTCTCAGCTCGATATCATTCTCACCGATACCTGCTGTGAATACCATTGCATCTACATGGCCGAGCTCTGCAGCGTATGCGCCGATGAAACGCTTGACCGATCTGAGCAGCATTTCTCTTGCAATGTGAGCTTTCTTGTTGCCCTCAGCCTCTGCCTTGGTGATGTCTCTGCAGTCACCGGAAATCTCGGATACTGCGAGGAGTCCGGACTTCTTGGTCATCATGTCAGTGATCTCCTTGACCGGCATGCCTGTCTGCTCATAGATGAAGCTGACGACTGTAGGGTCGATCGAGCCGCAGCGGGTTCCCATGACGAGACCTTCAAGCGGCGTGAGGCCCATCGATGTGTCGTAGCACTTTCCGCCCTTGACAGCACTGATGGATGAACCATTGCCGAGGTGGCATGTAATGATGTTGAGTCCTGCAGGATCCTGACCCATCAGTTCTGCGCATCTTTCAGAAACATATCTGTGGCTGGTTCCGTGAGCACCGTATCTCTGTACATGATATTTCTCAGCATATACCCATGGGATAGCATAATACTTACACTCATCAGCCATTGTTCTGTGGAATGTAGTGTCGAATACGACGACGCCAGGTGTGTTAGGAAGGACCTTCTTGAAAGCTCTGATTCCTAAGAGTGCAGTTGGGTTGTGAAGAGGTCCGAGAGTGCAGAGTTCTTCGATGCCCGCCTCTACCTCGTCAGTAATAAGCTCGGATTTGTCAAATATGTATCCGCCCTGTACGATCCTGTGGCCTACAGCGCCAATCTCGTCCATGCTCGAGATAACTCCATGCTCCTTGTCTGTAAGAGCATCGATTACGAGTTGCATTGCGACTCCGTGATCAGGAAGCGCAATATCCTTGTCAAATACTGTACCTGCTTCGGTCTTGTAATTCATGTGACCGTCCTCGCCGATTCTCTCGCAGAGACCCTTAGCGAGTACAGATTCATCGTCCATGTTGATAAGCTGATACTTGAGTGACGAACTTCCTGTATTGACTACCAGAATTATCATGTTGTTCTTTCCTTTCATTTTCTTAACTCTACGCCCGTAAATAGACGTATATATTATAGCACAAGCGGCTATGGATTTGCCTTATTTATTACCCTTTTTTGAGTTCTTGTTCCTCATTTCTGAGCATATTCCTGAACTCTTCAGCGTTGATTTTGATCGTTTTGGTCTTGTCGACAACTTCTGTCTGTTCGGAGATCGGGAATGTGACTCTGAACTCAGTTCCCTCGCCCGGCGTTGAGTCTACATACACCTTGCCTCCATGCGTTTCTGCGATCTGAGCGACGATTGCCAGGCCGAGACCGGTGCCCTTTCCGGACTCCTTTGTCGTGTAAAACGGATCGAAGATCCTCGCCATCGTCTCGGCATCCATACCTGTACCGGTATCCCGGAATCTCATGACGATCCTGCCGTCTTCTACTCCTGCGGATACGAAGAGTGTGCCTCCCCTCTCTCTCATAGCATCGTATGCGTTGAGCACCAGATTGGTGACCAGCTGCGTGATCTGGGTGGAGTCCCCCTTCATCCTCGCCCTGCCGGCGTGCAGGTTACCTCTGACCTCAACATTCTTAGGCTTAGCCGGACGCGTGACTTTGAGCGAATTCCGGATGATCTCGTCAGGCGACAGATCGGTGAACTCTTCTTCTCTGCCCTTCTTGGACATATCCGCAAGTCTGGTCACCAGATCCTTGGCTTTGACGGACGCGTTGTAGATCTCCATGAGGTTCTCCTGGATATCTTCCATATCATCCGGGATCATCTCCATCGTCATCATGCTGTAACCCATTATAGGCGTCAGAAGATTATTGAAGTCGTGGGCGATGCTTGCGGTCATCGTGCCTATCGTCTCCAGTCTCTGATGATGTGCCAGGGCCTGCATGTTCTGATTGAGTTCCTCCATCTCAGCGTTCTTGCGCTTGAGGATCCTGAGCTCTGTAGCTGTCATAGTATTCGCTCTCCTCTGGAACAAGAGGGTGAATATCAGCATGAGTACGCCCAGTACAGCTACACCGCCGTATATCAGCATCTTTTCCGCGGCATTGCGGGAAGGACCGATCGCTTCTTCGTAATCAGCAGTCAGTCCGATCGCAAACTCTCTGTTGACAGTACTGCCGCTTGGTATGACGACCATACGGGCTGTCTTGCTCTCGCCTGCATTGTCCTTGAGTTCGATCGAGGTTCCTTCCATCCTCTGCGACTGCTCGCAGTCAATGAGATAATCTCTGCACGTCACAGTATTCTTGTCCGCATCCGCGTCTGCAGCGGTCATCCGCACTTCAGTCCCATATTTATAAATGATCACAGAAGAGCTGCTGTCGAGAAGTATGAGATCGCGTATCGTATTCTGTCCGAGCGTATTGATATACAACGCTCTCAGATCCACCAGAGCCTCATATGTTACATTATTAGTAGCTTTCGCTTCATACCCCAGAAAATACTGTCCGGTGCCATCTGTACACAATCTGAGAGAATCGGCATCTGTTTCTGTGAGAAACTCGACAGAGTCATGTCCGGCAGCCGAGGCAACCACTTTGTCATTATGGAGCATCAAAATATCCGCACAGACCGGATTGCTCATCAAAGGACTGTTACGGAAATACTCATTGAGGTCGGCTGTATTGTGATTCTTCGAATCGGCCCACTCCTTGCGCAGCTGGCTGAGTCTCTGCCGCACGAAGAAAGACTCTGACTCGCGGGTGAACGCTTCGAGAGAATTCGAAATGTTGATATCGTCTGATCTGATGAGACTGTAGAACTGCTCATCCTTCTCTCTCATGATATTTTCATCGAATTCGGTGAACGACTCCCATACTCTGTAGCCGCCGAATCCTATGCATGCTATCGCAGCAATTACAATCAGGGCAAACAGTACCCTTCTTAAACGGTTGTTTTCCACGATCAATTTCCTCCAGGATCTCTTCCTGTATCATAGTATCATTATAGCAGAGCAGGAAGCAAAACCCCACAAAGACTCTGTCATGTATGGCGCAAAATGTGTTAAAATAGTACTGACATTTTTCAGGGGTAACAGGGAGAACACAATGGCAGACAAAGTTCTCGTCGTCGACGACGATAAAATCATACTGACAATGCTGCATAAGGCTCTCAAGAATAACGGGATCAGTTCCGATCTCGCTATCAGCGGAGAAGCCGCGCTGAGCCTTCTTGAAGAGAACAAATACGATCTGATCCTACTCGACATAAACATGAGAGGTCTCAATGGATTTGAAGTGATCCAGAAGATCAGAGGCAAAGGTCTCACCATCCCGGTCATGGTGGTAAGCGGCCGCAAGGAAGATCAGGATGCTCTCTACGGTCTTGAGATCGGCGCAGATGACTATATCACCAAGCCTTTCAATCCGGTCACACTCGTGGCGAAGGCTAAGGCGCTGATCAGGAGGAGCCGCAGCACATCACCGCAGGGAACGAACAACATCATTACTGCGGGTCCTTTCACATACAATACATCCACGTTGAGGTTCTACAAGAACGATGTGGAGATACCGCTTTCATCCAAAGAGAATTCCATGATCAAACTCTTCATCGACAATGTAGACCACATTTTCTCCAAGGACATGATCTACAGCGTTATCTGGGGAGAGACCATCATCGATGAGAACGCCATCATGGTCTATGTGAACAGACTGAGACAGAAGATCGAGGACGACCCTTCCAACCCGAGATACCTCATAACGGTCAGAGGTCTTGGCTACAGGTTCACAGTATGATCTGACAGCCAATCAATGAATGATCCAGCCAAATCAAAAGCACAGGTCCGGCTCACGCCGGTCACCTGTGCTTTTCCTGTCTGGTCGATTATTCCCGCTGCAGAACGGTATTATTCTCCCTCGCTCTCTCCTTCGGCAGCGTCCTCAGTCTCCTCCGCTGCGTCTTCAGATGACTCATCTTCGGATTCTTCAGCCTCAGCAGCTTCTGCATCCTCTTCATCCGGTTCAAGGACCTTCTTGGCTTCCTTGAGTGTCAGGCTGACAGAATTGACTTCCTCTCCGTTGATATTTGACGTTACAGTAACATCAGCGGAGAATCCTCTGGTATTCGATTTCATCGAAGTAAGGAAATACGCTCCGATGTACTCCAGCTGATCCTTGCCGTCATCTCCTGAGTAGAATTCCTTGTAAGTATCTACATCTTCGCCTTCGGCAACCGTATCAAGAACGATCTTCATCGAATTGCCCTCGGCTGTGATCGCCGCGGTAGTATTCTGGTCGATCGCCATGCTGCCGTAAGTCTCTTCACCGCCGTTATTTGCGATATACTTCTCGAGATTGGCTTCCTTGCTGAAGTAATTATAGCCCTTGACGAATACGAACATGCCGATCAGCACGCCGAATATCATGATAGCGAGGAGCACATTATTAGGTCTGCTCTCCTTCTCTTTGACCACATTAGCTGCCTTGCGGGCTGCCTTGGCTTCTCTTCTGACTCTCTTCTTCTCTCTGTTGGCCGCAGTGCTGGCCTTCTGGTTATTGTCCATTGCTGTGAATTCTCCGTATCTGTAATTCTAAAACATGCCCTACTATTATAATCATTTAGCACCTTCACATCAATAGTTTATATCCGCTCTATTTCTGCTCCGCAGTCCAGGCAGTATTCACTGCCCGCAGGATTGAGCATGCCGCATTCCGGGCATTTGACCATATCCGTCTCATCCGCAGCGTCTGTCACTCTGAGCCTGACGCCCAGTTCGAGCTTCTCTGCGATCGCTTCTGCATAGCGGTTGATCCTGGTATTCTGTACGGAGAAATGTATCGGCAGCGCGCTCCTGAGTCTGCTCAGCCCGTCAAGGTAACCTTCGTCAGTATACCAGAGGATCGTCACGACGTTCCTCACTCCTGCCCTGTCGGTGACCAATGTCACGTTCCTGACTTCATCGCAGAACAAAGCTGTATATACGGTGCTGTCTAAAGCGATCACACCGTAATCCACCGGTCTGCCGTTCTCTCCCAGGAATACCGCCGTCTTTCCGGCTATCTTCATCTCTGTGAATTTGCCGGCTCTTCTATTGATGATCAGATAATTGCTGTTCAGCATTCTCTGCTATGCCTTTCTCCGGAATCCGGCTTCCAGGATCGCAACAAGCGCTTCAAGTCCCTGCCTGTCTGCCTCGGTAAAACGATCTCTGTGCGGACTGTCTATATCGAGGACCCCCCATACCTGTCCGTCTCTGTGCACAGGTATCACGATCTCGGAATTGCTCGCTGCGTCACAAGCTATGTGGCCCGGGAATAAGTGTACATCCGGTACGAGCTGTGTTGCGTCCTGCGCTGCAGCTGTCCCGCATACGCCTTTGCCCAGTTCGATCACCGTGCACGCGGTCTTGCCCTGGAAAGGGCCAAGCGCAAGCCTGCCGCCTCTCATAATATAGAAGCCTGCCCAATTGATGTCTTCCAGACTGTCCCAGATCAGCGCGGCAGCGTTGGACAGATTGGAGATCTCCCATTCTACACCTTCTATAAGTGCTTCAAGCTGAGCAGCCATAAGCTTGTAGTCTGTCATTGCAGTTCCCCCTTATACTACGACCCATTGTAAAGTAGAGCCCAGTGGAGGTAATTATATCACCCCCCTATAGCTCTATGCTTTGTTTTTGTAAATAAACGCAAAAAAGCTGCGTTTTAGGTATTCCAGGCACAATTGTACGATTAATTCCTCAATCTTGTTGTTCTGTTGGTGTTATACTTAAGGTGACCTAACTGCAAGGAGGTTTTTTGTCATGAATGATAACAGGAGAAAGCTCACGGGCATTCTCAAGTTACTTTACGAGAATACTGATGCAGAGCACAGTATGGACACATATCAGATAATGGATGCACTTGAGTCGATGGGTTACACCCGCCCGGACCGCAAGACGATCGACGCTAACATCAAATTTCTTATTCAGGATCTGAAATTTGGCATTCTCAAAGAGAAGGGGAAACCTAACAGATATAAATGGGTCAACAGAGAGTTTGATATTGCAGAGCTCAAGATGCTTGCTGATGCAGTGCATTCATCACGCTTCATATCTCACCGCAAATCCAGAGAGATCATCACCAAGCTCAAAGATCTCACCAGTGTTCACCAGGCATCTTCCCTCAATCGTGAGATGTATACCAGATACAACTTCAAGCACGATTCCAGCGAGGCCCTGAAGACAGCAGATATCATCAACGATGCTATCAAGAAGAGGCTGCGGGTAAGATTCCAGCTCACCTGCTACAACATGAATAAGGACGAGGTGCTTCAGGATGATGGCAAAGTATATGAAGTCAGTCCTTATGCACTGATCTGGCACAACGAGAATTATTATATGCTGGGAAGTGTTGTTGGCAGCAGCGATATCAAATTCTTCAGAGTGGATCATATGAAAGCCGCTGAGCAGACTCACACCGAGAGTGCGCCTGCTCCTTCCGGATTCGATCTCAACAACCACTCCACATACATCTTCGACATGTCGGAATTCAAGACTCAGGAAGTCATCCTCAGCTGCAAGGCGCACACGATGGGCGATCTCATCGACAGATTCGGCAGAGACTTCCATACAGAACAAGTCTCGGAAGACCGGTTCAACGCTAAGGTCGAAGTTGACTGCAGCAAAGCGTTTTTCGCATGGGTATTCGGGTTCAACGGTGATGTGCGCATTGAAGAACCTGCAGATGTACGCCGGGATTATGAAGAGATGCTGAGACGTCAGCTCAGAGGAGAATAATTCTGTAGACCAATAAAGCCTGCGCGAGTGTGCGCAGGCCTTTTATTTTGTTCAGTTCTCAGCGATAAGTCAGTCACTTCTAACTTCTTCGTGGCAGTCAAATGATACATATGGAGGGTTCTCCCCCCTCTCTCTGGCCGGAAGATATCTCTCCCAGAAATCTCTGAACAGCCTGAAGATCTCTTTGTGTCTTGCCGCAATGATGAATATCGTGATCAGTACGTATACAGCCGACAGGATGTCTGTGAATGCCCAAAGTACGTCAGCCTCGATGTTGTAGAAGATAACGCACGGAACCATGTAATAGATCATGTACACCGGCATCATCTTCCTGTTCCTCTCGGTATCTCCGAACGCGTAGTTAACGGATTTCTCGCAGGTGTAGTACATGCCGATGATCGTCGTCCAGGCGAAAACCGTTATCGCGATCGCCGTGAGTTTGCCGCCTAGTCCGCCATATGCCATTGTGAATGCGATGGTCGTAAGCGCGCCGGATGTTGCGTCACTGGTGTAGTATGATCCGGTCATGATGATTGTGAAAGCGGTAACAGCGCAGATGATGAATGTGTCGATGAAGACTTCGCCCCATCCCCACAGAGACTGTCTCACAGGGTGATCAGTTCTGGCAGAAGCATGCGCGATCATACCGTAACCTGTGCCTGCGTCATTGGAATAGATGCCTCTCGCTACTCCGAACTGGATTGCATCTCTTACTGTAGCTCCTGCGAAACCTCCTGCTGCCGCAACAGGGCTGAATGCGCTCTTGAATACCAGCGCGATCACTGCAGGGATCTCCCTCCAGTTGAGAATGATCACACCGAGACCCATGACGATGTACAGGACTGCCATGATCGGTACAGCCTTGGACATTACTCCGGAAATTCTCTTGAGGCCGCCCCAGATCGTGACCATGCATGTCACGCCGATCAGGATGACAGTAACTATGTTAGGCAGACCAAACGCTTCCCTCATGGAACTTGTTACCGCCTCTGTCTGCACACAGCAGGTCCACGGTCCGAACATGAAACAGAAGACAGCAAGTACCACTGCGCCTTTCTTCCAGCCGAACGCGTTCTTGAGTACGAATGATCTGTCACACACATACTCATTCATCGATTCTTTATAGTGCTCACGGTAGCGCTGGCCGATGATGATCTCGCAGGCTTTGGTCGACATGCCGAAGAACGCCGAGATCCACATCCAGACGAGTGCGCCGGGGCCTCCGCTTACGATAGCCGTCGCAACGCCGCTGATATTGCCTGTGCCGACAGTATTGGCGAGCGCCGTGCACGCAGCACGGAAGCCGGAGACTGTTCCTTCACCCTCTCCCGGCGAGAGCATTTTGGCAAATGTATTGCGGAAGTTGAACGCTATCTTGCGCTGATATCTGAACTTGAAGCAGATCGATAGTATAACGCCTGTCGCAAGAATCAGGACTGTCATCCACGATCCCCACATGAAATCATCTATCCTGTATAAGAAATCTGATAAAGAGCCCATCTTATCCCCCCTAACTACTTATATCCCTTGTAACTGACCGGCTTACCCGCAGCGGCGACATATCTGTCTCTGACCTCAGTGACCTGCCTGATATGCTCCGCATTGGTAGTGCAGCAGCCTCCGACGGCCACAGCTCCGGCTTTCATATATGACAGCGCGTATGTGCTGAAATCCAGCTGTCCTTCCGGTACTGTCCATGTCTTAATGGCAGGATCGTAGACCAGCCCGCTGTTAGGATACACTCCCACCGGCAGGTCCGTCGCGTTCCTCAGTTCATGTATGAGGCTGACGATGTAGTCCGGTTTGGAGCAGTTCACTCCTATCATCCTGAGTCCCGGATGTCCCATGGACAATTCAGCTGCGCAGTCTCTGATCATATCGCCTTCATTGATGCGCATTCCGTCTCTGCATGAGAAACTGATCCAGTAATCTGCGCCGAGGTCTTCTGCAATCTCTGCCTCGATCAAAACTTCATTCAGGGAAGGCTGGGTCTCGATCAGCAGTACGTCTGCGCCTTCTTCCATGAGGATCTCCATTCTCCTCCTGTGAAAATCGTAGAGAGTCTGGTCGCTGACGCCATAATTGCCTCTGTATTCGGAACCGTCCGCCAGATAAGCCCCGTAAGGACCGATCCCTGCGAGACATACCGGATAAGCTCTGCCGGCTTCTCTTCCTTCTGCTTCCCACCATTCGTCTCTCGCTTCGAGAAAGATCCTGACAGAATCCGCAATGATCTCCTCTGCCTGCTCTGTTGTATATCCGTGTGCTGTCAGTCCCGGGATCGTCGCCTGATAGCTGCAGGTTATCCCGCAGTCGGCTCCTGCCCGGAAATAGTCCAGATGGACCTGTTTGACCAGATCCGGCTGCTCCGCCAGGGCTGCTGCCGTCCACAGGCTGCTCTTAGTGTTCGCGCCAAGAGCTTCCAGTGCGGTTGACATCGACCCGTCTATGACCATGATCCCGTTCCTGTCCAGAACTTCCTGTATCGTTGTTCTCTTCATCTGCAGTCCCTTCTGTTATCCCCACAAAATACAATAATATAGAGATTGTACCATAAATTCCCGGGAAAGATCGGATAGATAATTATTCATCAGATTCCCGTCTGAGTTCCCGCAATCATTTGATTTATCTCCTGATAATTGATTTAATGTATATGTCATTCAATTCAACTGGAAAGGTGTCATTCACAATGGACAAGAGGAGATCGCTCCCATTGCTCGTCGACCTGTATCTTACTTTTGCCAGAGTCGGCGTAATGATGTTCGGCGGCGGTTACGCTATGCTGCCGATACTGCAGCGTGAAATCGTAGAGAAGAAAGGCTGGTCGACGGAGGATCAGCTGGCGGATTACTATGCTGTCGGGCAGTGTACGCCGGGAGTCATAGCCGTCAACACCGCGACTTTCGTCGGTTCATACAACGCGGGCATAGCCGGCGGTGTTTTTGCTACGCTCGGAGTCGTTTCCGGTCCGATCATTATCATAACTGTGATCGCAGCTTTTCTCAGCGGATATATGGATCTGCCGGTCATCGCCCACGCCTTCAATGGTGTCAGGGCCTGTGTCACAGCGCTGATCCTTTCCAGTGTGATCAAACTGTTTAAAGGCGCGGTCAAAGACTGGCCGACCCGTATCATATATCTGATCGTGCTGGGACTTGCAGCATCAGGAACATTCCTCGCAACTCCTGCCAATCTTGCAGCCGTCTGGGATGTCATCACATCACCGGTCTTCCTCGTCCTGATATCCGGCGTTCTCGGCCTCGTTATCCGCAGCGCGAAAGGAGGTCTCAAGAAATGATTTTGCTGAGACTCTTCTTCGAATTCTGCAAAGTAGGGCTGTTTTCAGTCGGTGGAGGTCTTGCGACGATACCGTTCCTCTCCGACATGGGGATACGCACCGGCTGGTTCTCACCTGCACAGCTCGCAGATATGATCGCCATCTCTGAATCGACGCCGGGACCGCTCGGTGTCAATATGGCGACGTACGCAGGTTACACCACCGCCGGGATCCCGGGAGGCATCGTGGCCACCCTCGGCCTGATCTTCCCTTCGATCATCATTATTCTGGTGATATCCGGATTCCTTCAGAAGTTCCGTCAGTCGAAAGTCGTGGATGCTGTCTTCTATGGACTGCGCGCTGCCTCGGTTGCCCTCATTACCACAGCTATGCTGCAGGTCGCGAAGATCGCGCTGATGGATCACACCACTGCAGACGGATCAGTACAGACCTTCTACTGGCCTGCGATCATCCTGTGCGCGGCAGTATTCATCTGCATCAGGTACACTCCGCTCAAGAAGGTCCATCCGATCGTTTTCATCGCGGCATCTGCCGTGATCGGGATCGTTCTCGGCATGTAACAGAGCACCGCGAGCTATCGCATGAATAAGTGAGGCCGCCGCATTCCTGCGACGGCCTTTTGGGTGCCTGTATTATCTGTTATCCGGATCACTATTTACGGCCGGTTTCCATGAACGTCGTTCTGTCATACCATGCCGGCATGATCATCGGCATCAGCTCCTCTGCGTCTACATCTTCGAGTTTCTGCAGTGCTGTGATCAGCAGATTGTTCTCGGCATAAGCTCCTCCTACGATCGTGTTGATCGGCAGGCAGCCCCATGGATCATCTGCTGTCGAGTTCAGCTCAAGCTTGGTGATATATCCAGGTGTCCATGCATCATACAGGTACTTGACCACATTGCGGATGAGGCATGTGTTGGTGAACTTCCATACTCCGTTCTCATCCGGCAGACGGTCGAAGTGGAAATAGTAGCCGCTTCCTGCTGTCTCCTTGCCCGGAGCAGGTGCCTGGTAGAGTACGTGAGTCAGAGGATGGTTGTATGAACCGAGCTCCATCTCTACGTTGATGACCTCTTTGCCTTTCCTTGCGACGCTGACTTTGACCTTGCCGTCGTCAGTCTTCCTGATCATGAATTCTGACCCGAGCTTCTTCGGGATCGCTGAGTTGTCACGTCCGAGCTGCGTAGCCATTTCAGCACCTTCTCCTCCGAGGAGCAGACTGATCGGATACATGCCGAGCTGGCCCTTATATGTGCAGTAAATACCTAGGATCGTTTCATAATAGTTGTCCGCGAATGACGGTTCTTTGACATGGCATACGGATACTGTTACTACAGGTACTGAGAACGGCTCGAGCGGTGCCGGAAGCACTTTGCGGATCGCTGCCGGATCAGTCAGATATGCGAGATAGACGCCTTCCTGTTTGTCCATCCTTGATACCTGAGCGAACTTCTTCATGTCTTCTTTAGGAACAACAAAGCTTGGCTCAGCCGCTCTGAACAGTGCAGCTCCGACCTCATATCCTGTTCTTGTAGCAGGTGCGATCGTGCCGTCCTGAATAGCGGATCCGACGAGTTTTACTTCAATGCCTTTCTCTTCGAGTGCCGCTTTGAGACTCTGGTCAGGGCGATATCCGAGCGAGAGCACTACTGCCTCCGCACCGATCTTCTTCTCTTCTCCGGTATCAACGTTCTCAACGACTACTCCGTCAGCAGTGATCTCCTTGAGCGCATGACCGAGTGCCCATTCAATGTCCATCTTTCTCAGTCTGCTCATGATATCAAGAACATTGTTCTTGTATGCGTTCGTACCGGCAGCCTTGAGCATATCCACGAATGTGACCTTGCAGCCTCTCTCGCCAAGATACTCACCTGCCTCCAGACCGGTAAGTCCTGCGCCGATCATTGCTACCGACTTGCCGGCGATGTCTTTCTTACCGGTAAGCACTTCCTCGATCGTGTAAACATTCGGTCCGTCAACGCCAGGCAGCGACTTCGGGATCACAGCCTTGGATCCTGTTGCGAGTATTACTGCATCCGGCTCGAGCGCAGCGACATCATCTGCGGTTACCTCTTTGCCCAGCTGAACGTCCACGCCGAGACGCGCAAAACTATCTCTGTAGTAATCCGCGATCCACTCCATTCTCTCCTTGAGAGGCGGGAGTTTCGCAAGGTTGACGGTACCTCCGAGAGTATCCTGACGATCGAACAGAGTTACCTTAACGCCTCTCTTAGCGAGGGTCTCTGCTGCGGACATTCCGCCAGGACCGCCTCCTACGACGACAACCTTGTGCGCGCATGTGTCAGGAACAAGATCGCCGTAGCGGTATTCATTGCAAGTAACAGGATTGACCGCACACTCGAACGGCAGGCCCTGAGCATTGAGTCCCATCAGGGTCTCGAAGCACCTCAGACAGTTGATGCATTTCTTGAGCTCACTTTCTCTGCCTTCCTGCACTTTCCTGCCCCATTCAGGGTCAGCGAGCCATGATCTGCCCATACCTACAAAATCAACGACGCCTTCTTCCATGAATGCTTCTGCAACAGCAGGCTCACGAATCGAAGAAACAGCAATGACCGGGATGTTTACATTATCTTTGACAGCCTTGACAAAAGGCTTCCTCCACCCTTGCGCGAAGGAAATCGGTTCTACAGCACACAGGCCTGTCTCATAAAGCGCACAGCTGACATCAACGAAGTCGATTCCTGCAGCTTCAAGCACTTTAACGATCCTGATTCCATCCTGAATGTGGATGTAATCTTCTGTAACACCGACTGTATCCAGGAACTCATCAACGGATACTCTGCAGCCAAGAGGATAATCTTTACCGCACTTGCTCCGGATATCCTCGATGATCTCCAGCACGATACGCATACGATTTTCGAAACTTCCACCGTATTCGTCCGTTCTCTTGTTTGTATATGGTGATAGGAACTGCTGCAGCAGATAGCCGTGCGCACAGTGAAGTTCCACGCCATCGATTCCCGCCTTCTTGCAGCGAAGTGCCGCGTCACCGAACTGTACTACAAGTTCATGGATCTCGTCCAGTGTCATCGGGCGAGTCTCCTGCATCGAGACTTTGCACATTCTGTCAGATGCGGAGACACATGGCTGCCCGCCGATCAGCGATGACATTCCTTCACGTCCCGGATGATGGAGCTGGATGAAGATTTTCGATCCATACTTATGGACAGTGTTTGCGAGTTTAGCAAGTCCAGGAATATGTCTGTCACTGGTAGCAGCGATCTGACGGAACATTCCTACGCCGGTCTTCTCATTGACTTTGCAGATCTCAGGCATGATCAGGCCGCACCCGCCCTTAGCTCTCGCCTCGAAATATGCGAGCATAGCAGGGCCTACAGTACCGTCGAGCTCAGCCAGATTCGTTCCCATCGGTGTCATGACCAGACGGTTCTTGAGCTCTACATTGCCGATCCTGCCTTTTTCAAACAGCTTATCGTACATAATCAGTCCTCCTTGTCATAGGATAAAACAATAACTATTCCGTGTTAATTGTATATCAATGCCATGATATGCACCACGTACTCAGTGAATGAATTATCATTGACAATTTGTGCATCATATACTAAATTCAATACATAATTGAAATACACGAAAAAACAATCTTCCAACTCTATTCAGACGGAGGACAGGCATATATGAAATTCTCTGAAATCGTTGAAATTCTAGGCAAACGCTCGGATATTTGCATCATTTCATCCTCTTCTGATCCTCAGATCACCAGTGTAAAGCTCTGGGACGGTATATCGGAGGATTCCGATGAATCGACACTTTACTTTAGTTACGACAGACAACCGGCATCGCTCCCGGAGAACTGCATTTTGGCTTCCAAGCCGGAGGATTGCAGTGTTTGCAGCACTTCCGGCAACCTCGCCTGCATTTCTCCGGAGCATTTTGCCGTTCTGTTCAACAGCATCCAGGCGATGCTCAATGACATCAACAGGGACAGCTTCTATCATTACCTGATGGATGTTGCGGATAACGTCAGAAGCGTCGAAGCGCTTATCGATGTAGCGTCACAGTCCTTCAACGCTTCCCTCGTCCTCATCGACCGGGATTTCCGGATCCTCGGCTATTCGACACAGGTGCCGGTCATCGATGCCCTGTGGGAAGAGAATATCCGCAAAGGATATTGTGATTATGAATTCATCAGCGAGGTCCGCAAGCTCAAGTCCGTTCAGATGGCTGATTCGAGTACTACTCCTTTTGAGGTCACCTGCAAGCAGTCTCCGTACCGCAAACTCGCGAGCCGTGTATATTGCAAGGACGCATGGATAGGATCTCTGCTCCTGATCGAAGGCTCCGACACGTACCGGGCGGAGCATGTTGATATGCTCCGTATCCTGAGCGGCGTCACTGGCTACACTTTGCTGACCTACTCTCCTGATCTGCTGTACAGGACCAGCGAATACCAGAGTTTCCTGTATAATCTGCTGATCGGGATGCCTCCGGAGAGCCTTCCGGAAGCATACAGGAACCTCAAATTCCAGGAAAACATGAATTTGCTGTTCTTCAAAGCATCTAATGACGAAGCTCCATTTACCAGTGGTTCTGCTCTCAGAGAAGCTTTTCACAAGGAATTGCCTGACTGCCATGTCATCACTCACCGCAAGGCCGTCACCGCTGTTTGCAGTTCAGACGAAATAAGCGCGGCAGGCCAGCTCCTTAAGCTGTTCCCTGCAGCGTATGAAGTCAGAGTCGGTATCAGCAGCACATTCCATAAGATCGACCTGCTCCGCGAAGCCATGAGAGAGGCAAAAGATGCACTTGAGGTAGGCACTGTCATATCTCCGGATGATCTCATCTTCCCGTTTGAGAAGTACAGTGTAGATATCTTGCTGCAGCATCTGTCAGAGAAAGAATCCATAAGCCGGTATTATGATCAAGCAGTTCCGTGTCTCATCGAATATGACGAGGCAAACGGCACCAGACTTCTCGAGACACTCCGCACCTATCTTGAGACCAGCAGCAGCATCAAAGATACTGCTGAAGCGCTGTACCTGCACAGGAACAGCGTGATCTACAGGATCAGGAAGATCGAAGAACTGTGCGGTATCGACCTCGATGATCCTGAAGTGCGTTTCAGACTGCGTTTGTCGTTCCACATCATGCAGCTGACCGGAAAGAACTGATACACCGTAATATTGAAGAAAACATTATGATCAAAGACTATTGCAGGAGAATAATCATATGCATCGCCGGCCTGGCGCTCTATGCGCTGGGCAGTTATTGGGGAGTGATCGCAGGCTCAGCCGGCACAAACGGCTGGAACACCATGGCGCTCGGCATGTCGAACATCACCGGGATCAGTTTCGGGACCAGTGTATTCGCGATCGGGATCGCGCTTCTCGTCATTGACTTCCTTGGCAAGGGCAAACTCGGTCTTGGGACCGTCCTCAATGTCACGCTTATTCCGGCGATATCGGATTTCTTCCTGAGAACACTGACTTTCATCCCGGATCCACCAAATCTCGCAGTCGGCGTGATCTACTCCCTTCTCGGGCAGCTGATCATCGCATTCGCCACAGTCGTATACATGAGTCCTGGCCTCGGCGCAGGTCCCCGTGATACACTGATGGTCATCACTGGAAGGATCTATCCACGCATTCCGATCGGAACGTATAAGTTCATCCTTGAGATGATCGCCTTGGGTGCCGGAGTGTTGATGGGCGCTGCGTTCGGTTTAGGCACAGTGCTTTCGATAGCGCTGCAGGCCAGCTTCTTCCAGTTTGCCTGCTGGGTATGCAGATTCGAACCGCGGCAGGTAGTGAACGAGGACCTGGCAGATACCTGGAAGCGGATAAGGCAGATAAACAAAGGATAAGCAAAAGACCCCGGGCTGATCGACCGGGGTCTTGATTATTTCCTGATAATTGTAGAGTTGTCATGGCTGGGAGACCTTGTCCTGCTGATCGCCCCAAAGTTCAGAGAGCGATCCAGCTGCCATAGAAATACTGCATCAGGCATTCAGTTCTTCAGCAATATAGTCATTGGCTTTGTTCATGGTTTCTATGAATTTCTCAAATTCATCCTCACCGATTATGCTGCTCAGATCAACGACCCTCTTCTCATATGCCTCTGCAACTACTTTAACGATCCTCTTGCCTTCATCAGTTACAAACAGATCATATTGCCTTGCGTCTGCCTCAGATTTCTCCCTCCTGATCAGCCCCTTCTGTTCAAGACTCTTCACCAGCCCTGAAATAGCCGCTTTGCTGATCATGAAGAACGATGCTGCTGCAACAGAAGTGTGGACAGTCTCATCGCTGTCAAGATAGACGAGCAAGCCGATCTCTCCCCCTCTCAGCGGTCTGGTAAGCCTCGCTCTGGTATTAAGTCTACAGAATAGCGCTATCGTATATGCAGCATCCTTAGCGTCGATCATTTTGTCCTCCCTTTTATTGGGATATATCTTACATATCATATATATGTTAAACAAAACTAATCGTATTGTCAAAGCACATAAATCACTATTCTGCCGGCTGTGGCGGAACACATTTGATCGCTTCTGCCAGATCCTCATCGGTAGGAATATAGTCAGTCAAAGTGCCATCGTTGTATTGCTTATAGGCTACCAGATCGAAATAGCCGGTCCCGGAAAGTCCTACGAGTATCGTTTTTGCCTCGCCGCTCTTCTTGCACTCCAACGCTGCGTCTATCGCTGCTTTGATCGCATGGCTGCTCTCAGGCGCAGGCAGGATCCCTTCAGCTCTTGCAAAGATCTCTGCCGCCTCGAACACTTCCGTCTGCTCATACGCTACCGCTTCCATCATTCCCTGATCGTATAATTCGGAAATGATCGTGCTCATTCCGTGGAATCTCAGTCCGCCGGCATGTATCGGTGAAGGGATGAATTTATTTCCAAGAGTATACATTTTGGCAAGCGGGCAGACATTGCCGGTATCGCAGAAGTCATACAGATACTTGCCTCTGGTCAGGCTCGGACAGGAGGCCGGTTCAGCTGCGATGAATCTGTAGTCTTCTTCCCCTCTGAGTTTTTCTCCCATGAACGGAGCAATGAGACCGCCGAGATTGGACCCTCCGCCTGTGCAGCCTACGATGATGTCAGGCTTCACCCCGATCTTCTTCAAAGCGGTATACGCTTCCTGTCCGATCACGCTCTGATGCAGGAGCACCTGATTGAGCACACTGCCGAGAACATATCTGTACCCTTCTGTTCCGACGGCGACTTCCACAGCTTCTGAAATAGCACAGCCCAGACTTCCGGTTGTGCCCGGGAACTGCTCGAGAAGCGAGCGCCCTACCTGAGTAGTATCTGACGGAGATGCCACAACATCTGCGCCGTATGTGCGCATCACCTCGCGCCGGAACGGTTTCTGCTCATAGGAGCCCTTGACCATGTAAACCTTGCACTCCAGTCCGAAATGCGCACATGCCATCGACATAGCGGTCCCCCACTGACCTGCTCCGGTCTCGGTAGTAACGCCTTTCAGCCCCTGCTTCTTGGCGTAGTATGCCTGAGCAGCAGCTGAATTGAGTTTGTGTGAACCAGATGTATTATTGCCTTCAAACTTGAAGTATATGGCTGCCGGTGTACCGAGCTGCTTCTCAAGGTTGTAAGCCCGGATCACTGGAGACGGTCTGTAGGTCTTATAGTATTCCCTGATCTCTTCAGGGATCTCTATGTACCTTGTGTCGTTATCCAGTTCCTGTGCTACGAGCTCCTCGCAGAATACTCCGCTGAGTTCTTCAGCTGTCATCGGCTGCATCGTTCCCGGGTTGAGGAGCGGCGCGGGCTTTTTCTTCATGTCTGCTCTCAGGTTGTAATAGTGTGTCGGAATCTCTTCTTCTGTCAGATAGATACGGTAGTTCTCCATTTCTCAATTCTCCTTTTCTCCAGTCTGTTTCTGTGCAAATGTGAGTTATTACTGCCTGAAAGGGAGAAAGAAAAATGCTCCCGTCCCGGCATAATAAATGCTGGGACAGAAGCATAGTAATACAAAACTTCTGCGGTGCCACCCGGCTTGGCAGAGTCGCCCCTGCCCACTCACTGCATACCATCATATGCATCATTTGTTAACGGAGTTTTCTCTCCGTCTCCCATACTCAGGATATATATCCCTTTCCTGTCGCCCTCAGGAGTCCATTCAATCACGCCTCCACATGCTGCCCTCTCACCGCCGGCAGCTCGCTCATATGCAAGCATCGTGACCTACTCACTCTCCCTCGTAGGTTTGTTGGTATTAAGTTATTGATAATGTAGCATTGAATTTGTGAATAGTCAACACGTTACGGACAAATTTCTGCCCATTTTTGTGTATTTTAACAAATGCATAATAACTCTATTCTTTGGCTGCCGCCTTAAGAGCTGCTACGATCTCTTCCTCTGTATCCATTGCCATTACTTTATCCGCTAAGGCATCAGCTTCGGCTTTCGTCCATTTTGAAATGATGCAGCGCGCTGTGAGGACGAGCACAGGATTGACGCTGTACTCATCGAGTCCGAACGACATGAGCAGCGGGATCATGAGTGGATCCGCAGCTGCTTCTCCGCACATTCCGACAGGGATGCCTGCTTCTTTGCCGGCTGCGATGATCTGCCTGATCGAACGGAGTACCGCCGGCTGGAACGCGGAATAGAGATATGCGACCTTGGCATTGCCTCTGTCTACGGCCATGGTGTATCCCGTGAGGTCGTTGGTTCCGATGGAGAAGAAGTCTGCTTCCTTCGCGAGAAGATCTGCTATCAGTGATGCTGCTGCAGTCTCCATCATGCATCCGACTTCTATATCGCTGTCAAACGCGATGCCTTCGGCTTTCAGTTCATCCTTGATCTCCGCTACAAGTTTCTTGACAGTTCTTACCTCATCGACGGTTGTGACGAGAGGAACCATGATCTTAACCTTACCGTAAGCGCTGGCTCTGGTGATAGCGCGGAGCTGTACCTTGAATGTATCCAGGTTAGCAACGCAATATCTGACTGCTCTGAATCCGAGGAATGGATTCTCTTCCTTCTCGAAGTCCATGTAAGGGATGTCTTTATCACCGCCGATATCAAGTGTACGGATGATGACAGTCTTGCCCTGCATGGTCTCAACTGCTTCCTTGTATGCTTCGAACTGTTCCTCCTCGGTCGGGAGATGCGTATTATCCATATACAGGAACTCGGAACGGAAAAGGCCAACGCCTTCGCCATCACATTCCATAGCTTTCTTCGCATCCTTAGGAGTTCCGATGTTGCAGTATATCTCGAGCTTATCGCCATCTGCTGTCAGAGTCTCTTTGCCGAAGAACGTCTTGAGCTCAGCCTGTTTCCTGATGAACTCTTCACGCTTGATGATATACTGGGCGAGAACGTCTCCTTCCGGATTGATGTAGACATCGCCCTCGGTGCCGTCTATGATCGCGGTATCCTTATCTTTGACCGCGTCAACGATTCCCGGTACGGAAAGAACCGCCGGTATCTCGAGGGCCCTTGCGAGAATAGCGGAGTGGGAAGTCTTGCCTCCGACCTCAGTAATGATTCCGGCCACAGTCTCTTTCACGATCTGCGATGTCATGGACGGAGTGAGGTCTTTGCAGACCAGCACAGTTCCCTTCGGGACCTTGCTGATATCGATATCCTCTACACCAAGCAGTTTCTTGAGCACACTGACCTTGACATCAGAGATATCTGACGCTCTCTGGCGCATCATCTCATCCGGCATCTGGGAGAACATGCCTATGAACATATCGCATACAGCAGTAAGTGCTGCCTCTGCGCACTGCCCGCCCTCTATCATTTTGAACATTTCACCTGACATTGCAGGATCGGATATCATGACGGCGTGGCCAAGAAGGATCTCGGCTTCCTTCGGTCCTATGTTCTTGCGTATTTCATCAGCCATCGCGTTCGTATCCTCTACGAAACTGTCAATGGCTTTGCGAAAACGTTCCTTCTCCGCAGCTGTATCCGAGACTATTTTCGCTTCGAAGGAAAGATCATGTTCAATTAAACGGCAAATACTGCCGATACCGATTCCCCTCGATGCAGCAATTCCTTTATACATATTCGTTCCTCCATTAGTAAATGCTCCTCTGCAAAACTGCAGAGGAGCAGACATTTGAAAATATTGATCAGTCGCCCATGCCGGACTCGATGAATGCTGTGATCTCAGCAAGTGCAGCTGCTTCATCAGCTCCGTCACATACAAGTTCGATTTCCGAACCGCACTTCATTCCTGCAGCCATCAGAAACATAAGGCTCTTGCAGTCAATCTCTTTTCCGCTGAACATGATTTTAATGCTGCTGTCATATTTAGCTGCCATCTGGGAAAGCAGACTTGCCGGACGCATGTGCATGCCCTGTTCATTCTTGATTGTAATATTCTGTGATACCATTTTATTATGCTCCTTTCTGTTATCAGCTGATCCTGTATATTATTCCTGAACGTTTTTCTTGAGTAAGCCCAGCAGCAGGCATCCGATAACTGAACCGATGAGCAGCGCTACCAGATACATAACTACGTTGCCGACTACAGGGAATACGAAGATTCCGCCGTGCGGTGCCATGAGAGTGCACTTGAATGCCATTGAGAGCGCTCCGGCAACTCCGGAACCTACCATCAGAGACGGGATCACGTGCAGTGGGTCTGCAGCTGCATACGGGATAGCTCCCTCTGTGATGAAGCAGAGTCCCATGATGAAGTTGACAGGACCGGATTTTCTCTCAGCTTCTGTGTATTTCTTCTTATGAATAATTGTTGAAAGTGCGATAGCGATAGGAGGAACCATTCCGCCGACCATTACTGCAGCCATGATCATGTATCCGATCTCGTTCTGAGCTGCAAGTGCTGCTGTACCGAATACATATGCTGCCTTGTTGAGCGGGCCGCCCCTATCTGTCGCCATCATAGCGCCGAGAAGGAGTCCGAGAACAACGGTGGATCCGGAGCTCATTCCCATCAGAACGTTGGAGATCCATGCATTGAGCGCACCTACGATAGGGTTGATCGCGCACATTACCAATCCTATGATCAATATTCCGCCAAGTGGATAGATAAGTACCGGTTTGATTCCTTCCAGTGCAGGAGGAAGCTTCTCGCATACTTTCTGGAGTCCCTTAACGATGAAGCCTGCAGCAAAACCAGCTACGAGAGCTCCCAGGAATGCGGATGGGATGCCGCCGCCAGGTGAAGCGAATGTCGCGCCGGATGCAGCAAGAGCGCCTCCTACGAAGCCGACTGCAAGTCCCGGACGGTCAGCGATACTGCGTGCGATGAATCCTGCGAGGATCGGCAGCATGAAGTTGAATGCCGTTCCGCCGATAGCTTTGAACCATGCAGCTACAGGTGTGTTGGAGCCGAAGTTGCTCGGGTCAATTGAGTAATCATCGAGGAGGAATGCGATAGCGATAAGAATACCACCGCCGATAACGAATGGGAGCATGTGTGAAACACCATCCATGAGGTTCTTATAGAAGAATCTTCCTACGCTCTCTTTCTCCGATGACTGTTCTGCTTCAGCAACTGCGCCGGAATGCTGATATACCGCAACTTCTCCTGCTACCGCGCGAGCGATGAGGTCGTCTGAACGATGGATAGCATCGGCTGTTGAAGCCTTGATTACCTTCTTGCCGTTGAAACGTGCCATCTCAACGTTCTTGTCGGCAGCAACGATGATAACGTCAGCGTCTTTGATCTCGGCAGCTGTAAGTTTGTTCTTAGCTCCGCCGGAACCATCTGTCTCGACCTTGATGGAAAGGCCGTTCTTAGTTGCGCACTGCTCGAGTGCCTCAGCAGCCATGTAGGTATGTGCGATACCGGTCGGGCATGCTGTTACAGCGAGGAGCTTGGTCTCCTTTGCAGGCTCAGCCTTAGCTGCTGGAGCTGCAGCTGCAGCTTTCTTCTCTTCCTTCTTGTCACGCTCAGCTTCCTGTGCGTCGATGAGTCCCAGGAATTCATCCGGAGTCTTAGCCTTAACGAGTGCCTGTGTGAACTCCATGTTCATGAGCATTGTCATGAGCTTGGAAAGCACTTCGAGATGGGTATCAGCAGCGCCGTCCGGTGCAGCGATCATGAAGAGCAGTTTGCTCGGTCCGTCCGGAGCCTTGTAATCTACTCCCTCAGGTACTGTGATCGCAACAAGACCAGGCTTCTTAACGGATGCTGACTTAGCGTGAGGAACAGCGATCCCCATTCCTACAGCCGTCGTTCCCTTGGCCTCTCTGGCTTCGATAGCCTTCTTGTATTCCTTCTTGTTGTTGAGGTTGCCTACCTTGTCATGGAGTCCTACCATGATATCGATGGCTTCACCCTGATCAGCTACTTTCTGATTAAGGGCGATCCCTTCTTTCTTGAGTAAGTCCGTAATTTTCATTTTTCCCCTTCCTGCGCTGCGCGCATTTGTTTTACTGACATCTCGTTTGATATGTTATATTAACGAAACTGCTTCGCCTTATGCTTACAGCGTTTCGTAAATACTGTTGATAAGATCTCCTGTTGCGAGATCGTCGGAAAATGCGGTCGCACTTCCTGCTGCGGTGCCCATGTTGAGGGCTACACGGTAATCATGCGTCTTCATATATCCTGCAACGAAGCCCGCTACCATCGAATCTCCGGCACCGACGGAATTCTTGACTTTGCCCTTCGGTACGCCTACACGGAATCTCTGTCCGTCCTCAGTGATGAGCATCGCACCGTCACCCGCCATTGAGATCAGAACATTTCTGGCGCCCATTTCCTGGAGCTTCCTGGCGTATTCCTCGATCTCATCGTCCGTCTTGAGAACGACTCCGAACATCTCGCCGAGCTCGTGATTGTTAGGTTTGATCAGGAATGGATTGAATCTGAGGACTTTCAGCAGGAGGTCCTTGGTGGCGTCAACCACGAACATGATCCCTCTTCCGTAAAGTCTCTCAAGGATGATCTCATAAACATCACTTGGCAGCGAACTCGGGATGCTCCCTGCCAGGATAAGGACGTCGCCTTCCTGCAGCTTGTCGAGTTTGCACAGAAGCTCATCGTAAGCCTCTTTGCTGATCTTCGGTCCCTGAGCATTGATCTCCGTCTCTTCATCCGACTTGATCTTGACGTTGATCCTGGAGATGCCTTCCTCGAGCATTATGAAATCTGCGATGATGCCTTTGCCGACCACACTCTTGACGATCGCTTCTCCCGTGAAACCGGCAGCAAATCCGAGTGCCGTATTCTCGATCCCGAGATTCTTAAGGATCGTGGAGACGTTGATGCCCTTGCCGCCGAAGAAACAGTCTTCGGATACGGATCTGTTGGTCATACCCACTTCAATCGGCTTATCCATCCTTACGATATAGTCGATCGCGGGATTAAATGTAACTGTGTAGATCATTGGTACCTCCTTTGAACCTCATGATGAAAGTGTATCTATTGCTGTGAAACAGACTTGATCATTGTCAGGTCTGCGTAGTTCTTATCAGGTACGGTGTCTGTAATTATACAACAATCCCATATATTAGCAAAGGTCACCGGGGTCACTACTCCAAATTTGGAATGATCGGCCAGCACATAGGATTGTAAAGTGTGCTTGATCGCTTCGGACTTGACCAGTGCCTCCTCCTCATCAGGGGTCGTGAACCCTGCTCTCTCCGTGATCCCGTTCGTGCCCATGAATGATTTGGTAAAGTTGAATCTGGCAAGTTCCTCAACGCTGCGTGATCCGATCACCGCCTCCGTTGTCGGTTTGACCTTTCCTCCGATGATCATCGTGGAATAGCCGCGCTCGATCAGTCTCTTGGCATGCACGATCCCGTTCGTGACATAAACAGCCTTGGAGTTGGTGATATAGTTTATCATGCATAATGTCGTAGTTCCGGAATCGATATAGACAAAATCATCATCGCTGATGAGAGAGGCAGCATACTCTGCGATAAGCTCCTTCTCCCTTGTATTGAGCGTCATTTTATCCCCAACAGAAGGTTCGGCAGAGCTCATCTCCTTATAATCAAGGGACGTAGCTCCGCCGAACACCTTAACGATCCTATTCTCGTTATGAAGCATCAAAAGGTCACGTCTGATCGTTGCAGCAGAGGCATCGATGACGTCGACGAGATCCTGAACAGTTGCTGTACCGTTTTTGTCAATATACGATACGATAGCGTTTCTTCGTTCTTCAGAAAGCATTTGATATCTCCGTTAACCAGCTTTACTATATTTCAATAATAACACTTCTTCTAACCATATTCAATCATAATTAATCATTTTTCGTCAAAAATAATCATTTCAGTAGATCGCGGATCAGTTCATCCCCGCCGGGTGCTATGCACGGGATCGTTTTCCCGAAAACCCGCACTTCCCGGAAGAAGCCTTCATCCAGCAAGAGTTGGTCCCCTGTCTCCCCGGAATCTTTTTCAATCGGAATCAGTCCGTCTTAGCGAATAAAGCGCACTCTCCGGTTCTATGATAATAGTTGATCAGACTTATTAGTTTGGCTTTTTCTACATCCATCATCTGTGACATGCAGTCAAGACACAAGAATTCACGTGCCACCCTGCTAAATAGTTTTCTATGCAGCGCAATCTCGTCTCCGCTAAGAGCTGCTCTGCACTGCATGCATTTGTGTTTCGTCATACCTATGCCTCCGATACTCTGCATCTGTACACTTCACATCCATGGGCCGGGACAGGCTGTGAGAACATTTCATGGTGAGTTCCTGCGTCATGGTGCCTGATACAGTCCCTCATAGCCATCATGCGCCTCGATGATGCAGAGATTCCCATGTCCCAGAAATTTACCGAGACATTCGCAGCCACATCACTGAAGTTGAACAATCCCACAGCGTAGTCTCCATCACAGAGCGGTTTGACCAGCACAAAAGCATCCGGATTGCCGTATACAGACAGTTTGTAGCATGTTCTGCATTCAGGATCCTGATTGATAGCAATCAGTTCTTTGTTGGTAAGGATCTTCTGCGTCTGTTCAGACATATTGCGCACATCGCAGCCGATGATCAGCGGTGAATTAAGCATAGCCCAGAGGGCAAAATGGGTCTGATACTCTTCGTCAGTGCAGCCTCCCATAGCTGTTTCAGGATTATAGCTCTTTCCATACATACCGACCACCAGCATATCCATGTCATTGAAGCATTCAGCTCCACCGGCAAAAGGCAGCTCAAGTCTTGCAGATGCAATCGATTCTATAGATTTCCAGCAGTCCTGAATATCTACCGTAGAACGGAACGTTTGCGCTCCGGAGGAGCGGATCCACTGATGAACATTCTCCGTCCCCCACTGACATGCGGCAAGGAGAATATCCCGCCCACAATTTCTCAGAGCCATAGCAATGCGCCTGTAAAGAAGATTAGTTCCAAGCGATTCAGGCCGGTTGCAGTTGTCATATTTAAGATAGTCTACGCCCCAGGATGCAAATGTAGCAGCGTCAGCGAATTCATGTTCGAGGCTTCCCGGATACCCGGCACATGTGCGCACGCCGCAGCATGAATAAATGCCGAGCTTGAGTCCTTTGTCATGCACATAGTCTGCCACATATCGGATGCCGTGTGGGAATTTTTCCGGATCAGCTACCAAATTGCCATTGCTGTCACGCTCTTTGAGGCTCCAGCAGTCATCGATTATCAGGTATTCGTACCCCGCATCCAGAAGTCCGTATTCGACCATAGCATCTGCCGTGGAACAGATCAGTGATTCATTGATCTGGCTACCGAAAGAGTTCCATGAATTCCAGCCCATTGGTGGTGTTGGTGCGATTGTGTGAGGTTTCATTGTCTTTACTCCTAGTCCTAATATTTATTATTTCGCTTTCTGTAGTCAGTAGGGCTGGCCCCATATTTATCCCTGAATACTTTGGAGAATGTGAGCGGGTCTATATAACCAATTCTTACTGCTATCTCGTTTACTGGAAGCCCTGTTTCGATAAGAAGTCTGCAGCCTTGCTGCAATCGGTAATCTCTAAGGTATGTCTGAAGTGATACCCCTTTGTATCTTTTGAACATAGTAGAGAAATAACTTCTGGAAAAACCTATGTAATCGACCACATCTCCAATCGTTATTGTAGCGTAATTGTAGTGTATGAAGTCCTCTGCGCGCTGCACATAGAATTCGGGAGAATAATCGTATCTCATCTCCATTCTACGCTCCGCGGACTGAGTTCCTTCAATCGCCAGAGCAAGGAATTCACGAAGTATGCCGCATCTATGAAGATCACTGACATAATTGAATTCAGGATATTCATGCATGTGTTTAACCAGTTCAAAGAATTGTCTCGCTTCGACAGTCGAATCAAGGCAGTATATACCATCACTAAAACCGATCATTTCTGTGATTTCTTTTGATTTGGTTCCGGTATAAGTGACCCAGCAATAATTCCAGGGGTCGGCAGTGTCTGAAGTGTACTTTACAGTTTCTCCATCCTTGAGAATAAACATCTGCCCGGCTTGAGGGTGCAGGGTCAACATCTTTCCGTCCTCCAGTATTGTCAATTGACCCTTCCCGGATTGGATCACATGCAGATGCCAGCAATCACGGCGATCAGGTCCGTAGGTAACTCCCGGATCAACTCGTTCCATTCCGCTGGCTACCAGACACAAATCGCCTTTCTGATCATGGTCATATTCCAGACAGTGGTAGAATTTATTGCGCTTCGCAGTATCTCTTGTCAGCATATCCGCCTCCGAAAATAAACTATGAGTCAGAACTCTCGCCCTGACTCATAGTATAGCAGACTTTTTCAGCCTATTCCTCTGCTAAAATGCTGTTCATTTCTGCTGCAATGCTCTTGCAGACTTCTTCCATAGTTGATGGATTCTGCCAGCCATTGACAAATTCAGTTGTGAACATGCCTTCCCAACGTGTAGTGTAGCGGGAAGCAGGATGCTGTATCAGGGTTCCGTCTTCTTCAACTTTCAGGAAAGAAGAGATATCCATTCCCTCGAATGCTCCTGGGAATGCATCAGATGCTCCCTTGTAACCAGCCATTGTTACTCCATATTCGGACTGCTTAAGTTGTCCTTCCTCGCAACAGAATGCGGAGATCAGATCATAAGCAGCTTTAGGATCTGCTGTCTTAGCGCTTGCAGCCCATCCGAGTCCGTTATACAGGGAACAACGCTCTCCTTCATCAGCACTTCCGTTACCGTTCGCATCGTAGTAAGGGATTTCTGCCCATGCATAATCCGCAGAATTATCTGCAGTATAGAATGTATTGACCATCCATGAACCCTGAAGCATCATTCCGATGATACCACTCATGAACATCACATCAGGGTCGGTATCAGCCATAAGATTCTGTGCAGGCATCGATGGAATGAGTTCATCAGCAAACCATTTCATAGCAGCGATAGTGTTAGGATCGTCAAGTCCGGATGACTTCTTATCGTCGCTGAGAAGATATCCACCCCAGTCATAAATGAAGTTATACCATCCATCCTGGCCATCGTTAGTATTCATAGCTGTTCCGTAAACGCCATCAACCTTACCGGCCTCAGTTATCTTCTTCGCAGCAGCTGCATAATCATCCCATGTCCAGTCATCTGTTGGATAATCTACACCGTATTTATCGAATATTGCCTTGTTATACAGCAACGCTATAGTATCGTGATCCTTAGGCAGCGCGTACTGATTTCCATCATGCTGATAAATATCTACTATTCCTTCGTAGTAGTTCGCCAGATCGATCTTGTCATCCGCTGCGATGTAATCATCGAGATCAAGAAGAACTCCGTTATCCATGTATTTCTCTGCTTCGTTGATGTGCATCCAGAAAACATCAGGCAGTTCTCCGCCGGAAGCTCCGGCTTCAAGGAGTGTCCAGTACTCTACCCATGAAATAACCTCAATATTGACTTTGACTCCTGACTGTTCAGACCATTCATCAGCGATCTTCTGAAGACCTTCCTGCTGATTGCTGTCCCAGATGTTGACTGTCAGAGTGTCAGTCGTATATCCGTCAGCAGTAGGTTCCGCTTCGGATGTACTGGTGTCTGTATTGCCGCCGCAAGCTGCGAGAGAAAGTGCCATTACTACTGACAGCAGTATAGTGATCCAACGTTTGAACATATTATGCCTCCTTTGTTTTTCGTGAGTTAGACCTCATGACCGGTATCATTTTTTCTGTCAATGACACAATAACAAAATAAGGCTTGGACAACGATATTTGATTGTTCTCACAACATGGCGAAATGTTCTCTGAAAAGGAGGCAGGGGGGAGGCAAGCATCACGCCGAGGGCACATAATATAAAACCGATAATACCCTCCCATATAGCTCTCCGGTTGTTCCTGGCAATCTGCATGTCAAACTCAGCTATGTCTCTTTCAACAGCATCGTGAAGAACTCTTTGAAAACGGTCTTCATCTATCGGGCTGTCCGTAATGAGCTGGAGAGTATCATGAATGTGTTTCGAAGACTCAAGTTCGGAACAATAAGATTTCAGATCGTTGAAACAAACTTCTTATACGCCTCATCCATTTTACTCTTAAGGCGCGTGTACTCCTCTTCGCCTGTGATCACACCGTAACAAGGCTTGTCATCTCCATCCAGGCAGCATTCTGAGTAATGTGCAAGATATTCGCCCGACTCGTCGTAATAGTAAGCCATCACAAATGGCAAAGCATCCTCACAGATGTCGGATTCCCATAGTTTGCCGTCGCAGTCGATCATCAGATACTCTGCGCCTGTCATCTGCCTTGCGCGGACTTTGGCGCAATCTTCCGGAACTGCGTCCTCACCTTCGAATCCGCGGTCTATGATCCACTGGAGGAAGAGTCCTATGTGGTTGGCCGCCAGCAGCCAGATCTGATTGATCTGCTCCTGAGTCAGTTCCCCTGTGATACCATGCATCTCGCGGAACTCCTTCTCCGCACTCTCCCAATGCCAGTCAGCTCTGTCAATTGCCATAAGAGGTCACCTTCCTTTACTGTTTACTATCCCTTTTTTGCTTTATAAGGCTTTATCACCGCAACAAAAGCATCCAGGAAATTGCCCTCACTCCATGTGTTGATCTTGAAGAACGCCCCCTGACTGCCGCCTGATGCTGTAGCTATTACTTTGACCCCTTCGCTGTATTCAATCAGCATGACATTAAGACTGACTCTGTTTTCACCGAGGATTGCATATCTCTCAAAGGTAGCGACCCAGTATCTGACAGTATCTGCTGTTCCTGTTATCTCTTCTTCCAGTGTTATCGTAGAACCCAGTTTCGGTTCGTTATGCTTGATGTATGTTACAAGCTCATCTAAAGTTCCGCCAACAGTTGTTGTATACTTTGCCATGTTTCCTCCTCCCCTAAGTTCCCTATAATAAGCAAAAAGGGGACCCGTTTTTAAGCTTCTCGTCCTCTTTTAGCAATCAAATTATAGCACAAGACGAAAGAGACAGAGAACCGTCCTCTGTCTCCGCCTGTCTCCGATTTCCTCCAACACATAAGCTAATTATCAGCGTCTCTTTTTATAAAGAAGGAGCTCCGGATCAGTTCCGCCTTCTCCATAGGTGCACACCATAATGAAATCAATGTTTGCAAGTATGCCAAAGCATCTCCCGATATCAGTTTCCGGTTCAAGCTGGTTCCCAAGATATGTAGTGCTGTCGTCCAGGAATTTTACACTAAGTCCGCTCGGTAGCGGATACTCAAGATTGACATACTTCCCGACGAGTGCATTCAGGCCGTCTACTTCAGGCATTCCCTCAATCTGAAGATCGTTTATTTCCTTGATAAGCTGCTTCTTGAATTCATCAAACTTTCCGCCATCGCTGAGTTCATCATGCCTTTTCCAGTAATCCAGCGAAGGAAGCATCTCTTTCATGTATGAGCGGGCCTGCTCTTCAGTGAAACCATCTTTTGCCATATGACCGACGCAGACATCGATAAGATCGTCCATGTCGTTGTATGTGTATGTTCCGTCAGCATAGCACCATTTGCAGTAGTCCTCATTGAGCATTCCGTCTTTGTCCCTGCCGATGATCGAATC
>JAFRGC010000019.1 GCA_017434025.1 Mogibacterium sp. | reverse complement strand
GTGCTCATCGCGGGACAGCGTCAGCAGAGTCTGGGATGCAGCCGAAAACAGTAGCTTGTACAGCAGAACCTGGTTCGAAAGAAACAGAGCATTAAGCGAGTGCGGCACAGTGAATACAGCGTGAATATTCCTGGCGTCAATAACCTCGGCACGTCTCTGCTCGACCCATACATCCTTCATCACGCCCTGACAATTAGGGCAGTTGCGGTTGCGGCATGAGCAATTGTGAGCTTCCGTATAACCGCACTCATCGCAGGTCGTGAAGTTGACTCCAAGCCTCCCGGTCTTGCAGTCAGCAATAGCGTTTGCAGCATCCCGCTGCACTCTGGAAGTGTAGTGATCTTCGAGGAAATCGTCGAGGGAATGTGCAAAGACCTCACGAATGGCATAAGGTTCACGATCACGCATAACTGACCTCCAGAGACTCGATCGGGCTGGAATACTTCCTGACCATTCTCTCGGACAGGGTCACATATACGGTTGTCGAGTTGATCGAGCGATGACCAAGGAGTTCCTTGAGAGCAAGGAGATCACCGGTGGCCTCATAGAAATGTGTCGCAAACGCATGCCTGAAAGTGTGAGCCCTGAATCTGTGAGGCCAGCCGAGAGCCTTCTCGGTAGCCTGGATATGACGAAATGCATAGCTGGAGTCAACATGCTTTGACGGATCATTCCTGCTGCGAAAGATGTAATCGCCGGACTTGCCGCCGTACATACGCCAGTATCTTGTCAGAGCATCGATCACAAACTGAGACAGAGGAACATAACGGTCGGAGCGATTCTTGCACTTCGTAATGTGGATCCTCATACCGGCTCTGTCGATGTCTTCGTAGCGAAGATTGCAGACTTCACCGATGCGAAGTCCGCAGCTGTACATCAGGATGATCATCATCTTTGCCTTGTGATCGACAACGGCATTGATGAAGGTCTGGACTTCAGAGCGGCTTGGTACGAACGGGATGTACCTGTCAAATTTACGGTAAGGCAGCTGGTATGGATCCCAGGGCTGATGCAGGACATACAGAGTGAAGAACCTGAGCTGTGCTATGACATAGTTGATGGTGCGGTCACCAATACTGCGCTCTTTCTGGATCCACTGGACGAAAGTGCGCATTTCCTGCCATGTGACCTCCTCCGGGGTCTTGCAGAGAATGTCAGAAACGTAGTCAAGATATGCAGTGATGTATGTAAGATAAGTCCTGAGGGTACTTTCCCTCAGACCGCGAAGCGAGATCATCTCGCGAAAACTTTCAAGATAATTCATATGACCTCCTCTTGAAACTGATGAGTGATAGCGATTGACAGCAGTCCATCGGTTATGGAGGAAGTCCTGAATGAAATTTGCTATTGTTGAATATGCTCAAGTCTGTTACAATACGCATACGAGAAGGGGAAGCACCTTTTCCTGTGGGTATTAATGATTGGTTGCACATTCAACGATACACGACGCAAGAAAAGAACGCTACTCCTTTTTCATTTGAAAAAAGAATAACGTTCGTTCTTGCAACAGACTGGTGCTGACTACCGCGCTAGCGGTTTGGTACAAAGTCTCAATTAATACTATATCCTCCCGGTGTATCATTATCTGTTATTGATATTCTTCTCCGTTTTCGTCTATCAGTTTGATTCCGATATCTACATTCGTCAGCCGGCCGAGATATTCTCCGGAATTTCCTCTGAACAGACCTTGCTTATAATATCCTATCGATACTGTCAGATCAGATCTTACTGCAAGTTCTGCTTCTCCTGTGTCTCCGTTCATGCCGCTGTTGATATCCACGCTGATCACATATGCAGTACTATTATTGATCTCTGTGATCGCT
>JAFRGC010000018.1 GCA_017434025.1 Mogibacterium sp. | reverse complement strand
CAGCAAATCCATAGAACGAAAGCGCGTTGCGGCATACTGCCGGGTCAGCACGGACAGTGAGGATCAGCTGAACAGCTACAGATCGCAGGTTCAGTATTATACAGATAAGATCAGCGAAAACGTGGACTGGATGATGGCCGGTATCTACGCGGATGAAGGAATTACCGGCACCCAGGTGGCAAAACGAGACGGCTTCCAGAAGATGATCAATGACTGCATGAGCGGTCAGATCGATATGGTTATCACGAAGTCGATCTCCCGGTTTGCCCGCAATACATTGGACACCCTGAAGTATGTCCGGATGCTGAAGGAGAAGGATATTGCAGTCTTCTTCGACGATGAGAATATCAATACGCTTTCCATGGACGGAGAGCTGCTTCTGGTCGTACTCAGTTCGGTTGCACAGCAGGAAGTTGAGAATATCTCTTCCAACGTTAAGAAGGGGCTTGCAATGAAGATGTCCCGCGGCGAGATCGTGGGCTTTGCCGGTGCACTTGGATACGACTACGATCCGGAGACAAAAACAATCTCAGTTAATGAGGAAGAGGCGAAAGTCGTCCGGTATATCTTCAAACGCTATATCGAAGGCATGGGTGCTCATGTAATTGCCAGGGAACTGGAGCAGATGGGAGCGCTCACCAATCGCGGCAACAAGAGCTGGTACGATTCAACCGTTCTCGGGATCATCAAGAATGAAAAGTATAAAGGGGATCTGCTGCAGGGGAAGACATTCACAGTCGATCCGATCACAAAACGCAGGCTCGGTAACCTGGGAGAAGTTGACCAGTATCTGATGAAGGATCATCATGAACCGATCATTTCAGAAGAAATGTGGGAGCAGGCGCAGGCGATTCTGAAAAGAAGAACCGTTGTCCATGAGAATTCAAACGTAGATCCGAATTCATACCGGGAACAATACAGCCGAAAATTCGCTTTCAGCTGTATGGTCAAATGCGGCTTCTGCGGAGCATCACTGACAAGGCGTTCCTGGCACAGCGGATCCAAGTATCATAAGAATATCTGGCTGTGCATTTCCTCTTCCAAATACGGTAAGAAGAACTGCCCGGAAAGCAAGGGCATTGCAGAAGAAGTCCTGGAAAGTGCATTCGTCGAATCCTACCGGATGATCACGAATGAACATAAGGATGCCCTCACTGTATACAGCCGACCATACGATGAAGACTATCCTGTAGTCTGCATGGATGAGAAACCTATCCAGTTATTCGCCAATGCCAGAAAAGGCTTTCGCTCCAAGAATGGCAGAACCGAATACGAGGATTATGAGTATATACGTAACGGAACTGCATCAATCTTCCTGTTCACCGAACCTCTCAATGGCTGGCGCTACGCATATGCTGAAGAGCATCGCACCAGAGAGGACTGAGCAAGAAAGATCGAATGGCTGCTTGATACTCAGTACCCATCAGCTAAGAAAGTCGTTCTCGTTATGGATAATCTCAACACTCATACGATCGCGTCACTCTACCAGACTTTCAAGCCGGAGCGTGCACTGGAGCTTGCAAGCAGGCTGGAGATCCACTTCACTCCGAAACACGGAAGTTGGCTGAACATTGCCGAGATCGAACTCTCTGCTCTTGGTAGGCAGTGCATCGGCTCTCAGAGGATCCCAGATCTGGAAGCGCTCAACGCACTTTTGGAGCCGTGGTATGTTGACCGCAACAAGAAGCAGCGTGGTGTTGACTGGCAGTTCACAACTGATGACGCACGAGTCAAACTCAAAAGGTTATATCCGATAATAAACATTTAGATGTTACGCGACACTAGATTCAGAGAGAGAGGAGATGAAAACAATGAAGGTAACAAAAAACGTCAGTTCATATGCAAATAACGACCATGGTCTGCAGTCAGGAATTTCGGAATTGTAATAATCTAATACATATCAGTAATGCGCTATCTGTATCAATTATTTCTGAACAGTTCCTGACAGATAATGACAGTATAACGGCCTCCGGCAGTGACCCGGGGGCTGTTTCTTTTGGTCATCCCTTTTTGCTCCGTCGTGGTTCTTGTTATTTTCCCGGATTCT
>JAFRGC010000017.1 GCA_017434025.1 Mogibacterium sp. | reverse complement strand
GTCACGGTGTTCATGTATATCTACCTGAGATATACCAAGCACGGATATGAGCTCAGCGTCGTAGGTGAGAGCCAGAACACTGCTAAATACGTTGGTATCAACGTAGGAAAGGTAATCGTCCGTACACTCATACTGACAGGTCTGATCTGCGGATTCGTCGGCTGGCTGCTTGTAGCAGGAACCGACCATACTATGACGACAACTATTGAGGCAGGCAGAGGATTCCTCGGAGTCATGGTAGCATGGCTCGCGCACTTCAATCCGATCGGGATGGTGCTCTCCGGACTGCTGCTCGTATTCATGAGCCGCGGCGCAGGCGAGATTTCCACTACATTCGGACTCAACAAGTCGTTCGGCGACATACTTACTGGAATAATCCTCTTCTTCGTAATCGGAAGTGAATTCTTCATCAACTATCAGATACACTTCCGTAAATCGCACAGAAAGGAGGGAGCTGATGTTTAGTCTGGTAACATTCATTCCGCGAGCGATCGTACAGAGCATCCCGCTTCTGCTCGGATGCGTAGGCGAAACACTCAATGAGAAATCCGGAAGCCTTAACCTCGGTATCCCGGGCGTCATGTACGTAGGAGCGATCTGCGGAGTTATCGGATCGTTCATGTATGAGAACTCCGGTGCGGCGTTCAACCCTGTGATCGGCCTGCTGATACCAATAATATGCTGTATGCTGGGTTCACTGTTGATGGGACTGATATTCTGCTTCCTGACAGTTACTCTGAGAGCCAACCAGAATGTAACAGGTCTTGCTATGACCACGTTCGGCGTAGGCTTCGGTAACTTCTTCGGCGGATCCATCATCAAGCTGACAGGAGCTGAGGTACCTTCCATCGCATTGTCTGCTACGAGCAAGGCTTTCAAAGCAACGATCCCGTTTGCGGATAAGGCCGGTGTAGTAGGAGATCTGCTTCTGTCTTACAGCTTCATGACCTATGTGGCTATCGCAATAGCAATCATCACAAGCTATGTTCTGAAGAAGACACGTACAGGACTCGAGCTCAGAGCCGTAGGCGAAAACCCTGCTACAGCAGACGCTGCAGGTATCAACATCAACAGATACAAATACTTCTCGATCTGCATCGGATGCATGATCGCCGGAATCGGCGGACTCTACTACGTACTCGACTACGCCAGCGGAGTATGGTCGAACGACGCGTTCGGTGACAGAGGATGGCTCGCCATCGCACTCGTAATCTTCTCGATCTGGCGTCCTAACTGGGCAATCTGGGAATCGATGCTGTTCGGTGGACTCTATATACTTTATCTGTACATTCCTACCGGCACCAACTTCGCCGTAAAGGAAATCTACAAGATGTTCCCGTATATAGTCACCATCATCGTCCTTATCGCTATCAGCATCAGGAACAAGCACGAGAATCAGCCGCCTGAAGCTCTCGGACTGCCGTACTTCAGAGAAGACCGATAGTAAATTATTTTTCAGATAACACAACATGAAAGGCGCTTAACTGCGCCTTTCACTGCATACACAGAAAGGAGGGGAGTCTTGAAATACGAAACATATAAGAAACTGGCGCCTGCTGCGCTGGGAAAAGTTAAAGCTGACCTCATTTTCAAAAACTGCAAAATAGTAGATGTTTTTACCGGCGAAGTCGTTGAAGGAAATGTCGGCGTAAAGGACGGTATAATCATCGGTGTATCAAGATCAATTCAGGGCAAGAAGGAGATTGACCTCAACGGCGCATACATCGCTCCGGGATTCATCGATGCCCATCTGCACCTTGAGTCGACGATGGTTGCTCCGGCAGAGCTGGTAGCAACGGCGGCATCGTTCGGAACTACAACATTCATTGTAGACCCGCATGAGGCCTGCAATGTATCCGGAGCTGACGGCATACAGTACATTCTCGATCAGACCGAAAAGTCGGATGCCAATGTATTTGTGATGCTGCCTTCGTGCGTTCCTGCAACGAACATCGATGACAACGGATGCATGTTTGCAGCAAATGACATGTATCCGTTCGTAGGCAACGAGCGTATTCTCGGTCTGGGCGAAGTCATGGATGACGATGCGGTCATAGACGGAGACCCGAGAATGTTCGCAAAGTTTGCACT
>JAFRGC010000016.1 GCA_017434025.1 Mogibacterium sp. | reverse complement strand
TTGAAAGGCAATACATTCTTGGAAGATGGAACACCGGAGTATCTTGAGTGGGTTCCGCTCGATACAGACAAGGTAATATATCCTGAGTTCTTCAAAACGGAGCTGAAGTATCCGGTCGGCGAAACAAGGCATATTGTAGCTGATGAAAGATAAGACACACAACAGTTCCACCATCATGATGAAAAAAAAGCTGTGATGAAAACTTTCGGTTTGCAGGTATGTGTCGGTAGACAATTTCGGTCATAGCAAAAATCTTGGACAAATTCAGTCATAGCACCGACATCAATGCTGTTGTCTCAAGACATGTGGAGACTGTATGCTGCTTGTACCACCAAAAGAAGGATTTCATTTCAGTGCCGTATGAGCCAAAAGATTCGGAGTATCTAAAGCAACTGAAATGAGATTTGCAAATAGGAATTATGTGGGTGAGTTAATTGGATAATTGTGTTTGGTGCCATCTGTCTGACAAAGATAAACAGTATCAGGTGTACGAAACTGAATTGTGGTCTGTTTTCCTTGCAGATGAGCAGGATTATATCGGACGATGTATCCTGGTTTTGAAACGTCACTGCGGTTCACTGCCAGAGCTGACATACGACGAATGGGAAGAACTTTGCAAGCTGATTTGTAAAGTAGAGAACTGCTTAAAGACAGTTTTGGGAGCAACTCTGTGTAATTGGAGTTGTTTGATGAACAGCTTTTATAAAGAATCCGAACCTGATCCTCATCTTCATATTCATGTCAGGCCAAGATATGATGAACCAGTGATGGTTAATGGACACACTTATACTGACAGCGATTTTGGCCATCATTATGCAGTAAACAAATGCGGAACTATCCCTGCCATTGATACAGAAGAAGTGTTTACTCGACTAAAGGAATGGCTGGAGCACCATTCATGAGATCAGCATGTTACGATTCGTGTAAAGGAATCTATTATGATCAGAAGAGCAGGATTGAATGAAGCCCGAGATCTTGCCAACATGGCGATATAAATGTGGACGGATCATGATCTGGAAGATTTGAAAGCGAGTATCGAAATCTTGTTATGAACCGATGAAGGAGAAAGCAAGGATGGAACACAGAATAATACCATGCGATGAAGGCGAAGATGAGTTTATTGCTGATAAGCTCAATGCGATCACCAGTTCAAAGATAGATTTTGAAGATACTATCGAGGATGAATTGGTCGTATTCAAAGTTACCGACAGCGCTGGAATCATTATTGCTGGGTGTAATCTTCTGATAAACTGCTGGAGGGTTGCGGATCTGGACATCCTGTGGGTGGAAGAAAAGTACCGTGATCAGGGAATCGGCTCCGCCCTGATTCGCGAAGCGGAACGCGCGGCTAGAGAAAAGGGCTGTCATTTTATGACGCTGGGCACATTTGATTTTCAGGCAAGGCCGCTATATGAGAAATTCGGTTTTTCGGTATGCGGTACGATCGAGGATTGCCCGACAAAAGGCCATACCCACTATGATATGATAAAACGGCTTGACGATTTTTCCGATGAGGGTATTTCTCCTGTTTCCTGCACATTTGAGATTCAGTCTGGTAATGAGGATGATGCCGAGTACATTGACGATAAACTCGTTGAATACAATTGGTCACAGGTGCCTGCTGTGCATGATTTTGAATTCATCGGTAGGAAGATACAGGGCGATAAAGATGAACCGATAGCCGCTGGATTTGCAGGCGTGAACTTCTGGAATATCGCATTTGTTGAAATGCTGTGGGTAGATGAGCCATACCGCAATCAGGGCATAGGTTCCAGGCTCCTTTCGGATATCGAGCAGGAAGCGAAGAAAAACGGCGCTTGCATGGTGATGATCGATGCCCGCGACTGGAATGTGGACTTCTTTAAGAAATTCGGCTATACGGTGTACTGCACACTCGAAGATTACCCGAACGGGTACAGCAAGTACAAATTGCAGAAAAGACTATAATCAAACGACAGATTAGATTTTTGACTAGGTAATAGAAATGAGCTTCAAAGATTTTAATGACGAAGGACCTGGTACTTTCGCTTGGGACTATGTACTCGGTCAGAATACAACAGGTTTGTTTCCAGACGAGACGCACTATATTATAGATGGTGATGTTCTTGAAGAAGTGATTTTCACGTATGCAGGTGGGGAAACATGGAATAGCATGATAGGCGACTGTTGGAATATAACGGATATACAGCATTCTACTGACGGGGATATCATCTTTAAGCAGGATGGCAATTCATATAAAGCGACTATTTATAGAAAACTTCGCATGAGAGATGGTCAGACTTTGTATGATATTGTTCAGATATAGCGATGTATCAGCCTCGCTTAGTAGGTTTTGCCGGATAAGGAGAAATCAACTGTTGACTAACGAACGAACGTTAGGTATAATGGGTGATGTAATTCAGCATTACTACTTTTTGTGAAGAGGGCGAATAGTATGGAAAAGAGCAATACACGGGAAGAAATACTGGAGGCAGCGCTGGATCTGTTCGCTGTCAACGGATACGAAGCAACCAGTATTTCACAGCTCGCCGATGCAGTGGGTATCCGAAAGGCATCTCTTTACAGCCACTTTGCCAATAAGCAGGATATTTTGGATACTGTCGTCGAAACCGTTCTGAAAGGATATGCTGATCATTCGATCTTTGTACGTGCTGACTGGGACGATCCGGAATTCACTAAAGATAAGACTGGTATGACTGCAGAAGATGTGGCAGAGCTCATCCAGGGGCAGTTGCGTTACATCCTGCATGACCCGCACATCAGCAAGGGCAGGAAGATGCTCATGATCGAGCAGTTCCGCAATGCAGAACTGGCAGAGCTTCAGACGAAGCAGAACTATGAAGATGTCCTGAACTATTTTAAGGGAATGATGCGGTTCCTGATGCGTGAGGGAACCTTGAAAAACGCTGATCCCGAGATCATGGCAGCCCAGTTTTCGTCCCCGATCACCGTCTGGATCAACCTGTGCGACCGGGAACCGGAGCGGGAGGATGAGGTAATGGAACTTGTCAGAAAGCATGTGCTGCAGTTTTTTGAGATCTATCGGAAATAGATTCTTTTGAATAGTGATGTATGATTGCCGGTCAGACCGGAGACGGCTGATCGGTTTTCTTTCCAGAACAAGGCTAACGAACGATAGGACGCTAATGAATGGTCAACGATGAAATATGAGGGCAAATAAAGGAGGCACTGCTGTAATGAGCAAAAAAGCACTTGTCGTAATCGATATTCAGAACGACATTACGAAGCACTACAAGGATATCATCGACATCATAAACTCCGCTATCGACTGGGCTGTGGAACTGGGTATGACGGTCATTTATATCAAACATAACAATCTGTCGCCTGGTACGCGGACATTCAAACCGGACACAAAAGGCTCGGAACTTGCTCCGGAGCTGAAGGTTGTGTCGACCCATATCTTTGTCAAGACAAAGGCAAATGCGCTTACCAGTGAAGAGTTCTCGGAGTACATCCGGGAAAACGGCATCAACGAGTTCTACATTACCGGCGCGGATGCCACAGCCTGCGTGAAATCCACTTGCTTCAATATGACAAAGGCAGGATATACGGTGCATGTCATCTCCGATTGCGTGACGAGCTACGACCTGAAGAAAATGCCGGAAATGCTCTCCTATTACGCAGATAAGGGCTGCGAAGTAAAAACGTTGGAGGAGTACATGGAGCCAAATGGACAGCTTCAAGCTGACCTTTGATGAGATGGAGAAGATAACAATGTTTGATCTGGACAAATACCTGGCTGATCTGATCCTGACCTGTCGGTCGGCTTTCGGAGAGAGGCTGTTATACATGGGGCTGCAGGGAAGCTGGCTGCGCGGTGAAGCTCATGAAAACAGCGATATCGATATCATGGTGATTCTGGACGGGTTCTCCGTGCGGGATATGGATACATACCGCGGGATACTGAAAGGGATCGGTTTCTACGAGAAATCCTGCGGATTCATCTGCGGGAAAGACGAAATGAAGCGTTGGAATCCTCTGGAGGTATGCCAGTTGCGCCATACAACGAAAGACCTGCTCGGTGTTCTGACGGATTATCTTCCGACTGCGGTGCGGGAAGATGAGATCAATTATGCTAAACTTAGCCTTGGGAATCTATATCACGAACTCTGTCACCGCTATATTCATGAGAACAGGGATAAGAACACAGCCAAATTCCGCGTGACCTGCAAGAGCGTGTTTTACCTGATCCAGAATCTGCATTTTCTGGAAAGCGGGCATTTCATTCTCAACAGGAAGGATCTGAAGGAAGCGGTTACGGAGGAAGACCGGATCGTTCTGGAAATTGCCAAGCTGCCGGACGCCTATGATTTCGATCAGGTTTTTTCTTTCCTATTTACATGGTGTCAAAATGCTTTTGCACGCATCGAACACCTTAAATGGTATAATTGACCCCAAACAGAGCAATTCTGAAAAGGGGTTTTTATTATGAAGAGGAAAACACTGTCACTGTTGGTCATGCTTAGCATGATTGCAGGATGGACGATAGTGATTTAACACATCGTCTCGCTGGATTTCTGTGGATGATATACGGTATTCTAATAATATTAGACCGGAGCTTGTGGAGAACCAATAAATGGAATACGTAATCGAGAATCTGATAAAAGAAGAAGCAGCATATATCAGCAACAAGATCAATGAGATCGTGCCTCGCGAAGTAGACGCTGACGAAGAAGAATTTGTTCTCAAAGTCGAGAATGAAAGTGGGGATATCATCGGCGGATGTATTGCGGAAGCATACGAATACCACTGGTCGAGAGTTTTGCTTGAAGATCTTTGGGTGGATGAACGCTATCGTCATCATGGAATCGGCTCTATGATCATCCACGAGGTCGAGCGTATTGCAAGAGAGAAGGGATGCCGGGTCGTGACGCTCGGCACCGCCAGCTATATGGCGAGACCGTTCTACGAAAAACATGGCTATCAGGTTTTTACATCTATGAAAGCAGCAAATGGCTATATAGATTATTCATTGGTTAAATACCTTGACAGGGATACGCCTGATTATAAGCCGACAGACAATAGTGGTGCGAAATACAAGGTTTTGCATGGAAATGATGATGACGCAGACGTCATATTGTATGGTATCAGAACATATAGCGAAGCCTACGAAGAGAAATGCGAGCGAGATGATTTTTGCAAGAAGCTTGTTAATAAAGACGGCAAGTTTGCAGCAGGCGTGATTGCGAACGTGAACAGAGGATATGAGGGCTTTGTCACAGCACTGTTTGTTGAAGAGCCGTTGAGGTATCAAGGCCTGGGCACATATCTTTTGCAGGAAGTGGAAAAACTGGCAAAGGAAAACAATACGTCTGTTGTTTTGACAAGCGCAGGCGACTGGAATGTCGATTTCTTCAAAAAGAATGGCTACTTGATCAGAGGCGAACTCAAAGACGTTCCGAAAGGACACAGTTGTTATGAGCTCTACAAGAATATCGGGACTTGTCGGTGAGATAACAATATATCTCAACTGCCGCGAGAACTGACTCGCATGACAGTCGCTGGTTTTTGATCCTTGAGTATCTTAATATGATGAAGACATAGAATAAAGGAGGTCATCATCATGGAAATGGGAAAAGAGATCCGCCGTCTGCGTACTGATCGGGGCCTGACACAAGAAGCTCTTGCAGCCGCACTTAACGTAAGCCCGCAAAGTGTCAGCAAATGGGAGTGTGGCAGCAGTATGCCCGATGTACAGATGCTGCCTGAAATAGCCGTATATTTTGGCGTTACCATTGATCAGCTGTTTGCAATGACACCTGAACAGCAGATGGAGCGTACTGAGAATCATATATACAGTTCCGGAAGGCTTAGTGAGGCAGAAGAACGACAGATCGAACAGCAGATGTATGCTTTTGCAGAAAACCCGAAGTATGAAGGGCAGGCGAAAACCTTGCTGACCAAGCTCTATAACCATCAAGCTGAGCAGTATCGCCTTCTTGCAACGGCCTGCGGCAAAGAAGCTGTTGAGAAAACCGGCGGACACAGGGAAGCCATCAGCGAATTGGCAAATGCATGGGGAAGCTATATGCCGGACTGGAATGTCCGGAATCACCATGCCCTTATCGAATGGCTCAGCGACTATTGCCGCAGCAATCCTGAGAACCGCGGCGCATTGATGTGGCTGCTGGACAATCTGATTGACGACCGTCGTTTGTCCGAAGCCCGCCAGTGGCTTGAAAAGCTCGCGATAATTGACAGTACTTTCCGTACTGCTATGTATCGGTATCTGATCGCTTTGGCGGAAGGAGATGGCAGCGAGGCAGCGAATCATCTCCAGGAGCTGGAAGCCTTGGAAGGTCAGGAATGGTGCTGGGCTGTAACGCTGGGTGATATATATACGCAGCGGCAGGAGTATGACAAAGCCATAGACTGGTACCGTAAAGGCCAGGAGATCCAGCCTTCTCCTAAGTATATCGACAGCGCTGTGAGCATTGCTCATATCTGTGAGATCCGTGGAGATAAGGCCGGTGCTGTTACGGCTTACAGGGAAGTTCTCCATCTTCTGAAAGAGGAGTGGGGCATCATAAGCGGAGAAGAATGCGATGAAGTAGAGCGCGCCATCGGAAGACTGCAAGGATAGCAGGGAACGATGACCGCAGGAAGGGCGGAGACTATATGAGACTGAAGAATGTGTTGATTGTAGTGAAAGATATAGACCGGGCCAGACAGTTCTATCATGATCTGTTCGGTCTTGAACTGATCCTCGACAATGATGGGAATATGATCCTCACAGAAGGGCTTGTATTACAGGAAGAGAAATATTGGAAAGAGTTTCTCGGCAAAGAAATCATTCCGGAGAATAATTCCTGTGAGCTTTACTTTGAGGAATCAAATATTGAAAGCTTTGTTGAAAAGCTGGAGAGTTACTACCCTGAAGTCAGGTATGTAAACAGGCTGATGACGCACAGCTGGGGTCAGAAGGTCATTCGTTTCTATGATCCGGATGGGAATCTGATCGAAGTAGGGACGCCTATATAAAGGAATGACAGTACTACTGGAAAACCGCGAAAATATGTGAGGTAATTGATGAGATATAACCAAAAAGTCTTACTTAAAAACGGCAAAGAGGCATTGCTGAGAAATGCTGATGCAGCTGATGGCTATAATGTCTTTGATGCTTTTAATGCCACCCATGCTGAGACCGACTATCTGCTGAGTTATCCTGATGAAAACAGTTTTGATCCTGAACAGGAAGCTCAGTTCCTGCAGGAAAAAACGAAAAGCCCTGATGAAATCGAGATAATCGCAATAGTAGACGGGAAAGTGGCAGGATGTGCAGGAATCGGGACTGTAGGGAGAAAATATAAGGTCAAGCACAGAGCTGAATTAGGAATCAGTGTTTTGAAAGAGTATTGGGGACTCGGTCTGGGAAAAGCTCTTACAAAAGCCTGCATTGAATGCGCAAAAGAAGCCGGTTATTCGCAGCTGGAACTGAATGTGGTAGCAGAGAACAATGCAGCGATCTCTTTGTACCGAAGCCTGGGCTTTGTAGAATTCGGCCGTAATCCAAAGGGATTCAATTCACGGATAAGCGGGTATCAGGAATTAGTTTATATGCTGCTGGAACTGTAAAAATACTTTAGCCCCAATCAGTGAACCGGAAATAAAGAGACTATAGGGACGGGACTCATGGAAGAGAATAGAAACAATGAAATAAAATGGGCAGTTCTTGGCACCGGGGTCATCGCCAATGAAATGGCTCAGGCCCTTCGGAAGTCCGGCAGGAAACTATTTGCTGTAGGTAACCGGACACATTCCAAAGCAGTCTCATTCGCAGCAAAATACGGTGTGGAGAAAGTCTATGATGATTTCAATGAGATGTTCACGGATCCGGACGTAGATGCCATCTATATTACGACTCCTCACAATACTCATATCGGATTCATGCTTAAAGCGATAGAAGGCGGGAAGCATGTCTTAGTAGAGAAATCCATTACTCTGAACAGTGCTGAATTAGAGGAAGCAGTGAGACTTGCTGATAAACACCAGGTGCTCATAGGCGAGGCAATGACCATTTATCACATGCCGATCTACAGAGAGCTGAAGGAGATCATCGATTCCGGTGAGCTGGGAAAAGTCAATATGCTCACTTTAAACTTCGGCAGCTTCAAGGAATATGACATGAGCAACCGCTTCTTCAACCGCAGCTTAGCAGGCGGCGCCATGCTGGATATCGGAGTCTATGCTCTTTCGCTGATACGGTGGTTCATGAGACCTGATCCGGACCGGATGATCACTAACGTTCGCTTTGCACCGACGGGTGTGGATGAACAGGTAACAATGCTGCTTTCCAACGAAGAAGGACAGATGGCCACAGTTGCATTGGCACTGCATTCCAAACAGCCGAAAAGAGCAATGATTTCCTGCGAAAAGGCTTACATCGAGATCATGGAATATCCTCGTGCCTGGGAGGCAAGGATCACCGACGCTGTAAGCGGGGAAGTAAGGACATTGTGCTCAGGTGATTATGCTGATGCTCTGAAATATGAGATCGAGGACTTTGAAGCTGCGATCAATAACAAAGAAAACACATTGCACCTGGATTATACGATCGATGTCATGGAACTGATGACGAAATCACGTTATGAATGGGGCATGACTTATCCGGAAGAAAACAGTTAAAAGAAGCAGTATAACAAGGCTGGATTCCGGAAATGGCAGGAATTCAGCATCATAGAAGAGGCACTGAAGAATTGCTATTAAGAGGGGAAACAGATGGAACCGAAACTTTTTGTACAGGCAATCATAAAGTTCTCAAGTGGGTTACTGCTGGTGGGAGTTCTTCTGTTCCTCCCGGCGGGGACTTTTGATTACTGGCAGGCGTGGCTGTTGATCGGTATTCTTTTCATACCGATGTTCATTGCCGGGCTGATAATGATGCGGACAAGTCCGGACTTATTGCGTAAAAGACTGAATGCGAGAGAGGAAGAGGCAGAACAGAAAGAAGTGATCCTGTTCAGTGGCCTGATGTTTCTTGCAGCTTTCATAATTGCAGGACTGAATTACCGGTACGGATGGATCGTCCTGCCGCCATGGGTTTCATATGCCGCGGCAGTAGTATTCCTTCTTGCTTACGCACTGTATGCAGAAGTCCTTCGTGAGAACGAGTACCTGTCAAGAACGATCGAGGTCCAGGAAGGGCAGAAAGTGGTCGATACCGGACTCTACGGTATCGTGCGCCATCCTATGTATATGAGTACCATTATCCTCTTCCTGGCTATGCCTCTGGTGCTGGGGTCGGTGATCTCTTTCGGGATCATACTCCTCTATATACCGATCATAGCGAAGAGGATACGTAACGAAGAGGCGGTTCTGGAGGAGGGACTGGACGGTTACAGAGAATACAAGAATAAAGTCAGATATAAAGTCATACCTTTTATATGGTAAGGCAAAATCATATAATTTTACAAGGAGAGTGCTGTTTGAGAAAACTACACAACACACTGGAGATTGTCGGCTGACCGGGAGGTTTGCAGACGATCACGACAAACCTCCCGCTGGTCAGCAATTGGAGTCAACAATTTTCAGGAGGTTAAACAATGAATAGAAATGACATTACGATACGTTTAGAGAAGAAAGCAGAATACAGAGAGGTTGAGAACCTTATCAGAGAATCGTTCTGGAATGTTTACAGGCCGGGATGCAGCGAGCACTATGTTATTCACGTGCTTCGTGACGATCCTGCTTTTGTGAAAGAACTGGATTTTGTCATGGAACAAAATGGCAAGCTGATCGGGCAGAACATGTTCATGAGAACGGTGATCAATTCAGATGATGGCAGAGACATCGATGTACTGACAATGGGACCGATCTGCATCACACCGGATCTTAAGCGCAAGGGATACGGCAAGCTGCTGCTTGACTATTCTCTGGATCGAGCGAAAGAGATGGGATTTGGAGCAGTGCTTTTTGAAGGCAATATCGGCTTCTACGGCAAAAGCGGTTTTGATTTTGCCCGTAACTTCGGCATCAGATATCATGATCTGCCGGAAGGTGCAGATGACTCATTCTTTCTTTGCAAAGAATTGACTCCGGGATATCTCAATGGGATCACAGGAGTTTATCAGACACCAGAAGGTTATTATGTAGAAGATACAGAGGTCGAACGATTCGACAGTACTTTTCCTGTTAAGCAAAAACTAAAACTGCCAGGACAAATTTTCTAAGCTCGCGATTCAGTGAAAATGCGATAGCAAGGAAGGAGTATCTTATGAGAGAATGGACCAGAGAGGAGAAGTACAGATACCTTAAGGATCCACAGGAACTCCTGGAACTGTACGGAAAGATATCGAAATCAGCTTACAGACAGACATATCACATCCAGGCTGTGACAGGGCTGATGAATGATCCAAACGGATTCGTATGGTATGAGAATCAGTGGCATCTGTTCTATCAGTGGTGCCCGTGGGGCGCCGTACATGGCTTGAAACACTGGTATCATATCGTTTCCAAGGATCTTGTGACATGGAAGAATCTTGGAGTATGTCTGCTGCCGGATCAAAATGACGGCTATGATAACAAAGGTGTCTATTCCGGCTCAGCGATGCCGATTGGTGATAAAATGTATCTGTACTATACGGGCAATCACCGTGACGCAGACTGGACACGGAAAGCGTATACGTGTCTGGCCCGGCTCGGACGCGGCGGATGGCCGGAAAAGTATCCTCTGCCGCTCTTTGGCTCCAACCCGGATTACACAGAGCATCAGAGAGATCCGAAGATCATCTGTCTGCCGGGAAGTGACAGGTATTACATGATCATCGGAGCGCAGACGAAAGACAAACGCGGCTGTGCTTTGATCTACTCTTCAGAGGATCTCCAGCATGGGTGGACATTTGCCGGGGAACTGAAAGTACCCGGATTCGAAAACTTTGGAGATATGTGGGAGTGTCCTTCCATAGAACGTCTGGGCGGCCGCGATGTTCTGCTGTTCTGTCCGCAGCATCTGACGATACCCGGACGCGGTGGGAGTCAGAATCACAATGGCTATATTCTGGGAAACATGGATTGGGAGACACTGACCTTCAAGCCGGATGGACAGTTCCACGTGCTTGACTTCGGATTTGATTCCTACGCTGCAGCCTGTGCCAACAATCTGCAGGAGCCTGATAAAGCTATTCTGATCGCATGGATGGGCGTCCCGGATCTGTCCTATCCAACAGATGAAGAAGACTGGTCCGGATGTCTGACTCTTCCTAGGGAACTGACCGTAAGGAAACGCCGTCTGATCCAGCAGCCTCTTCCGGAACTGAAGAAACTCCGGGACGAACGTCTTTCGACACAGGCTGATGAACAGGGAGTGTTTGCACTACCGAAAGGAGCAGAGATCGAAGTAGAAGTGCGGCCGGGTCCATTCTCACTGTCGCTCTTTACCAAAGCCGACGGAAGTGGAGGTCTCACCATCAGCTGTGACGAAGCACAGAAAGAAATAACGGTTGACCGCGGCAGGATGGAGACTCGCTTTAACATCAGTGAAGGCGAGGAAAGAAAACGTCCTCTCGAAGAGGGACTTTATCACTTGCGTATATTCATAGACAGCAGTTCCGTGGAGATATTTGTAAATGACGGTGAAGCAGTGTTTACCTCACGTGTCTTCCCGACGGCAGAAGAACACTTCTGTCATGTCGAAGGCGATGCGTTTGTCCGTATGTGGACGATGAAGCGAGCTGTTAAAGAAGAGTTTCTTATCTGACGAAGATCATCTCATGGTTTACAGATCCATCTAAGCGAAGCCAGAAAGGTATAGGATACATGAAACTGAGAAGAGTATTGATCTGGTTAATGGTATTAATAGTATTTCTGAGTCAGGTCACTCCGGTTCTCGCAGAAGAAGAATCGGATGGAACAATCGATCTGATCGATACTTTCTATGCCACTACGACACATGCGGATCATTCCATGCGCGTACCGTTCAACCGCTCATGGTTCAAAAATGATGCGCGCGTGTACAATCATGATCTCGCAAAATTATCCCTGGGTCTTGCGACTTCCGCTTTCCGTCCAAGCAAGAAGCGAATGAGAGAGACTAAAGCAGCAGACTATGATCTCCGTTCATTCCTTGATCAGGCGGGATTTTCTGATCTGAGAAGTGATGACTATAATAAAGACCCTAGCATGTATACGGTTTCCACTGTTATGGGACATCAGACGATCGGGGAAGGGGACGACTCTTTCGTACTGATCGCTGTCGGGATCTGCGGACAGGGATATCTGGATGAATGGGAATCCAACCTGACTGTCGGAACAGGCAAGAATCCTATAGGATTCGCCAGTGCTGCGCATCTTGTATATGACCGCGTGTTCGGCTATATTTCCGAGAATCATTTAAAGGGCAAGATGAAGATCTGGGTCTCCGGGTTCTCGAGAGCTGCGGCAATTTCCAACATTACTGCTTCACTTCTGTCAGATTCAGATACTTTCTCACAGGAAAATGTTTTTGCTTATACTTTCGCAACTCCGATGACCGTCCGGGAAAAGGAGCCGAAATCATATGAGAACATCTTCAATATCTGCGGAAAGATGGATCCGGTTACAAATGTTCCGTTTGCCGACTGGGGGTATTCCAGGTATGGCATTACTTACTACACACCGACAATGGAAACCGATTCGGATTTCTGGGCCAAACGAAAGAAAGCGGATGTCATATATAAAGAAATTACCGGTATAAATTATTGGGCCAATCCTGATATGAACAGTCAGCTGAGAGTTCTCATGGACTGTCTGCTGAGCATCTGCCCGGATGTAGAGACTTATACTGACAGTCTGCAGAAGTATCTCATAGCTCTGTGGGAAAAACATGATGCTGTCAGTGTTCTGTCCCGCCTTCTGGAAATGGCGAATGACCCGATCCTGATCAATGATGAGAACCGGATGGCTGCGAATATCATGATGAATCAGATCACAAGTCTGATCATGGACTACACCAGCTCAGAGAATTCCTTCAAGCGGTTTAACAAGAATGCATCTGTCGGATCGAATGTTATGCAGACGCATACACCGGAACTGTATATATCCTGGGTCTTTTCTGTAGATGATCCGGCTGAATTATATACTGATTATTATGATTATACGCTGCTGTATATCACTGGTGATGCAATCGTTTCAGTTGCAAGGGATAATGAAGTCCTGGAAACCATTGAAACAGGAGAGATAGAGATCACTCCATATCGTTACCTGAGCATCCGTGATTTTAAGATCTCTGTATTTATCCCACGTGACAGTGAATACACTATAACCATTAAGTCCAACAAAGACCAGACACTGGAAGCGCTTGAAGCAGGCTTCAAAGTAGGCAGGCAGGCACCTGACGAAACAATGAGGTATACCAGTGATATGCAGAGCGGAGATGTGATGAACATCACTTACGATGAATATGGAAGAGAACTGCATCCAGAAGGTACTTTCACGACTTCCATGGCATATCAGGCAGAAAAGTCACAGACAAGCATCGAACTGCTGCTTGATGCCTACAGTTTTCCGGAGGGTGTAAGCTGGAGAGACCTGGTACTTTTCTTTCTGATGGCAGCGGTTCTGCTTGTCACAACAGCGTTGTTCATAATCACGCTGTTATCTATGTGGTACCGGCATCGCTACAAACGCAAACATGGTTTTATTCCGAAGGATTCACGTTTCCGTCCGCTGCCGATCATCTGCTTCTTCCTGATACAGCAGTTTTTCCTGACGAAGGAGTTCTTCTCGATTCTATATGAGCCTTCTGCATTCATAATCAATTGTTTCAAGATCGTGATCGGTCTGCTGATCGTGGTCATTGCAATCTATGGCTACCGGAGGAAGAAGAACAGTTTCCATCGGACGATTATTTTTGCTGTGATCCTGCTGACCGGTGCAGATGTTTTGATAACAACTTCAATTACCGGAGGAGCTGTACTGTATATAGCAGCTTATATCCTGCTTGTCGTGAACTATGCAAGGATAGACAAACCTGGAATCGTGCGGATCCTGTTGTGGATCCTGCTGTCTGCAGCAGCGATCTTCTACTTGGGGACATTTAAGGGCGATTATGGTTATCTGAAATACATCGCATATATGTATATGGTCAGTGGTATTGCGCTTGTGATATCGTCCCTTACACATTCTGCGAGGATCTCCCGCGGGTCATTCCTGCTATTTGTGGCAGGTATCCTGATGGTTCTGAACACGGCATGGGGCAATAGTGTCATATTACACTTTGTTTCCGCTGCGCTGCATTATATCGCGGTGAGTATCATAGCCAGTACGGGAAGCGGATTTACATTACCGATCATCGTTCCGGAGTATGCAATCGATTCTGAAACTGACCCTGACCCAGAACCAGTGCAGGTTTAGTATTGATCAACTACAAAATCAAATAGTTGGTATGTCTGAAAGAAAACTGACGGAGTTTTTCCGTCTTTTTTCTTTTTTTGCTATTGACAAGCCAATTATATTTGATAAAATATAATTGCATCAAACATAAAGGAGAAATGCTTAATGAAATATGATCACCACGAGACAATGAAGCTGTCAAATCAATTGTGCTTCCCACTCTATGCGGCGTCGAGAAGTGTGATAAGTCTCTATACACCATTGCTCAAGCCACTGGGCCTTACATATACACAGTACATTGTTTTCCTTGTACTGTGGGAAAAGGATGGGATCACAGTCGGAGAGATCTGTGACAGACTCATGCTGGACAATGGAACACTTTCTCCACTTCTCAAGAAGATGCAGCAGGCAGGTTATATAGAAAAGAAGCGCAGTGAAGAGGATGACCGTGTAGTCCTGATCTCTCTCACCGATGAAGGAAGAGCACTGCAGGACAGAGCCAAAGAGATCCCGGAAAAGGTGGCAGGATGTATCGATTTGCCTCCGGAGAAAGCCCGGATGCTGTATACGCTTCTGTATGAGCTTCTGGATAACAGCAACAACAAATAGGCAATTCACAGATAAAATGAACTGAAAAGGAGTAACGGAAAATGAAGACAGTATATGATTTCACAGTTAGAGACAGACAGGGAAACGATGTCAGCCTGGCAGATTATCAGGGCAAAGTGCTCCTGATCGTTAATACAGCTACAGGATGCGGTTTCACACCACATTACGATCCGCTGGAGGCTATGTATAAAGAATACAGAGATAAGGGTTTTGAGATCCTGGACTTCCCTTGCAATCAGTTTGCAAACCAGGCACCTGGTTCAGAGGATGAGATCCATGAATTCTGCACAATGAAGTTTGGCACAGAATTCCCGCAGTTCGGCAAGATAGACGTAAATGGTGAAAACGCTGATCCGCTGTTTGCATATCTCGCAACAGAGAAACCATTCGAAGGATTTGGCAAAGGCATCAAGAATGCTGCACTGAACAAATTTGCTGATATGAACAACAAGGCATTTGGCGATAAGGCGTATATCAAATGGAATTTCACGAAATTCCTGGTAGACCGCGAAGGAAAAGTCATTGCCAGATTTGAGCCAACGAAAGACATGGACGAAGTCAAGGCAGCTGTGGCAGCTGAACTCAGCAAGTAATTACAGTATCAGGAATAGCCAGTTATTCCGTACCTCTATGCATCACTTTGATCGCATAGAGGTTTTTTACTTGCTCCAGAATTGATATAATTAACTGGATAAGAAAACAATGATTTTGTATATAAACAATCAGACAAGGGAACGATTACAGTAGGAGGGTGACTATCATGTTGAATAAGTTTTGCAAGAAACCTCTATATGAAGTGACACGCATCATGGCAGATGTCGCTATGGGCAGACAGAAGGCGGAACTGGTGATCAGGAATGCCAAGCTGGTCAATGTATGTACTGCTGAGATCCAGGAAGGCATTGATGTCGCGATAACACAGGGACGTATCGCACTGGTTGGTGATGCATCTCACTGCATTGGCGATGAGACCAAAGTGATTGACGCAACAGGTCAGTATATAGCACCTGGATTCATGGACGCTCATATCCATGTAGAATCCGCAATGATCAGTGTCGGCGAGTATGGTCGTGCTGTAGTTCCTCATGGTACTACAGGAATCTTCATGGATCCTCATGAGATCTGTAACGTCTGTGGACCTGAAGGCGTCAAAGCTATGATAGAGGACTCTAAGAGAACACCTCTCAAGGCTATGGCGAATGTCCCGTCCTGCGTACCTGCTGTTGCCGGATTCGAAGATACCGGTTCGCATATCGGACCGGAAGAGGTTCGTGAGATGATGACATGGGACGGTATCATGGGACTTGGCGAGATGATGAGCTTCCCGAATGTCCTCGGTTCTGAGCCGAACATCCATGGCGAACTCGCCGAGACGCTTAAGGCTGATCAGGTTGTTACAGGACATTTCTCAATACCTGATACAGGAGCAGGGCTCAATGCGTATATCGCTTCCGGCGTCAGATGCTGCCATGAATCCACACGCGCAGTAGATGTGCTCGAGAAGATGCGTCACGGCATGTACGCACTGATGCGTTACGGAAGCGCATGGCACGATATGCCGATCATTATACGTGCAATTCTCGACAACAACATCGAAGACCGTTTTGCGTGCATGATCTCCGACGATACACATCCGGATACCCTGATCAGTGAAGGACATATGGATCACATCGTGCGCTGCGCTGTCAAAGAAGGTCTGGATCCGATCAAAGCGATACAGTATGTAACGATCAATCCTGCGACATGCTTCCGCATGGACCATGAGATGGGAAGCATCACGCCGGGCAAATGCGCTGACATCGTTTTCTTCGACGATCTGAACGATATCCGCATCACACGCACCATCATCGACGGAGACGTCGTTGCAGAAAACGGCAAGATGACTGTTGAGATCGGACAGCCGGCATTCCCTGAATTTGTTTACGATACGATGCACGTAGGTTATAAGATCACCGCTGACAGCTTTAAGATCGCTGCTCCGGAGGGTGCCGGTGATACCGTAAAGACGCGCGTCATCGAGATCATACCAAACCGTGTAGGCAATTATGAGCGCATCATGGATCTCAAGGTCAGAGATGGCTATGTCGAGAATGATCCGGATAACGACGTGATGAAAATGGCGGTGTTCGAGCGCCATCATGAGACTGGCACGAAAGGTGTTGGTTTCCTCAAAGGATTTGGGTTCAAGAAAGGCGCGATGGCACAGACCGTTTCGCATGACGCGCATAATCTGTTAGTAGCCGGTACCAATGACGAAGATATGGTACTTGCAGCCAATACTCTGATCGAGTGCGGCGGAGGCATGTGCGCGGTCGCTGATGGTAAAGTCCTGGCACTTGTTCCGCTCCCGATCGCAGGTCTCATGAACGATCTTCCTGTAGAGGAAATGGCTGACCAGATCAGCAAGCTGGACGCAGCATGGAAGGAGATGGGATGCGTGATCAATTCGCCTTATATGACTATGGCACTGATACCGCTTGCGTGTCTGCCGGAACTGAGACTCACTAACCGTGGTCTGGTAGACTGCAGAGTATTCCAGTTCTCAGAACTGTTTGCAGAATAAGAAGGATAACAGATATGAAATATGACGTTATATGTATAGGAATGGCTATCCTGGATTCCATGATCCGAGGGTTCGATCCTGAGCCTGTATCCAGCGGATACAGAGCGATATCAGGTACGCTCAATGTCGGAGGAGATGCAGTCAATGAATCGATCGCTGCTTCTAAGCTGGGACTCAGGACTGCGATACTGTGTTCTCTCGGCTGTGATCCGGCAGGAGATATGATAGCGGAAGAACTGAAACGCAGAAATGTGGATACAGGACTCATAGTGAGATCCGCCGAACATCCGACACCGGTCACGACGATCTTTGTCATGGATGACGGCAACCGCAGATCGATCACGAATGAGGCTCACCGATATAATTTTCACCCTGAGCAGTACAGAAATGTGCTGACTGAGACCCGCGCAGTTATTTTGGGTTCTCTGTTCAGAGCGCCGTTCAACGATCCTGACGTGATCCATTCAGTCCTGACAGCTGCCTCTGAATCCGGTGCCACAGTAATTGCTGATACCAAACTGCCGAACTTCCGCAGACTGACTCTGGAGGATATCGCTGATTCACTGCCGCTCATAGATTATCTGACGCCTAATGAGGATGAAGCAAAGTTCTATACCGGCAAGGAAGATCCTCAGGAAATGGCAGAAGTGTTCCTCTCCAGCGGAGTCAGGAATGTGATCATCAAGCTTGGCGCGCGAGGCTGTTACTATGCAGGAACGGAAGGAAATATCTATGTTCCGGCGTTTAATGTAGACACTGTCGACGCGACGGGAGCCGGCGATAATTTCATAGCAGGTTTTGCGTCAGAGATCCTCAGAGGCAGTACCGTCAAACAGGCGCTGGAATTTGCAAGTGCCTGCGGAGCGATCTGTTCTACAGCAGTAGGCTCCGGAACTGCGCTGGACTCCAGAGAGCAGATCACCGCTTTTCTGGCGGAGTTTGACCTGTCTGACACAGCAGATTACGATAAGACCGAAGACAGGGTAAACCAGTCGATCATACAGACTGCGCGCAGACAGCGCAGACGCATCATCAATAATCATCGTTAGAGGTACTGAAATGAAGAATTACAGCAAGATCCTTAGAAGAATTGTAAGCGCGCTCGCGGCATTCTCGATGGTATTCGTTATGAGTGTTCCGGCAGTCGCTGCAGCAGATAACAAGGACTTCGATGAATTCCTTGAGAGCGAGTGGAGAGCTACGATGGAGGATGACTATCTGTCGCTCCATTCATCCGTGGAAGACTATCGCAAACTCGGTCTGACCAAACCTGAAGTATCGTTCGGCCACATCTCATACGAAGAGATCGCTGACGATCTCAAGGAAGGTGAGATCGCTATGGCCAAGCTTCATGAGTTCAAAATTGATGATCTCAGTGAGCGGCAGCAGCACGATTATCTTGTCTACGAAGAATACATAGAATGCTGCAACGGCCTGAACAGCTATCCTGATTATGTCGAGCTGTTCCGCCCTTACATCGGGACATTGACCAATATCAAGGATTACCTGATGGATTTCCCGATCTACAACCAGGAAGATCTGGATGATTATCTTACTCTGATCGCTGATATCCCTCGCTATATGGATGAAATGCTTGCTTTCACAGGTCAGCAGGCTGCCAAGGGATACTTCCTTGATGATGCATCTCTGGATATCGCTCTGGATGAAATAGATGAGCTGCTGGAGAAGGAAGAAGACAATGAATTCATAGATGTTTTCAACAGCAATGTTGACAGTTATGAATGGCTGGATGATGGCCAGAAAGCTGAATACAAAGAGAAGAACCGCAGTCTCGTTATGGATGAAGTATTCCCGGCGTACAAGAAAGCAGGTGAAGAACTCGAGAAACTGAGAGGTTCGCGCAGCGTATCCGGTTCGATCTATGATTATCCGGACGGCAAAGATTACTATACCTGGCTCGCCAGATACTACTGCAGTTCAGATGCTTCTCTGCAGGAGAACTTCGATTTTCTGACCAAAGCATTCAAAGATGTGCGTGCATATTACATCAATTTGATCCAGACTTCCGGCTCCGACGAAGAGCCTGCTACGATCAGCGGCCTGGAGACTCTGGATGAGGTAATAGAATACCTCATGGCGCATATGGAGGGATTCCCGCAGGGACCGGATATCGATTATACACTTTCTTATCTCGATGAGAGTGTCATCAATGAATACACGATGGCATATTATATGCAGGCGCCTGTCGACAATATCCGCAGGAATATCATCCGTGTGAATCCGAAGGCGGTAAGTGATATCAATACTCTGTATTTCACACTTGCGCATGAAGGATTCCCGGGACATCTCTATCAGTTCACATGGTATCAGGATACCGGTGCATCCAGACTGAGACATGATGTTTCGATCATGGGATATCAGGAAGGCTGGGCAAATTACGTAGAGCGAATCATGCTCAACAGATCGGGTATCGACAGAGTCTCGGCTGAGTCGATCGCATGTGAGGAATTCCTGGCTTACGCAATGTATGCCGCTTCAGATATCGCAGTCAACGGTCTTGGATACGATGTAAATCAGCTCGGAGGCTGGCTCCGCGAGATCCAGATGTCGACTGATATTGCACAGGATCTGTTCGATAACGCTGTTGAAACACCTGGAATGTATCTTCCATATGGATACGGAAGTGCGAAAATGTGGGGACTGCGCGAACAGGTGCATGCAGCGCTCGGAGACAGTTTTGACGAGGAAGAATATCATCGGCAGATCCTGGAGAATGGCCCTCGTCAGTTCGGACTTGTAGAAGAGGATCTCAGAGCATATGTCGAATCGAAGGGCGGCCAGTGGCCGGAGAATTTCAGCTTTTTCGCGAATGATGACATGACAGATAAGTACGGGGAAGACGGAGCAGCTACGCCTGACCAGCAGGAGAATATGGCTGCTAAGGTCGACTTTGCGAAGGCAGCACCGATCCTCCTTGTACTGCTTGTACTGACAGCCATCGCGATCAATATACCATTTATCTATTGGAGGAAGAAGAAGTAATGAAAGCACCTTTTTCGGAGTATCTCAACTCTCAGGTCAGCGGCTTGAGAAAGCTGATCACGATCCTGAGGGAGAAGTACGATTATGTAAGTGTGCTGTCCACTGATTCAAGGGGGCTTGGGATCTCCATCTCACAGCATTCCAAGACAGTGAGCAGTGAGACTATGACAACTGAGAGGGGAACCGTAGTCCGGGTGTATAAGAACGGACTCTATAGTGAATACTCTCTCAACACATTTGATCCGGAAAGACCGGAAGCAGCTGCAGCAGAGATCACTGCAGTGATGGATGCGCAGTTCGGGCTTCTGAAAACTTGCGGGACGAATGTATATGAAACAGCCAAAATGACAGACGAATCTGCGGAGCTTTTCGTCGAGAAAGAGACAGAACAGCTGCCGGAAACGACTGATCTGTCAGAGATCATAGATAAACTGTGCGCGATATCGGACAAAGGCATGTCGATGTCCGAATATATGCTCGACTGCATCGTTCGCGCCCAGTCGACCCATATCTGTAAGCTCTTCTTGACCGATAATCGTTATCTGCGCCAAAGCTATGTTTACAGTGAAGGCAGTGTCACATCGATCGTGGGAAGGGACGGACAGAACAGATTCGGCTATGACAGTATATCCGGCCTCGGCGGCCCTGAACTGTTCAGTCAGCTGGAAGGAAAACTCGATTATGCTGTGTCAAGCGCACTGGAGATGCTGGACGCTGACCGGATCGTTCCGGGCGAATACGAGATCATCACTTCACCGGAAGTAACAGGCCTTATCGCGCATGAAGCATTTGGCCATGGAGTTGAGATGGATATGTTCGTTAAGGGAAGAGCTCTCGGTGCACAGTACGTCGATAAACGGGTAGGCTCTGATCTCGTTACGATGCACGAAGGCGCCCTGTGCGCTGAAGACGTAACAAGCTACGCTTTTGATGATGAAGGAGTCCTTGCCGGTGATGTCACAGAGATAGACAAGGGGATCCTTAAGACGGGAATCTGTGATTCTCTCAGCGCTCTTAGACTCGGCACAGAACCGACAGGAAACGGCAAGAGAGAGAATTTCGAGCATAAAGTTTATACAAGAATGACGAATACGATATTCGATTCAGGATCAGATACTCTTGAAGACATGATCGCTTCTGTCAAATTCGGATATCTGCTCGAAGGCTGCCAGAGCGGTATGGAAGATCCTAAACACTGGGGGATCCAGTGTATCATCCAGATGGGAAGGGAGATCCGTGACGGGAAGCTGACCGGCAAGGTCGTATCCCCGGTCATCATGACAGGGTATGTTCCGGATCTGCTCGGCAATATATCCATGGCCAGTACGGACCGCTGCGTGTACGGCAGCGGAGGCTGCGGCAAGGGATACAAGGAATGGGTCAAAGTCACTGACGGCGGCCCGTATCTCAAGACTGTAGGGAGGCTCGGATAATGGACAGATATATCGATATTATGAGATCCTGTGGCGCTGATGCCTGGGAAATAACAGATACCAGAACAACAGGATGGGAATTCTATTTCATTAAACACAGACTTGATCAGAATCGCGCGAAGAACGTAGAACACATCAAGTTCAAAGCTTATAAGATGTCGGATGACGGTCAGTTCCTGGGAATGGCGTCAGCTGACGTTTCACCTACAGACTCAGATGACGATCTGCGCAGAACTGCTGCTGAGCTGGTGAAGAGGGCTTCTCTTGTGAAGAACAAGCCATACAGACTGAATCAGCCGGCTGATTATGTGCCTGTGAAAACTGAACTCAAGCCGCTCGCGGAAGAAGCAGAAGCATTCATCAGAACGATGGAAAGCATCGACGAGACCGATACAGAGGACCTGAACAGTTTTGAGCTGTTCATAGAGCAGAATGAGAGAAGGCTGATCACTTCGGAAGGGATCGATGTGACTGAGAAGTATCCTTCTGCAACTGTTGATGTTGTTATCAATGCGAGGAAGGACGGCCATGAGATAGAACTGTACCGGCTGTATGAGCTTGGATCGTGTGATGGGAAGCTTCTCAAGCACGATATCGAGGAACTCATGCAGTTCGGCAAGGACAGGCTGAGAGCGGAACCGACACCTGCAGTAGGTCAGTCTCCGGTAGTTCTGTCTACTGATGCTGCGCTGTCAGTCTATGAGTATTTCCTCGATAACATGAATGCAGCATTTGTGCTGAGAGGAATGAGCAGCTTCGAACTCGGCAAAGAGATCTCTGATGACTACACAGGTGACAGGATCACACTCCGCACTCTGCGAGAACTCGAAGGCTCACCGGTCAATACTTCTTCAGATATCGAAGGAGCGCCCGTATTTGACGCTGTGCTGATAGAAAACGGTGTTCCCGTCAAATATATCGGCAGCCGCATGTTTTCGCAGTATATGGGCCTTACAGACTCGTTTAATGTGACGAACTGGGCGGTGTCCGGCGGCAGCATGTCAGCTGATGAAATCAGAACCGGTTCGTTTCTGGAGATCGTAGAGTTCTCGGATTTCCAGGTCGATGGTATGACCGGGGATATCTTTGGTGAGATACGTCTTGCTTACTATCATGATGGAAAAGGCAATGTCACTCCGGTCAGCGGAGGATCGGTCAGCGGGAGTATGCTCGACAACATTTCTGACATGAAGATGTCATCAGAGACGAGAAGGTATGTCAATGCTGAGATACCGGCTGTCACAAGACTCGAACATGTCACTGTGGCAGGAGCATAGAATGATTTATGTTGTATTAATTGGATAATAGGTATGGCGATAATCTCTCAGATGTAATATCATAAACTATAGGCATTTTCCGGAACGATCTCAGATTGTTCCGGCAGCATATAACTAATTTAACAGAGGAAGGAGACCTGTTATGATTTATTCAAAAGAGGTTGAGATGATGTGTCCTGTACATCAGGGCGTACACCACGGAGCAGCTCCGATCCCGGAAGAGGCTAAGTGGGTCAAGGCCAAGGAAGTAACTGATATTTCCGGTTACACACACGGCGTTGGCTGGTGCGCACCTCAGCAGGGTGCATGCAAACTCTCACTCAATGTCAAGGACGGCATCATCCAGGAGGCCCTTGTAGAGACACTCGGATGCTCCGGAATGACTCATTCCGCTGCTATGGCAGCCGAGATCCTGCCGGGACTGACCATCCTGGAGGCACTCAACACTGACCTCGTATGTGATGCTATCAACACTGCTATGAGAGAGATCTTCCTGCAGATCGTTTACGGACGTTCTCAGAGTGCTTTCTCAGAAGGCGGACTTCAGATCGGTGCAGGCCTTGAAGATCTTGGCAAGGGTACCAGATCGATGATCGGTACTACATACGGAACACTGGAAAAGGGACCACGCTATCTGGAGCTTACAGAGGGATATATCACTCAGCTTGCTCTTGATGAAGATGATGAGATCATCGGCTATAAGTATCTCAACTTCGGCAGAATGATGGATTTCATTAAGAAGGGCGATGATCCTGCCACGGCAGTAGAGAAGGCCTCCGGTCAGTACGGCCGCGTTAAGGATGCAGTCAAGTTCATTGATCCGCGCAAAGAATAATACAGGGAGGGAAGAATCATGATCACATTTGAATCATACGAAAGAAGAGAGAAACAGATCCTTTCCAAACTGGCAGAATACGGAATCGGATCGATTGAAGAAGCAGAAAAGATCACTAAGGATGCAGGACTCGATGTATATCACGCAGTAGAGAATATCCAGCCGATCTGCTTCGAGAATGCAAAATGGGCTTATACAGTAGGTGCTGCTATCGCTATCAAGAAGGGATGCCGCAAGGCTGCTGACGCAGCTGCTGCTATCGGTGAAGGCCTTCAGGCTTTCTGCATTCCTGGCTCTGTAGCTGACCGCCGTAAGGTAGGACTCGGACACGGCAACCTCGGCAAGATGCTGCTCGAGGAGGACACAGAGTGCTTCGCGTTCCTCGCAGGCCACGAGTCATTCGCTGCAGCTGAGGGTGCTATCGGTATCGCTGAGAAGGCTAACAAAGTACGTCAGAAACCTCTGAGAGTCATCCTTAACGGACTCGGCAAGGACGCTGCACAGATCATCTCCAGGATCAACGGCTTCACATATGTCGAGACAGAGTATGACTACTTCACCGGCGAACTCAAAGAAGTATTCCGCAAGTGCTATTCCAAGGACCCTGACAGCCCGAGAGCTAAGGTAAACTGCTATGGATCCAATGATGTTCAGGAAGGCGTTGCAGTTATGTGGCACGAGAACGTTGACGTTTCGATCACAGGTAACTCAACGAACCCGACCAGATTCCAGCATCCGGTAGCGGGTACTTATAAGAAAGAGCGCAATGAGGCAGGCAAGAAGTACTTCTCCGTTGCTTCCGGCGGTGGTACAGGCCGTACACTCCATCCGGACAACATGGCTGCAGGTCCTGCATCATACGGTATGACAGATACAATGGGACGTATGCACTCTGACGCTCAGTTTGCAGGATCCTCATCTGTACCGGCCCACGTAGAGATGATGGGACTCATCGGCGCAGGCAACAACCCGATGGTCGGAATGACAGTATCTGTCGCAGTTTCGATCGAAGAGGCAGCTAACGCAGGAAAGTTCTGATCACCGGAAGTTCTCGAAGATCGGCAAGTAAATCTGCAAGTTAAAGACCCGGCTCATTGAGCCGGGTCTTTCTATACTTACTTTGCGCTAATTTATGATTCAATGAACCATTTTCTGTTGTGGGGATTAGCCCCAGAATGATGTTACCTGACCATATACGATAAGAGCCATGAAGATAGGTCCGAGCCACTTGATGCAGAAATCGAAGAAGCCTCTTGACTTGAAGTTGGAACCCTTCTCGACTTCATCATCGATGTAGTGAGGAACTACCCAGCCGATCAGGATAGCCATGATCAGACCGGTTAACGGCATCAGGATACCTTCAGCTACAGCATCCCATACATCCAGTACGTCAGGCTGTCCGAGCAGGTGGAACCAAGCAACTGTCGGAGCTGCACCAAGGCAGTCGAGAGTTGTCAGGGTGTTGCCTGCGAGTGCCCAAACGCCCATGATCAGTGTTACAGCGAATCTGTTAACTGACTTACCAGCCTTGATCCTGCTGTCGAGAATAGCAGAGATTCCGCCTTCCATCAGACCGATGGATGATGACAGAGCTGCGAAGAATACCAGCAGCCAGAAGAGGAATCCGAAGAATTTGCCGCCTGCGAGGTTGTTGAATACTGTCTGCATCGAGATGAACAGAAGTCCAGGACCAGCACCAGGCTCAATTCCGTAAGCTGTGCAGGCAGGCATGATAGCCATACCAGCAAGGATAGCAGCACATGTATCACCAACTGTGATGAATACAGCGTCTCTCTCAAGGTTCTCTTTCTTATCAAGATATGAACCATAAGCGATCAGACATCCGGAAGCAAGTGACAGCGAGAAGAACATCTGGCCGCCGGCAAGCTTGATAGTCTCAAAGAAACCTGCTTCATTAGCATGTGGCTTGAACAGGAAGGAGAGACCTTCGCCTGATCCAGGCAGTGTGCAGGATCTGATTACGATAACAACCAGCATTACGAAGAGTGCAGGCATTGCTATCTTGCAGAACTTCTCGATACCGCCTGATACACCGCCAAGAACGATGACAACTGTCAGAGCCAGGAAGATGATCATCCAGATCATAGCAGAGCCGCCGTTGCTGAGCAGGGATTCTTCGAAGAATGCACCCGGATCGATCTCCTTGCCGCCGAATGCCATGATGGAGTATACGAGATACTTCATGATGTATCCGCCGAATGTGCAGTAGAATGCGATCAGGAAGAACGGAACTGCAGTCTGAAGTACACCGTTGAACTTGAACGCAGGGTGGATCTCATAGTAAGCTTCGATAGCTGCCTTCTGTGATTTACGTCCGATGGCGATCTCTGAGAGCACCAGAGGATAACCAACGATTACAAGAAGGAGTACGTAGAGGAGAAGGAATGCAAATCCTCCGCCAAGACCCATCTTGTAAGGGAAGGACCAGAGGTTACCAAGACCTACTGCGGATCCAAGTGAAGCCATAAGGAATCCGAAATTGGAATCGAATTTGCCTTTGCTACTTTGTTCCATAATAATTACCTCCTTAAAAAATGGCGCAAAGCATTTGATTACCCAATTATTATACGTTTGGCATTTTGACAAGTCAACTTCTTTGTGATGCATAAATGAACACTTCTTTCACACAATCATCACATTCCAGTCTTTCCATAGGGTTGAGGCTTTGAAAACATAATCAAAAAATAAACAAAGGCGATGGGTGTGAAACCATCGCCTTTTCTTAATATATTGACTGTGTCAGATCAGTCACCCTTCTTGTACTTGAAGTCTCCGTCACGCCAGCCTTTCTCGTATTCCCAGTGACCTTTCTCATCGACGACCCAGAAAGGATCCCCTACATTGTGAGTCTCGGTATGAGTCTGAGCATCATGATGGACCGTCCTCTGCTGAGGTTCAAAGATCGGATTACCTTCTTCATCTTTGCCGACTTCCACCATTTCAGTGATTTCCTCATCATATGCAGGAACGTCTACGATAGTTACTGTCTCAGTTTTCTGTTCAAAGTGTCCTTTCTCTTCGATCCAGATTCTGTGATTTGCACGTTCTGCTTCCCACTTCTTCTTGGCTTCAGCTCTGCGCTTCTTCTCTTCGTCTTCCTTGCTCCATGAGGTAAGTCCGGTCTCAGTGCCTGTAGTAAAATACTCGCCGCCTTTCGATATTACGTTCGATGGCTGAGCAGGGTACTGTCCCTCCAGCGCTCTAGGGATCTGATTGATGATCTTGCCCCAGAGTCTTGCTGCAACGTATGAGAGATCCGACATCTCAACATTCTGGTCAGTTCCGATCCAGAGTGAAGCAGCGTATGACGGTGTGAAGCCATCAAACCAGATATCATAACGGTCGTTGGTAGTACCGGTCTTACCGCCGGTCTTCACTCCGTCAATACCATAGCCGTTAGCCTTGACAACGGACTGAAGCACATCTGTCATAATGAAAGCAACACCTTCATTGATAGCTTCCGACTGTTCGGATTTACCTTCGAGCAGCACATCACCGTTGCGGTCAAGAACCTTGGTATAGCAAACCGGAGTATTGAGCATGCCTTTGCCTGGGAACGAAGCGTAAGCAAGTGCCATCTCCAGTGGTTCAACACCCTGGCACATAGCACCCAGCGCAAGTGCGGCAGGGTTCATGTCGTTAGCGTACTGGCTCTCGTCATCAATTGCAGTTGTGATACCGAATTTGTGCAGCTGGTTCATTGAGAACTCATTGCCGACCTGCAGCTGGAGCTTGACAGCGCATGTGTTGATGGATTTCTGAATAGCAGTCTTGAATGTGTTCTTGCCGGAGAAAGACCTGGTAACGTTCTCAGGCCAGTCACGATTCTCGATATGCGTCTTCTCATCTTCGATTGACGAGTGGACTGTTACGTAATCTCCCCAGCCCTTGGTACCTTGCTTATCGATATCGAAATCGATAAACTTCCATTTCTGATTCTTTGCAGCCAGCTCGTAACTCTTCTGAAGAGCGGCACCGTAAACCGCGAGAGGTTTGATCGAAGATCCCGGCTGACGGGCGTTGAGTGCACGGTTGAGAAGCTTCTGGCCTTTGAATGTTCTGCCGCCGACCATGGCTTTGACTTCTCCTGTGCCGACTCCAACGATGACCATCGCGCCCTGTGGCTGCAGGGTGCGTGACGCAAGTGAATAAGCGTCATCGGTTATGATGAGTTTACCGTCTTCCTTCCTCATCGCGCCTTCGTGATCCGTGAAATACGCAGATGAGATGACAAGGTTGCCATCAGCATCCAGAGATTTGTAGGTCGATGGTACGTTGATGTAGCCGCCCTGGATGGAGTAGAGCTTGTCATCGATGACCCTGTAGTAGTTCTTGAATTCCAGACTGTAATCTACAGCTCCATTGACCTGGGTTTCATAAATGTTCAGGTAACGGTTTTTCTTGATCGTTACTGAACCGTCGGAATTGATCGTTACATCGTCAGAAGTAAGCGTGTAATCACCGTTCTCGTTGAAGAAATGATTGTAATTATATAAAGCGATCTCTTTGTCATTGTTCAGCATGTTCCCGTCAGCATCAGTATTATAGATCGCTGAGACGCTAGGGAAGTTACCGCTGTCCTTGAACTCTTTGACAACGATATTCTGAGCCTGACTGTCCAGAGTAGAGTAGATCTGAAGGCCTTTGGTGTAGACCATGCACTCAGCATCTGCGTACTCCATTCCGTACTGGTCCATAAGATCTTCAATTATCGTAGATACAAGATACTCATGGAAGTACATATAGTTATTGCTGCTGGAAGCAAGGGTAGGCTTGATGAAATCATTCAGAGGCTTACCGGCATTTTCATCATACTGTTCCTGTGTGATATATCCCTGATCGCGCATGAGCCAGAGCGTGAGGTCACGACGGTCCTTGGCAATATCATTCGTTACTATAGTATTAGGCTCTTTGGCAATGATCTTGGAGTCTTCGCTCACTTCAGCCATGTCGCTTGCAAATTTGAGCAGAGCATAGCTGTCAGGAGACTGAGGCAAAGCAGCAAGAGCTGCGCACTGTACCAGACTGAGATCGCTGACATTCTTGGAGAAGTATGTCTTTGCAGCTGCGCCGACACCATAGCATCCATGGCCCAGATAGATGGTGTTCAGATATGCCTCAATGATCTCTTCTTTGCTCAGATCACTCTCGATCCGGGCAGCATAATACATCTCCAGGATCTTTCGCTTGATACTTCGTACACTCTTGATATCTGCGAGGTAGACGTTACGTGAAAGCTGCTGGGTGATCGTACTCGTTCCGCTGATCCTGCCATGACCTGTAATAGAGGAAAGGATGGCGCCGAACATACGAGTCCAGTTGAAGCCGTGATGCTTCCAGAACGTTTTATCTTCGATTGCAATGAATGAATTGATCAGATCCTCCGGCATGTCCTGATAGTAGACGACCTTACGGTCCTCTGTATAGAAGACATTGTCGATCTGCTTGCCCTGATCATCATAGATCACAGAAGATGTATCAATGACAGAATAGATATCTTTAGGATTGATCTTAGGTGCGCTCATGATGCACGAAGTAGCATAGATGAGACCACAGAGGGCACCGATCATTCCTATGCATACGAGATCACGGAAGATCTTAAGGAAGCTGATCTTCGCAGGCTTGTTGGTTCTCGAGACAGGAGCGGATTCATCGAAAGACTTATTCGGCTTCATGAAGAGAGAGTATAAGATGCCTTTGTTCTTCCTTCTTGCGGATTTTTTCTTGCTGGATTTCTTCTTCCCGGACTTTTTCTTGCCGCTTTTCTTCTTACCGGATTTCTTCTTGCCAGTGCTTTTCTTTGTAGCAGGCTTTGCAGCAGGCTTTTCATCACTGACCTTGTTCTTAGTCTCTGCAGCGGCTACTTCAGGAACCGGTTCAGGCTTGGCCTGATCTACAGCAGAATCCGGTTCCGCAATCGGCTCCGGTTCCGGAGAAGTTACATCTTCAGATACAGCTGGTGATTCTTCTGATACTGTCTTTGCGGAAGTTTCTGCAGGGATCTCTGCAGGAGCTTCTTTGCCGGCATTTTCATCTGCAGATCCGAAAACATCTACAGCAGAAAAGAGCGGCTCTGTCTGTGCGTGCTTCTGCTTGTAGAAAGTCTTCTCTACAGTCATCTTGGTAGTGTCTTTCTCGCTCAGATATGAATTGATATCTGCCGACAATTCATCTACAGGGGTCTCGAACTGTGACAGGAACTCATCTATCTCGCGCTCGCTGTCAGTTCTTTTGTCTCTGTCAGATCTCATGAATAGCCTCCTGAAAAAATGGAATCAATCTTATTAATTATAGCACAAAATAGTACCCATAATCATTGAATATAGGCGATAGGGCATTAAAGTGCAAGGAAATTGCCCTTTGTGGCGATATAGTACAGGATCATATTGGTAAATGATGCTGCATAACGGTCATTGAGCCTTATATGCACGATATCAGCCTTGCTGTTCTTACGCTGCAGATATGAGCTTGGAGTGAAATAGTTATCAGTCTCGTCCTTAAGTGATGATCCGGAATCCGAGATTTTCTCAAGCGTCTTGTGGATCGTCCTTGAAAGGGAATCCTTCTCATTATTAAAACGATCGATGCTATCAATTATGCTTATACTGCACCCAAAAAGTTCTGCAGCAGCTGTATTGTCAGAAATGATCCTGTCCGAATAACTCTCATTAACAGCCTGCGTCATAATCGCGATCCTGACTGCATCTTCGCCGGCTTGCACATCATATAAACAGTTGATACCACACAGATCGCCTTCTTCGCGATTCTCTGGAATATCATCCCCGGATGCATATTTGTATGCTCCGTTCTGGATCGTATACAGTACATTTGCAAGCGTGGCAGATGTTTCTTCCGAATATGCAGAATCAGAAATGAGATCAGGATCATCGATCACTTCATAAGAATAGATAAGATCAGGATGATCTGCGCTGTAGGATCTTTCCCATGCTTTGATTCTCTTGTCGATATACTTTGTAAAAGAGGATACGGAGTATGAATTGATGATGATCGTTGCGTCCAGTCCTGTCGGATACATATTGCCGTCTGAAGTTACGCTCAGATCGGAAAGCTGGAACACCACAGATTTGGCCTTGAGCCTTGACAGGAGAACGCTGAACGCATTCACGGGATCAGGCTGTCTGGAGATACTGGTGTTGATCTCCCCGGGTCTTATTCCGGCAATATGGATCCTGACTGCCGCGTCACCTGTTACTTCAGATGTTTCTGCAGGAACCGTGATCTCTGACAGAACTCTGTTGAAAGAAGACCGGGACAGGTAGGAAGAAGCGCCGTAATCCATATAGATCACTTTTGGCTTGCCGGACAGGAGCTTTTTGCTCACAGACCTGTAGCCTTTGCCTTCACCACGGACATCATTGCAGAAAATAACGGTCTTACGGCCGGATTTCAGATCGGCAGCAGCGATCATTGCAGCTGACGCCAGCAGTTTCGCATTATCAGCAGCGGTCTCATAGTTGTAACTTACACAAACGACAGAAGGGGACACGTTCTTCTTGCGGTCTACTGCAGGCGTATTGAAAACGATGTTGCCGGACTTGTCCTTCTTGTATTCTATGCTGTGATCGTCAGCCCATCCCGTGATGTAATCACGAAGAGCTGCCTGATCTTCAAAGCCGCCTGCCGCAGTGATCTCATCGATCCCGGAGGCAAATGCTTCAAATTCTGTGTGATCGAGAAGCTGCATATGCGCATTTCTTATGTATATGAAACCAGCCGCCAACAGAACTATGATCGCAGCAGCTATAATCATGATCCTTCGTTTTCCAAGGAGTTTGTTCATAGTGATACCATCTTCTTTCCACATAAAAATACAAGATATTATACAACGCTAATGTGTCGGAATGAAGAACTCGGAAACCATCAAAAAAAGTCCTTGCATTTTGCTTGCTCGTTGTGTTACACTATTCGAGCGTGTGAAAAATGCGCATATAAATAAACTACAAAGGAGGTGCGGCAAATGTCCAGGAAATGTGAAGTATGCGGCAAGGGTCAGACTTCAGGAAACGCAGTTTCTCACTCTAATATCCATACAAGAAGAAAATGGAACGCTAACATCCAGACCGTCAGGATCAATGATAACGGCAGAGTAAGAAAAGCATCTGTATGCACTAGCTGCCTCAGATCGGGCAAGGTCAACCGTGCCGTCTGATAGCATATTACAAGCGGAGGTCTTAAGCGTCAGGCTTAAGGCTTTTTGTTTTGTCCGGAAAAATGTATACTTATTTCAATAATTATGACAAACGCGACAGGAGAAGATCATGTCAGTAATACTCAGAAATGATCACGGCGCAATAGCTGTCAATAAAGGCGTGCTGGAGAGAATGATAATCGGTGACCTTCTTGAGATGTCTGATACAGTGTTACTGTGCAATAAGAAGGGCAAGATCATCAAAGAGAAATCTTCCAAACTGATCGATCCTGATTATTTCGATGCGCTTGAAGTTCAGGAAAAGAGACAGGACGTCAAGGTCAAGATATTCGTTATCACGATGTTCGGGATCAATATCACTGATATAGCCGATGAGATATTCAGCCGCGTCGAGAATGATTTTGAGATGCTCAGACTGAAGAAGCCGGGGAAAATATCCCTTCATGTAAGAGGCGTGATGTCTGACCAGCTCGTCAAGAGAAGCATTGAGGTCGTGCGTAAGAATGTCTGAGATGCTGTACCTTAATGATGATGTATCAAGGATCAGAGGTATTGGCGGCAAGAAACAGCAGCAGCTGGCAGCCGCCGGTATTTGTACTGTCGAGGATCTCTTGGACCATTATCCTGTCAAGTACAAAGACAGAAGAAATATCATTCCTGCGATCCAGGCCACAGATGACAGAGACACACTGGTTGCCGGAGAGCTCGTGCGCATGCAGGTCCGGCCTCTGTCCGGTCACAGGACGATCGTGGAATGCACGCTGAGAGATGAATCGATGGTCTTCGGAGCGGCATTTTTCAATATGCCATACCTGCGTAAGAGTCTCACGGTCGGTAACAGATACGTACTGTTCGGCAGGATGAGATTCCGCAATGGCATGAAGGTCTGGACCAATCCCGAGATGACACTGATCGGAAGTGACCGGGATATCAGAGGTATCGTACCGGTTTACAGGACGATACAGGGTGTCACGAGCAGCAATCTCGGCAAGTTGATCAATATCGCGCTTGAGTCGACTGACTTCGGTAATGACTGGATCGGAAGTGATATCTCCAGACGAAGGAGACTCTGCAGCAGAGAGTTTGCGTATCACAACATCCATTATCCGGAGAGTGAGAAGCATTATAAGGCTGCCAGATACAGGATCATATATGAACAGCTGCTGAGGTATCAGCTGGCTGTAAGGATCAGCAGGAACAAACTGGATACGGCCAGCGAAGATGCTTCAGTTCCTGATGCTCCGGTCGATGAGTTCATTGCTGGTCTTCCGTTCACTTTGACGGAAGGTCAGAAGCAATGCATTGCGGACATTGAGCGTGATCTGGTGATGACGAGACCGATGAACAGACTTATTCAGGGAGATGTTGGATGCGGCAAGACCGTAGTTGCCGAAGCAGCAATCTATAAATGTGCTGTTTCAGGCCTGCAATCGGCTCTTATGGCACCGACAGAGATCCTGGCAAGGCAGCATTATGAGAGACTGACAGCCGATCTCGGCAAGTATGGGATCAGCACAGCGTTGCTTGTAAGCGGCATGAAAGCTGCAGAACGCCGCGAGATCCTTGCGAAGATAGCAGACGGAAGTACCGATGTTGTGATCGGAACTCATGCGATCATTCAGAACGACGTACTGTTCAGTGAACTTGCATTGGTAATCACTGACGAACAGCACAGATTCGGTGTCAATCAGCGCAAACTCCTCGCGCGCAAGGGAAGAGGCGTGAATGTGTGTGTCATGTCAGCAACTCCTATTCCGAGGACTTTGGCCGCTACTGTATTCGGAGACATGGATTTCAGCATCATAAGATCCAGGCCGTCTGAACGAAAACAGGTGATCACGAGAGCTATGGATCCGGACAGCCGGGAAAGAGCCTATGCTGCTGTAAAGAAAGAACTGGAAGCCGGCAATCTCGCATTCATTATTGCTCCGAGCATTGACAGTGAGGACGAGGACCTGTCCTCAGTGACCAAACTGTATGACGAGGTCTGCAAGCGATTTCGTGGCTGCGAAGCGGCTCTTCTTCACGGAAGACTCGCCAAGGAAGAGAAAGAATCGATCATGACGGACTTTGCCGCGGGAAAGATCAGGATACTGGTGGCGACCGTGGTCATAGAGGTCGGGATCGATGTGCCTGACGCAACGATCATAGTGATCGAGAACTCCGAGAGATTTGGCCTTGCGCAGCTGCATCAGCTGAGAGGCAGAGTCGGAAGGAGCAATAAACAGTCCTACTGCTATCTGATCAACTACAGCAAGTCCGAGACGGCTGTTGCCAGAGCCAAGGCGATGGCTGAGATAAGCGACGGATTTGAGATCAGTGAAGTCGATTACAGGCTGAGAGGGCCGGGCGATATCATGGGTACGATGCAGTCGGGCAATTACAGCAGAGACATTCTGACGCTTTGCAGATATACTGACATACTTGAGGCGGCTGTCGAGGATGCGGATGCCATCATGGCAGATCCTGCGGACACCGACCTGTCGTATGTAGAAGATTATATGGAGCATTCAGCAGGCGCAGACAATTCAGATATAATATAGTAATAGAAAGGACATCAAGGTTTGAAGATCACATCGGGAGAGTACAAATACAGGAATATTGAGATACCACATGGGATCAGGCCGACGACTGAGAAGGTCAGAGAGGCGATCTTCAGCATGATCAGATTATGGGTTCCCGGAGGAGTCTTCCTTGATCTGTTCAGCGGGAGCGGAGCTATGGGCCTTGAAGCACTGTCAAGAGGAGCTGACAGATGCTATTTCTGCGAGATCAACAGACAGAATTTCAGGGTCCTGATGAACAATATCAGTGCTTGCAGAGCGGAAGATAAGGCTCGGGCATTCAACTGTGATTACAAGACGTGTATCTTCAGGATCGATGAGAAACTGGACGCCGTTATACTGGATCCACCGTACGAGTTCGTAGGATATTACGAGGATGCTATGATGATGCTGCAGGAGGCCGGAGTGCTGGATGCAGGCAGCATCGTAGTTGCGGAGCATCTGTACGATAATAAATTATCTGAAACGTACGGGAACCTTCACCGGATCAAAGAGAGAAAATACGGAACGATCGGTGTGGATCTCTACATTTATCAGTGACTTATTGCGATTGATCTGTAATTTTGCTACAATTTTATTTTAGTAAGGACGAATACTGATATGGAAAGAAAAGCTCTTTATGCCGGATCATTCGATCCTATCACCAATGGACATCTCAATATCATTGAGAGAGCTGCCAGAATATTTGATTCTCTTACAGTTGCTGTAGCAGTCAATTACAGCAAGCACGGTATGTTCACAACAGATGAGCGTATGGAGATCGTTAAGAGGGTCACCAGCCACATCCCGAATGTCAATGTCATTAAACTGGATGACGGGCTGCTGGCTGATCACGTTAATGCTAATGGATATTCTGCATATATCCGCGGACTCAGATCTACCGCCGATTTTGAGAGTGAACTCCAGATGGCGCATATGAATGCAAGGCTCTTTACGGGCGATACTGAGACAGTCTTTCTCATGACCGATCCTCAGTATTCTTTCGTAAGTTCCAGCCTGGTCAAGGAAGTTGCTTCTCTGGGCGGCAGTGTGGAAGGACTGGTCCCGGAATATGTAATTAAGAAGATACGCGATAAGATATCGCAGGAGGAACAACAATGAACGATGACAGCATCAAAATTATCTCGCTTCTCGATGAACTGGAAGAACTCATCGCTTCTTCGGGCAGGATGCCTTTCTCAGAGAAGGGTATCATTGATCTTGATGTAGCTCAGAAGATCATAGAAGATATGAGAATCAATCTGCCTAGAGACATCCAGCAGGCTAGATGGCTGGGTCAGGAGAAAGACCGTATCATCAATGATGCCAAGAGAGAATACAACAGGATGATCAATGAGGCTAAGGGCCAGGTAGAGTATCTTGTCAACAATAACAGCATCTATAAGGATGCTCAGAAGAGAGCGGATGCTGTTATGAAGGAAGCTGAGAATCATGCAAATTACATGAAGTACAGATCTTATGAGTATATTGATCAGCTTCTCTATGATATGCAGACGGATATCGCCAGCGTTGGCAACCAGTATATCCAGCCGATGACAGAGTACTTTGCTGAAATGCTCAATAACATCAACGCAAGAGTGAATCAGAACCGTCAGGAGATGAAGACTCTGGCTGAGAGAGTTCAGCTCGGTGAAGATCCTGCAGCACCTGTTGCGGAACCTACTGAAGAATAGCAGGGATCACTGCTTCATTACGGATCTGCCGCGGAGCCTTTACGGGCTCCGCTTTTGCTAAACGGAAGGCATCATTTCATGAGAGCAGCAGGCATCATAGCTGAATACAATCCACTGCATAAAGGCCATGAATATCACATCGCACAGGCGCGCAAAACGACTGGATGCGATGCGGTAGTCGTTGCCATGAGCGGAGATTTCGTGCAGCGCGGGGCACCGGCTGTTTTCGATAAATGGGAGAGGGCGGAACACGCTTTACGCAGCGGTGCGGATCTCGTCATCGAGATCCCTGTTTTGCACTGCCTCGGAAATGCAGGTCAATATGCGTCTGCCGGTGTAAGTCTGCTGGAATCACTGGGAACGGTCAGCCATATTGCTTTCGGCAGCGAGTCGGGAGATCTCGAACTGCTCAGGAACACGGCAGAATTCCTCAATGCTGAGAGCACACGGTTGGAGGAGCAGATCAGGGCTCTGGGCAGAAATGGATTCAGTTATCCTGCTGCCCGGGCGAAAGCTTTCGAGCTGCTTGGTGGCAGCAGTGACGCAGTCAAACTGCTCGAAAGACCGAATGATATCCTAGCGGTGGAATACATCAGGCAGATGAAGAATGCCGCTCCTGTTGCTATCAGGAGGCTCGGAGCATCATATGGACAGGATGTTACAGATAATGCGCAATACCAGAGTGCTTCCGGGATAAGGAACATCATGAGTGCAGGCGGAGATGTCTCCGGATATGTTCCGGAGCACGTTGACACTGCTGTCAGAGCGCTCGGAACTGCAGATATCACAGAACGCGAAAGAAGGCTGTTCGATCTGGTCAGATATGCGGTAATTTCATCATCCCCTGAATACATTGATGACTGCCCGTCGGGCGGGGAAGGACTTGGAAATCTTCTCCATTCCAATATCAGAGAAGCGGAGTCGCTGGATGATCTGATCTCAAGAGCCAAATCCAGAAGATACACATATACCAGGATCTCCAGACTGCTCATGCAGATCCTCCTCGGGATCACAAGGTCTGCGTATTGTGCTGATGGAAGCTCATACAGTGCTTGTCCGGGATATATCCGCGTACTTGGATTCAACGATACCGGCAGGGCACTGCTGAGCGAGATCAGAAATCAGGAACTCGCATCGCTTCCTGTCATAACCAATATCAATAAGGAGAAGGATCTGCTTTCCGGATCTGCAGTGAGATCACTGGAACTGGATGTACATGCCGCAGACATATACAATCTGATCATGGGCAGGAGCATTGCCGGCCACAGCGACCATAGGATAAGACCTGTATATCCGGAATGATTTCGGGCATTATTCATTAAATAAATAACGGTAATTATAATAATAAATACAATTTAGGGGTTGAAATAATAATTCAATTGCGTTATTTTATTAATGCACGCCGGGGTGTGGCTCAGCTTGGTAGAGCGCTTCGTTCGGGACGAAGAGGTCGCGTGTTCAAATCTCGTCACCCCGACCAACAGAGGGACTGCTAGTGCAGTCCCTCGATTTTTGGCGAACAACAGAGAAAATCCGAAAAATCGTTGACAACGTTGAAACCGATGAATATAATAAGCGGGTGCGACGGCAGTTTGTTCGCATTATGAATTTGCTGATAATCAGAATTTTATATATAAGGAGGTGTCGACAGTGGCAGTACCTAAGAGGAAAACATCACAGGCTAAGACCAGCGGCAGGAAAGCTGCTAACATGAAGAAGAGCATTACCGGACTTTCGATCTGTCCTCAGTGCCATGAGCCAAAGCTTCCACACAGAGTATGTCCTAACTGCGGTTACTACGACGGCAAGGATGTTGTAAACGCTGAATAGTAATTACAAGATAACTATTGATGGAAGGGTGCAAGCTTCATGCTTGCACTGTTTTTTATGTTAAAAAACGTTACAAAATCAATATATTGTAGTATAATAAATTGGTTTAATACATCATATGTGAACAGGAGCATTTTTGATGGCTAACACAACACAGACCAAGAGAGGCCCGGGAAGACCACCCGGGAGTAAGAATAAACCGAAGACTAATGCCAACGGATCCGGCACTGCTAAGTCTAAGACTACACAGGCCGGAACTCCTGAGCAGATCAAGCAGGCACGCATAGACCGCATGCAGGCTGATTATGATAAGGACAGGCGCAATGTCGACGTGATCTGGAGCATCACACTCTTCGCAGTCGGACTGTTCCTGGTTTTTACTGTCATAATGGACACGACCGGAGCTTTCGGCAGAGCGGTCCATGATGTTTGCATGGGACTGTTCGGTATCATCGCATATGCGATCCCATTCCTTGTCATTCTGTTCGGTATCCTCCTGCTGGCCCGCAAGATGCAGCACATCAGCGGCAGGACGATCTTCTTCAGCATTCTCATTATAGTCAATCTGTGCATACTTAACTCTTACCGATTCATAGACGAGAACGCTCTCGCTTACGGATTCAGAGACATAGCTCAATACTATCTGAACGGTGTCAGCGGTATCGACGGAGGAATGATAGGCATGGAGCTCGGCTCTCTGCTGGTCAAATTCTTCGGGATGCCGGGTCTGCTGATCATCGCAGGCACTGTCCTGCTGATATCGGTTTTCCTCGTTGCGAACTCACCGATCTCAAGGTTCTTTGACAACATGGCCAAGAAGATCGAGAGACGCAGGATCATGTCAGAAATGAATGAGGCAGAGAAGGCCAAAGTCCAGATGGCAGTCGCGAAGACAGCGACTCCAGGGGCAGATCCGAAGACCGGCATTGCTGCCAGCAGTGTGTCACGATCCGGTCGTGACGAGGTCATTTCCGAGCCGGCACCGGCAAGATCTATCTGGAAATCGATACTGAACGGTATCGCCAAAGACGAACCTGCTGAAGAGATCCCTTCACAGACCGAACAGTACAGGGCTGCTAAGGGCGAGGTAGCTGCCCGGGTGAAGGAGCCTACGCCTACCGGTATAGACAACTCCACTCTTCCTGAACAGAAAGACAACTCTGTGATGGATCTCATCAACAGAGATACGCTTTTCGGCAGACTTGCCCGCAAGATCACCGGCGGTGACAAGAAGGAAGGAATGAGCAGGACCCTTGATGTTGCAGACTTCCGTTATGACGATGCAGACGATGGTGATTATGGATATCCTGGGCGCAAGATCAGGACTGATTCTGAAGATACTAAGGAAACAGCGCAGAAGATCGTTAATAAGCAGTACGGGCTCGGCGATCCTGATGAAGTAGGTCATTCAGGATCATACGGCTTGATGGGTAACGGCGGCTCCGGCAGGGGCAAGGGCCTGAGCAGCGTCGGCGCTGCTTCAGGAAATGCCGCGGCAGCAGGAGTTGCTATCAGGAACGAAGAGCGCAGGAGCAGGAATACTGCTAAGCCGGCTGCTGAAGAAAAGAAATCATCCGGCAGTACTGCCAAAGCACCGGCCGCAGCCGCAAAGCCTGAACCTGTGAAGAATGCGGCAGACGGACAGCGGACGCTTGAGGATGCCGCATTGGCTGACAGCTTCAATACTCCGGCAGATGATACTTCTTATGTACTCCCGCCAGTGAGCCTGCTGCGCAAGCCAACCGGTTCCAGACAGATGATGTCTGACTACCAGCTGGAAGAGAAGGCTGATCTGCTTGAGCAGACACTTCGCGATTTCGGCGTTGACGCGAGAGTACTTACGGTGACTCAAGGCGCTTCCGTCACCAGATATGAGGTGCAGCCTGCGACCGGCGTCAAGGTTTCCAGCATTACCAGACTTGCAGATGATATCGCACTCAACCTTAGAGCCAAGACGATTCGTATTGAAGCTCCGATACCGGGCAAAGCTGCTGTAGGTATTGAAGTCGAGAACGACAAACCGTCACCTGTGCTTGTACGTGAACTCATCGATTCGGAAGAGTTCATGAAGTCGAAGTCTAAGATCACATTTGTCGTCGGCAAAGACATCTCCGGCAACAATATCGTTGCGGACCTCAAGGAGATGCCGCATCTGCTGATTGCCGGCGCTACCGGTTCCGGTAAATCAGTATGTATCAATACGATCATTACCAGCTTCCTGTATAAGGCAAAGCCATCCGAGCTCAAACTTATCATGATCGACCCTAAGGTCGTCGAGCTGGCAAATTATAACGGCATACCGCATATGCTGACGCCGGTCGTCACAGACGCACGCAAGGCTTCCAGAGCACTTGCGATCGCTGTCGAAGAGATGGACAAGAGGTATGAACTTTTTGCCAAGGAAGGCGTCAAGGATCTCGAGTCCTACAATGAGCTGATGCGCGCTAATCATGAATATGCGAGCTGCAAACCTCAGGTCGTTATCATCATCGATGAGCTTGCGGATCTCATGATGGCAGCTCCATCCGAAGTTGAGAACTCGATCTGCAGACTGGCTCAGAAGGCTAGAGCTGCGGGAATGCACCTGATCGTCGCGACCCAGAGACCTTCGGTCGATGTCGTGACCGGTCTTATCAAGGCGAATATCCCTTCAAGGATCGCTTTCAGCGTTGCTTCGCAGTTCGATTCCAGGACCATACTCGACATGGCAGGAGCTGAGAAACTCCTTGGAAAGGGCGATATGCTGTTCTCACCTGTCGGTTCAAACAAGCCTTACAGGGTACAGGGACCTTATATATCAGACGCTGAGACTGAGAAGATCATCAAATTCGTCAAGAAAGAGGGCGGCGGTCCGGTCTATGATGAGGAACTACGCAATGCTATCGATAACGCTGACAAGAAGGGCGGATCAGAGCCACAGGACGAACTGACTGACGATGCGATCGCATTCATCCTCAAATCCAAACAAGCTTCGGTATCGATGCTCCAGAGAAGATTCAGGATCGGATACAACAGAGCTGCCAGGATCATCGACGAGATCGAAGAGAAGGGCATCATCGGACCTTCTGACGGTTCAAGACCGAGACAGGTACTCATAACGGAAGACGAATACTATGGAGGCGGACCTGCGGAAGAACCTGAGCAGGAACCGGAATCTGAAGAACCTGCATCTGAGCCGGAATATGAGACAATAGCTGATTCACCGATCCTGATAGCAGAAGATGCTATTAAGGAACAGAAGAAGGCTGATAAGGAAGCTCAGGCTGCTCCTTCAGGCAATTCGGCTGTGGATTACTTCAACTCCCTGCCTGAGAGCGTGAGACGCCAGATCCTTGATCCGGACCATCACTATAATGACTGATATAATATGAAGAAAGTATATATAGACACACTTGGATGTGCGAAGAATGAATATGACTCACAGATGCTGGCAGCCTCGTTGCTTGATAGAGGCTGCAGCATCGTTTATGATCCGCAGGAAGCCGATATCATGATCGTGAATACCTGCGGATTCATTGAAGACGCCAAGAAAGAATCGATCGCGAGGATCTTTGAACTCGCCGATGAGAAGGGCAGTGATATGAAACTCGTGGTAACAGGATGTCTCTCTGAGAGATATCACGACGAGCTGGCTGCCGAGATGCCTGAAGTCGACATGTTCTTCGGCGTCAATGATTACGACGATCTGCCGGGGATCCTGATCGGTGAGACAGAGGATGAACAGGCAGTATCTGAACGGGATATGGTCGGAGACCGCCTGGATGATCTGAGATACCGTGTCAGAGAATTCGATGAAGGCGCTTATTACGGATATCTCAAGATAGCAGAGGGCTGCAACAACGCGTGCAGCTTCTGCGCGATCCCTTCGATACGCGGGCCATTCAGATCGAAGCGTATCGAAGACTGCGTCCGCGAGGCGCAGGATATGGCGGACGCAGGGATCAGGGAACTGATCCTGATCGCGCAGGACACCTCACAGTACGGCCGTGATCTGTACGGTAAGCTGTGTCTGCCGGAGCTTCTCCGTAAACTATGCCGTATCGAAGGCATTGACTGGATCAGATTGATGTATGTTTACGATAACGGTATTACTGATGAACTGATCGAAACGATCGCTGAGGAGCCTAAGATCTGTAAATACATCGATATGCCTATCCAGCACGTTGCTGATCACGTTCTTCATCTGATGAGAAGGCAGTCCACAGGAGATTCCATCAGGGCTACTATTGATAAACTCAGAGCAAGAATTCCTGATGTGCATATCAGAACGACACTTCTCGTCGGTTTTCCGGGAGAGACAGAAGAAGATCTGGACGAACTGCTTGGATTTATCGATACGATGAAGCTTGACAGAGTTGGCGCGTTCGCTTTCTCTGACGAAGAAGGCACTCCGTCTTTTGACATGGATGGCAAGATCGACGAAGAGATCCGTCAGGAGAGACGGAATGCTGTGATGGAGCATCAGCTCAGGATCAGCGAAGAACTCAATGAACACAAGATCGGCAGGATCTATGAAGTCATAGTAGACGAGGTGCTTGACAATGGTCTGTTTGCAGGGAGGACCAGATATGACTCCCCGGAGATAGACTGTGAAGTGACGTTCTCCAGCTTCCAAGAGCTGCTGCCGGGAGATATCGTTAATGTCCTTATACAAAACGCATATGAATACGATCTGGAAGGAGTTGAAGTCATATGAATCTGCCTAACAAACTGACGATGGCAAGAATGATAGCGGTACCGTTTTTCATCGTAGCCTTCATGACACACCTCTACTTTGTCGCGCTGATCATTTTCATCGCGGCATCAGTGACCGACTATTTTGACGGCAAGATCGCAAGGGATCAGGGCCTTGTCACGAATTTCGGCAAGATCATGGACCCGCTTGCTGACAAGATACTCGTTTATTCCGCGCTGTGCCTTTTCATAGAGGAGGAACTGATCACCGGATGGATGCTGATCATCATCCTTGCAAGAGAGTTCATAGTCGCGGGAATGAGGACCGTAGCGGCAAGTGAGGGAAGAGTTCTCGCTGCCGGGATGTCAGGCAAGATCAAAACTGTTCTGCAGATGATCGCTGTGATCCTGATGCTGCTGGGATGCGCTGTCAAGTCCACACCTCAGATCATGACTGCTGGATTTGCAGTATTCATTCTGTCGCTTATCATGACAGTATATTCCGGCTGCGAATATGTATATAAGAACAGAGACGTATTCTCTATGTGATCTGTGATCCGGAAAGGACTGGTCAATCCATGAAGACTTCTATCATTGCAGTCGGCACAGAGCTGCTGTTCGGACAAGTCATCAATTCTAATGCTGCGTATCTGTCACAGCATCTCAATCTCATGGGGTTCGACGTCATGTATCATTTTGTTGTCGGAGATAATCCTGACAGGCTCAGAGACAAGCTCGCCGAAGCATTCAGCAGCACAGATCTCGTACTGCTTACCGGCGGACTCGGACCGACACAGGATGATCTGACCAAAGAGATCGTTGCCGAATACATGGGTGCGGAGCTCTACAGAGATGAGCGTGTCGTTGAGGATCTCACAGCCTTCTTTGAAAGGCACGGAAGAACTATGGCAGAGAACAATCTCAAACAGGCGTATCTTCCTGTGGGATGCACTCCGTTCTACAATGCATCAGGTACAGCACCTGGGTTCGCGCTTGAGAAGAACGGCAAAGTTGCTATCTGTTTCCCGGGACCTCCAAGGGAACTGAAATGGCTGTTTGAGAACGGCGCCAGACAGTATCTCGAGCAATTCATGGAGAAGAAGATGGTCTACAAAGTGATCAGGACCATCGGTATCGGAGAGTCCGATCTGGAAACCGCTCTGCTGCCAGTGATCGAAGGTCAGACAGATCCTACGATCGCAACATATGCCAAAGAAGGTGAGTGTACTCTCAGAGTTGCTTCCCAGAGAGACACCACTGCCGAGGCTGAGGCTGCGGTCAGAGAGACGATAGATAAGATCAACACACTCGTCGGAGAGTATATATACAGTTACGACGATGAAGAACTCGAAACAGTCGTAGTCCGCAAGCTAAAAGAGAAAGGACTTACCATCGCTGCTGCAGAGTCTGCTACGGGAGGCCTGTTCGCTGCTTCAGTTACGAATGTTCCGGGAGCATCCGAGGTGCTGCGTTATTCCTATGTCACTTACAGCAATGAAGCCAAAACCGACATGGTAGGGGTATCTCCTCAACTGATCGAAGAGTATGGTGTCGTCAGCCCGGAAGTTGCTGTACAGATGGCTTCCGGAGCCAGAAGCAGAGCAGGGGCAGATATAGGGATCTCAGTTACAGGATATGCCGGCCCAGATGCTGATCCGGGACATGAAGCAGGAGAAGCATACATAGGATATGCGTTCGGTGATATTTCCGGCGCAGTTGAGATCAATACTTCGAGGAACTTCCGCAACTGGAATCGCAACTACTTCAGACTCAGGATGCTCAGGACAGTATTCCAACTGATCAAATAATTTTGAAATAGTGAAAAGAATGCAGGATTTAACGAAACCGTTGTTCGACAAATCCTGCAGCTTCAATTTATAATATTGACAACCGCTCAGAATAGAAGTATCATACATACGAACAAATGTTCTTATAATACAGGGAGGCAATATGGCGATCAATAATTCAGACAATGCAGCGAAAGAGAGAGCTCTCAATCAGGCACTCGAACAGATACAGAAGCAGTACGGCAAAGGCGCGATCATGAAGCTCGGAGACGCCGGCCCGGTCAGCAATCTCGATGTTATTTCGACTGGTTCGATCAGTCTTGATCTTGCAACCGGCGTTGGCGGCTATCCTAAGGGAAGGATCATAGAGATCTTCGGCCCTGAGTCATCCGGCAAGACCACGCTCACACTGCACGCAATCGCAGAGGCACAGAAGAACGGCGGACAGGCAGCATTCATCGATGCAGAGCATGCACTCGACCCGGTCTATGCGAAGAATCTCGGAGTCAACGTAGATGAACTGCTCGTCTCGCAGCCTGATACCGGTGAACAGGCTCTTGAGATCTGTGAGATGCTGGCAAGGAGCGGAGCTCTGGACATCATCGTTATAGACTCTGTCGCAGCACTTGTGCCTAAGGCTGAGATCCAGGGAGAGATGGGTGATTCTCATGTCGGCTTGCAGGCAAGACTTATGTCCCAGGCACTTCGTAAGATCGCCGGCGCAGTCAACAAGTCCAACACTTGCGTCATATTCATCAATCAGCTGAGAGAGAAGATCGGCATCATGTTCGGTAATCCGGAGACCACTACCGGAGGAAGGGCTCTCAAGTTCTACGCATCCATGAGACTGGACGTAAGGAGAGTCGAGACGATCAAGAAGGGCGAAGAGATGCTCGGTAACAGGACACGTGTCAAGATCGTTAAGAACAAGGTAGCTCCTCCGTTCAAGAAGTCTGAATTTGATATCATGTACGGTACAGGTATCTCTCTGGCAGGAGATATCCTGGATACTGCTACTGAACTCAATATTATCGATAAGGCAGGCTCCTGGTACAGCTATAAGGGAGAGCGCATCGGACAGGGCAGAGAGAATGTCAAGAACTATCTTGAAGAGCATCCTGCTGTACTTGACGAGATCAGGACCATCGTGCTCGATAAGTTCAACGCATCGAGAAATCCCGACAGCGCTAATGATATCCGCGTAGATGAAGACGGCGTGGTGATCGAAGGCTGATCAGACAGTTCGGATGTTTTGAAAATATTGAAAAATAAAGCTTGACGAGAATATTCCTCTATGTTAAACTTGTTCGCGGTTAACCGCTCGGAGTAGGTCTATGAAGTACCTGACGCTTTAGGTTCAATGTCTGGTACACCTGTATCCGGCGAGTCTGGTTTAAGGAGGAATATTTAATTATGTATGCAATTATCAAGTCCGGCGGCAAGCAGTACAGAGTTCAGCAGGATGATGAGTTCAGAGTTGAGAAGCTCGACGCTCAGGTAGGTGACACAGTAGTATTCGACGAGGTCATCGCAGTAGGCGGTGAGGAGCTCGTAGTAGGCACACCGTTCGTAGAGGGTTGTGCAGTTAAGGCTGAGGTCCTCGAGCAGGGTAAGGCTGACAAGGTCATCATCTACAAGTACAAGGCTAAGAAGGACTACAGACGCAAGAACGGACACAGACAGCCATATACACTCGTCAAGGTTACAGGCATTGGCGATTTCAAGGCTGAGAAGAAAGCAGCTCCGGCAGCAGAGAAAGAGGCTGTTGACGATGTTAAGGCTAACGCATCAATGAAGAAGGACGAGCTGCTTGCAATCGCTAAGGAAAAGGGCATCGAGGTTGCAGCCAAGGCAACCAAGGCTGACATCCTTGCAGCTATCGAGGCCAACTAATAAGGAACAGGAGGTAACATTCGATGTCAAGTAAAAAGGGAGTAGGAAGTTCCAAGAACGGCAGAGATTCCGAGTCCAAGAGACTTGGACTTAAGGTAGGTGCCGGCGAATACGTAAGCGCTGGAAGCATCATCATGCGTCAGAGAGGCACTAAGCTTCACCCTGGCAACAATGTTGGTATCGGCGGAGACGACACTCTGTTTGCTAAGATCGACGGAACTGTTAAGTTCGAGAGATACGACAAGAAGAGAAAGAAAGTCAGCGTTTACAGCCAGGAAGCATAATGGCAAGGCCCCTACGACAGTAGGGGCTATTTATTTCGGAGAAAGAACATGTTCGTAGACAGAGCAGAAATAACAATAGTATCCGGCAAGGGAGGCAACGGCGCGGTGACGTTCAGGAGAGATCCTTATGTACCGGACGGCGGCCCGGACGGTGGAGACGGGGGCGATGGAGGCAGCGTCATTTTTGTTGCGGACCGGAATCTGAGAACTCTCATGGACTTCAAGTATAAGAGAAAGTATCAGGCAGAGAACGGTCAGAACGGAATGAAGCGCAACCGTTTTGGCAAGAAAGGCGAAGACCTGTATATCAAAGTCCCTGTAGGTACTCTTATTATCGACAAAGAGACCGGCCTTCTCATGAAGGACCTGTGCGAAGATGGGGACAGCCTTGTTGCTGCTAAAGGCGGCAGAGGCGGCAGAGGCAATGTTCATTACAAGAGCAGTATCAGACAGGCACCTAACTTTGCAGAAGCCGGTGGATTCGCAAGAGAGAGACAGGTCATCCTGGAACTCAAGCTTCTGGCAGATGTAGGTCTCCTGGGTTTCCCTAATGTAGGCAAATCCACACTGCTGTCGGTTTGCACCAATTCCAAACCTAAAATCGCGGGATATCACTTTACGACGATCGATCCTAATCTCGGAGTCGTGTATCTTCACGACACCAGCTTTGTCATGGCAGATATCGCCGGCATTATCGAAGGCGCATCGCAGGGCGCAGGTCTGGGGTTCAGATTCCTCAAGCATATCGAGAGAACCAGAGTCCTGGTGCACGTCATTGATGTTGCCGGATCAGAAGGGCGTGATCCGATCGATGATTACCGTAAGATCAATGCGGAACTGGAACAGTTTGATGTCAAATTGACCAGGAAACCTCAGCTCATCGCTGCTAACAAGATCGATCTCGTAACAGATCAGGATCAATATGATGAGTTCATGAGATTCATGGAAGCAGAAGGCAGGAAGGTATTTCCAATCAGCGCAGCTGGCAGACAGGGAATCGATGAACTTCTCAATGCTGTTCTCTACGAGATAGAGCATTACGAAGAACCGGAAGAAGAGCCTGTTCAGATGTATGACTTTGCTGCAGATGAATATGATGCTGATTATAAGAAGATCAGTGCTTACAGAGACGAAGACGGCGCTTATGTGCTGGAAGGCAAGCAGCTTACCAAGATCTTCAACTCCACCAACTTCACTGACAGCAGCTCTATCAGATATCTTTACAATTATATTGTGAAGCAGGGAGGAATCAGGCTGCTACAGAATATGGGTCTCAAAGAAGGAGATACAGTCAGGATCGAGAATTTCGAGTTCGAATACACAGAAGATTGATGACCGACAGCGCACTTACAACCGTGAGCGCTGAAATATTTCATCGATTTATAGGCGGATGGCATATATCCGCCTTTTTTCATACAATTAATTCCCTAATACCCACAATATGTAGATGAAGTATTGCGAAACCCCCGGAAAAGCGTTGAAAAATCGCTGAAAAGTGTTGAATCGCTGACGAAATGCGTGAAAGAACCGTAAACTCTTATTAACTTTGCGAAAATCGGACGATATAGTATAGTGGCAGCGCACCAGGAACGGAGGGGAGGTCCGGTTATGAGAAGAAGCGCTGTAAACAGAATAAGATCAACTGTCGAAGACCTGTTCAGAGACAGGAATACAATTATCAGGATCGGAGTCATTTTGCTTATTCTGTCAGCAGCTGTGATATTGAGACTCCATGAATCGGCTAAGGCTTCTGTAACGATCGAAGAAGCAGATCCGGTTACTGCAGCTGAAGAAATTTATGTAGATATAGGAGGTGCGGTTTTAAGACCCGGGGTATACAGCATTGAGGCAGGGACCAGGCTTTTTGAAGTGATCGAGATGGCCGGCGGACTGACAGATCAGGCAGATACAAGCTCTGTCAATCAGGCAGCTTTCGTCGAGGACGGAGAGAAGATCATTATTCCTGTCCGAAGAGATCCGAATGAAGATGATGACAGTGCGGGCAATGATGCCGGCATGTCAATGTATACATATGACACAGGACAGGGATTGATCAATATCAATACAGCGCGCAAGGATGAACTGATGAATCTTACTGGTATAGGCGATGTCATTGCAGACAGGATCATAGAGTACAGAACGGGCAGCAGATTCAGATCGAAGGAAGATATCAAATCGGTCAAAGGGATAGGAGATGCTATTTATGACAAGATTAAGGATTTTATAACTGTATAAGGAGGATAAATATGAAAAAAGATGATAATGGAAATGATCATGGAAAAGATAATGATCATGGAAATATTGAAAATAAAGAAAATAATAATGAAAATGATGTGATGGCATCTTTGGTAAACGAACTGTCCGAATTAAACAGAAAGATAAGCATTACTGATCGCTTGACGTCACCGGTCAACAGCTGGGATTATCTGTTCGGATCCAAACCATCAAAGAGGACATCACGAGAGGAGTACAAGCGTTATGTCGTGTTCATGAAAACAATATCCCAGATACTCAGTGAGTTTGGGATACATATGAGCAACAACGGCTATACATATATAGTAGATTCCGTACAGGTGATCTATGACCGTAAAACGTTTGATATAAGGCTGAGCAAGGATGTATATCCTTTTGTAGCATTGAAATACGGATATGATAAATCCACGATCATTGAGCATAATATCCGCAACGCGATCAGGTCAGCATGTCTGGACAATGAGAGAAAGCCTGGGGCCAACCGGATGGGGATTTTCGGAAAGAAGCCGACCAACAAAGAATTTCTATTCTACGTTGCAGATGCTGTATCTTTCAGAATGTCAGATGAATTGATAGATGCTGCATGTTGATTTTGATATACACATCGTGTTAGCATCTCTGTTGATGGAGGAAAACACGATGGAACAATTCAAGATCGACAGGATAAATGAACTTGCACATAAGTCAAAATCAACAGGGCTTACCCCTGAGGAGAAAGCTGAACAGGCGGTGCTTCGCGCAGAGTTTCTTGCTGATTTCAGAGCAAGATTCCGTGTTCAGCTCGAATCGATCGAAATTGTAGAAACTGATGATTTATTAGATCAATAATGATATAATAAATGGAAGTTTTGTTAGTCAAGGAGACGTTTCATGAAAAATCTTGGGGTAAATGATTTAAGAGATATGTTCAGAGATTTCTTCGTCAGCAAGGGACATTATGCTGGCGGCAGCGCTTCTCTGATACCACGTAACGACAAGAGCCTGATGATCATCAATTCAGGTATGGCGCCGCTCAAACCTTACTTCGCAGGTGTTGAGACTCCGCCGTGCAAGAGGATGACGACATGCCAGAAGTGCATCAGGACCAACGATATAGAGAATGTAGGAAAGACTGCTCGTCACGGTACTTTCTTCGAGATGCTCGGCAATTTCAGCTTCGGCGATTATTTCAAGAAAGAATCCCTGCAGTGGGGCTGGGAATTCTGTACAGAATGGCTTGAGATGCCGAAAGACAAGCTCTGGGCTACGATCTATGAGAATGATGATGAAGCATTCGAGATCTGGAGAGATATCATCGGAATGCCTGAAGAGAAGATCATAAGACTCGGCAAAGATGATAACTTCTGGGAGATCGGTCTCGGACCATGCGGCCCGTGCTCAGAGATCTATTATGACCGCGGACCTGAATGGGGATGCGGTAAGCCTGACTGCAAGCCGGGCTGTGACTGCGACAGATATCTCGAGTTCTGGAATCACGTATTCACACAGTTCGACAGACAGGAAGACGGTTCGTATCCTAGACTGGCACATCCTAATATCGATACCGGTATGGGACTTGAGAGACTTGCATGCATCCTGCAGGGCGTAGACTCCATATTCGACGTAGATACTGTCAAGTATATCAGAGACTCCATTACAGAGATGGCAGGTGTTGATTATCAGGCAGGCAATCACAAAGTCGATGTCAGTGTCAGGATCGTTACAGACCATCTGAGATCAATGACATTCATGATCGCTGACGGTATCCTTCCAAGCAACGAAGGCCGTGGATACATCCTCAAGAGGATCATCAGAAGAGCTGCAAGACACTGCAAACTTCTCGGTATCAACCAGCCGAATCCGCTCGTACAGCTTGCTGAGAGCGTAGTTAAGACATCCGGCGGAGCATATCCGGAACTCGTTGAGAATCATGATTACATCATGAAGATCATCAAGATCGAAGAGGACAACTTCGCAAGGACTCTGGACAGAGGTGTGGAGATCCTGGAAGGCTACATGGCTGACATGGATGCTAAGGGTGAGACGGTACTTGCCGGTGACCTTACATTCAAACTCTACGATACATATGGATTCCCTCTGGAAGTCACACAGGAGATCCTTGAAGAGAAGGGCAAGACTGTTGATGTCGACGGATTCAACAGGAATATGGCTGCACAGAAAGAACTTGCGAGAGCCAATCAGAGAGATACTGAAGGCGATGCATGGAGAGACGCTTCTGAATACAGCCACCTCGATCCTACAGTATTCCTGGGATATACTGCAGAGACCGCAGATTCCAAGGTAATGTATGTCGGTAACTTCGATGAGAACCGCAAGTTCGTTATATTCGAATCCACACCGTTCTATGCTACAAGCGGTGGTCAGGTATACGATACCGGTACATTCACACATGGTGACAATACTTTGAGGATCGTGGATGTTGTCAAGGAGAATGGAATCTATCTCCATGTAATTCATTCGGAAGACACCGGACTCGCAATGCGTATCAAGAGTGGCGATGAAGTCCACCTGGCTATCAATGCCGTGAGAAGACACAAGATCGCAAGACAGCACTCCGCAACACATCTTCTCCAGCAGGCACTCAGAGATGTTCTCGGTGATCATGTAATGCAGGCTGGATCCTATGTGGATGACGATTATCTGAGATTTGACTTCAACCACTTCCAGGCAGTAACACCTGAGGAGCTCGAGAAGATCGAAGCTATCGTCAACGAGAAGGTTGATGAATATCTGCCGATCAAGATGGAAGAGATGCCTATCGATGAGGCCAAGAAGCTCGGAGCGATGGCGATCTTCGGTGAGAAGTACGGTGACATCGTAAGAGTCGTCAGCATGGGAGACTACAGTATAGAATTCTGCGGCGGTACTCATATCGACAATACCGGTAAGGTAGGCGGATTCAAGATCATCAGCGAGGGTGGTATCGCTTCCGGCGTAAGGCGTATCGAAGCTATCACAGGCTCTAATGTGATCAGTTACCTGGCAGGCAAGGAGAAGACGATCAGCACAGTTGCTGCATCACTCAAATCCAGCGAGACTGACCTTACACGTAAGGCAGCGCAGGTCATGACTGATATCAAGAGTCTTGAGAATACGATCAAAGAACTCAAAGCAGACGAGATTTCCGGATCACTTGGTGATATAATTGGATCAGCGAAGAACGTTGGCGGTGTTGATCTTATTACAAGAAGATTCGAGGATACAGACGTAGAGCAGCTTAGGAATATATCTGATGCTGTCAAAGCCGCTAAGGATAACGTAATCATGGTATTTGCTGCTGTCAATGGCGGCAAAGTCACATTTATAACATCAGTCAGTGATGATCTGATCGGCAAAGGCTATCATGCCGGCAAGCTCATCAAGGAAGTCGCACAGGCAGCAGGAGGCGGCGGTGGCGGCAAGGCCAATATGGCTCAGGCCGGTGCCAAGGACGCATCGAAGGTCGATGTAGCATTCGCCAAGGCAGAAGAAGTTTTATCCAGATAACAAGGAGGATCAGAAATGAGTAGTAAGAACACCATCATGTTCGAAGGATTCAAGGACAGCCAGCTTGATAAGAAAGAAGCTCTTGTAGAGATCTACACTGCGCTTACTGACCGCGGTTACAATGCCGTAGATCAGATCGTCGGATATCTTACTTCAGGAGATCCTTCGTATATCACAAGCCACAATAACGCAAGGAATCTCATCCTCAAGATCGACAGAGACGAGCTCCTTGAGGAGATCCTGGTGAATTATCTCGGAATCGAGAAGAAATAATGAGAATTCTCGGACTTGACGTTGGAGACAGAACTGTGGGGGTCGCTGTAAGCGACCCTCTTGGCATTATCGCGACCGGAGTTACCACGATCGAAAGAGTGGGGATCCGCAAAGATACCGGCAAGGTCATAGATTATATCCGGAAGTATGGATGCTCCAGAGTTGTGATAGGGCTGCCTCTCAATCTTGACGATTCAGATTCTGTCCAGACTGAGAAGGTCAGAGCGTTCAGAACAATGCTCGAGAACAAGCTCAGGAGTTCAGGCGAACTGTCCAAAGTGAAAGTTGACTGGCAGGATGAAAGATATTCCACCGCTGAGGCAGAAGAAGTGCTCATCGAGGCAAATATGAGTCGGGAAGACCGCAAGAAGATCATCGACAGGCAGGCGGCGATCGTTATATTGCAGAGATACCTTGACAGAATGCCTGAAGAAGACAAGCGAGGATGATCTATGAACGATTTGATGATAGATTATTTCATGGCTGTAGCTACCAATCTCAGCTTTACGAAAACATCTGAAGAATTGTACGTTTCTCAGCCTGCTGTTTCCAGGCAGATATCGCTTCTTGAGAAGGAGCTGGACTGCAAGCTGTTCAAGCGCAATAATCAGAGAACCGAGCTCACTGAAGTGGGCAAACTGTATTTCGATCTGTTCAGCAGATACAAGGCAGATCTGATCAATACTAAGATAGAGGCTGCTCAGATCCTGGGAAAGACCAAGGGAACGATCCGGGTAGGGTTCCTTGAAGGATGGGATCTCTTCAATATAATACCTGAGATGATGAAGCGTTTTCATGACGAATATCCACAGTCAGAGGTCGTCATCAACTGCTGCGGCATCAAGGAACTGACATCATCACTGCTTACAGACTCTCTGGATATTGCGGTGACCATGAAGAACTCCGTTCAGAACTACTTTGAATTCCAGTCATATGATGTTGCAGAGATCGGGAAGATCCTGCTGTATTCAGCGGATCATCGTCTTGCAGACAGAAATGATTTAACCCTCAAAGACTTCAGCCGTGACATATTTATAGCTCCGTGGGAGATCGTCGACAAACTGATCATAGACGCTATCGCTTCATATACAAGACCTTATGGATTCATTCCTGAGTTGAGATTTGTCAAGAACCACGAATCGCTGATCACATGTGTACGCAACAACATGGGTGTAGCGATCGTAGATGACTGGGTATGGGCCAAAGACGCGGCTGACTTGAAATGGTTGAGGTTCAACGCGAGGGATATCGTAGCTACCGCGAGACTCAAGACTAAGACAACGGAGCAAGTGTTGTTTATGGAAGAGATACTCAAGGATATCATTCAGAATCAGGAAAACAGCAAAGTACGCTGAACCCGTTGATATTACTGGTTCATAACTATACTGTTATGTATCTATATCAAATTAAACAATTATACAAAATAAGTTATCTTGATTATCATATAGACAAGATAACTTGTTTCTTTTTTAACAATAATAATCAGTTGATATTGAAAGGGGATTCAACAATGCAGAAGAGCAATAAACTTACAGCAGTATATGCGCTGATCATGGACCTGCCACTGAGCCTTGTAATCACATTGGTAGCTCTCGCGCTCTCAAATATCGATGCGCCGGGCAGCCTGAACGGACCTAATTATATCAGAATGGCGATCCTCGCATATGTAGTAACATTCTTCGTAAACTTCCTTCATGCAGAAAGATGGGGATTTGCATTCGCAGCTAAGCACTCTCAGCCGGGAACACTTAAGTTCGGTATCCTTCTGAATGTTGTTGTTGCTGCTGTGTTCTGTGTCATACTCGACCTTATCATGACAGCGGTAGGCATGATTGCCGGCGGCGCATTCAGCTTCGGACCATATATCGCAGCTGTACTCAAGGGATTCATTCCTTGCTATATACCGACTCTGATCATTGCGTTCTTCTGGAACAACGTTGCTGACAAATGGTCAAGAGCTATCTGCAATGAGCCTGCACAGTATCCGGATCATCAGTAAACGACTGTAATTCGAGGTTAAATATTACTAATTTTCACATGTTATTCTCACAACATCCGTGCCAGATTGATAAAATATAAAAAGATGGCACTGAATCAGAAGCCATAATTTTGTAGACTATGTAGGAGGAAATATTATTATGAAGATTCTGGGAATTTCTTTCGGAACTAAGAACGGAAACAATGACACCATGTGCAGAGTAGCACTTGAAGAGTGCCAGAGACTCGGTGCAGAGATCGAATTCATCCATGCATTTGACTGGGATCTCCAGACATGCACAGGCTGCGTAGCATGCTCAAGAGGACTCGTAATGGGCAAGGGTATGATCTGCACAAGAAAAGATGATTATAAGGCTCTGTATGAGAAGATGGTAGAGGCTGACGGCGTATTCATCGTTGACCCTATCTATGAATCCGGCGGATCCGGACTCTTCCACATTGTTTGCGACAGAATGGGACCTGGACATGATACAGGAATGCTCCTCGGGCTCAATGAGAAGCTCAAAGAGATGGGTAAGGAGCCTCTGAATGAGAGATACTTCATGCAGAAGGCGATCTCCTTCCTCGCTATCGGCGGATCTGACTGGGCAGTAAGAACAGAGACAGATCACGCTATGCTCGCAATGAGCCCTGGCTGGAAAGTCATCGACAATGACTATTTCTCATGGTGCAAAGACGTTATCATGCAGGAAGACAAGATCGAGAGAACCAAAGAGATGGCTCGCAACCTCGTAGAGGCAGCTCAGTACATCATTGACAATCATCTGATGATCCCTGGTTCTGAGAACGTAGATCTCTGGAAGGGCAAGAAGGGCGCATGCCCACACTGCCACGGCAATGCTTTCTACATCTTCCCGGGAACAACTACTGCTGAGTGCGAACTCTGCGGACTCCGTGGTGAGCTGGTAGTTGAGGATGGAGCTATGGTATTCAAGTTCGATCCTGCTACAGAATGGCATGCACACGATATTCTGTCGGGCAAAGCTGCTCACGGCCAGGATATCTTCCAGAATGAAGGAAGACTCATGAACCTCTTCAAGGATCCTGAGTTCAAGGCAAGGAAAGAGCACTATACAAACGTGATCGCTCCTACACCATCCCCATCCAAGGAGAAATAATATTTAACTGATAGAGACAGGCAGGGGATAATATTTCCCTGCCTGCTTTTATACCATCAGACAGGATCCTGAAGATCCTTGATAATGAAAGGAGAATAACTCAATGAACAGACCTGATTTCTATCCGGTAAGAAGTATCATTCTTGTAGACCTCGCACATGAGGATTACAGAATCAAGCTTGAGAACTGGCTGTACAGATATCATGTTCCAGACAGCATCTCACAGTTCGGACCTTATGTAAGCAAGTATGCATTCTATCCTGCACTCCCGACTCCTCCGGGCGGAGCAAGATTCGGAACCGTAAGAATGCAGATGACCGAGCATTACTGGCTTGCAAATCCTAATGATATCGGATTTGCGAAAGATCACCACAAGGTTCTGACTGAGTATTTCCCGACTGATGTACTCGTTTGGCAGAACAATATCCCTGATATGGGTCATTCTCATGGCATCGATAAGGCCGAAGAGATCAATCTTGAAGGTGACGATGCGAGAGCAACCAAGGGTGATGAAGCTGCAGGAACAGTTCCTTTCATCTTCGCATTTGTACCTGTATGGTGGGAAGAAGACTTCAAGGGTGAAGGCCGTACAGTAGAAGACGGACCTAACTACAGATGGATGTTCATGGTCAAGTATCCGGAAGGCGTCAGCGCTGAAGAAGGCGATAAGTGGCTCAAAGAAGAATTCATCCCTGCATGGACTTCTCATGATGGATGCACACGCTGCGTATCCAGCAAGATCAAGAAGGAAGTCAACAACTGTGACTTCGACCGTATCGTAGAGATGTGGTTCGAGTGCCAGTCGGCATGGTGCGATGCGGCTGCAGCAGCAGCTAAGAAGTGCGCTAAGCCTGCATGGGCAGAGACAGAAGATTTCCCGTATCTCAAGAAGTCTTATGGAATCAGCGGTATCTTCCTCTCAGATTACGCAAGATCAGACAATCTCACACAGTATCGTGGATATATCACGATGAGATAAGAACAGGAGACCAATATGGGCAAAGGCAAATATTTCTATTCGAAAGGCGAGGGCAACGACGGTTACATCAAGAACCTGGAAGTCCTTTCGTATTGCGACATGGACGGCACATGCGGCATGTTCCAGATGGGACTTTACCGCACTGAGGCAGGCAGATATCTGCTCTATGGCGCATGCTTTGCAGCGGGACCGGATGGCGTCGGCATCATGATCAGTGATGTCACAGATCCGAGAAACCCTGTGTTTATCAAGAAGTGGCGTCCATTCGATATCGACGAATATCCAACTACATCGATTCCTAAGCTTCAGATCGCAGATGACAAACTGATATTCGCTCTTACATCGGGATCCGGCCCGTCTGTTCTTGTCGGTGACAGGGATAAGATGAAGAGCCTGCAGGGCATCATGATCTATGATCTGAAGAATGATCCTGAGAATCCTGAGTATCTCGGATATTGGGACTGCGGAGTTCCTTATTCGATGGGTGTACACAGATTCATGTATAATGGCGGAGATTATGTACATCTGTCATCGGAAGCTGATGAATTCGAAGGACTGATCTACAGGATCGTCAGTATCGCTGATCCGACGAATCCTGTTGAAGTCGGACGCTGGTGGGCTCCTCACCAGTACATCTACGGAGTACCGGGAAGAGAAGTGGATCACTCAGCTCCTCACAATCCTGACTTCATGGACAAAGGCTGGCTGCACGGCCCTCCGTTCGTAGTAGGTGACAAGGTATACTGCGGTTACTGCGGTGACGGTCTGTATGTTCTCGATATCTCTGACATCAAGCATCCTAAGGCACTCGGCAACCTGAAGTTCATGCCTGCATTCTCCAGCAGACTTGCCGGCGCAAGAACACATACTGCACTTCCGCTTGTCGGAAGAGATCTGGTCGTAGTAACGAATGAAGGTGAGAGATTCGGCTTCATCAAAGACGGAGTAGTCAAGCAGGCTCAGGCAATGAACAACCTGCACATGGTCGATGTAAGCGATCCGACTAACCCTGTGCTGATCGCTGAATTCCCGTATCCGGAAGTACCGGAAGGCTTCCCGGCACCGAACTTCAATGTTTACTGCCTGGCGGAAGGTTCTAAGGGCGGACCGTTCGGACCTCACAATGTTCATGAACCGATGAGCAACAAGCCATGGCTCGAGCAGAGAACAGATGTGGTCTATGATTGTTACTTTGCTGCAGGACTCAGAGTGTATGACGTATCTGATCCTTTCTATATCAAGGAAAAGGCATACTTCATTCCTCCAAATCCTACGAAGAAGTGCTTCCCGTTCCCTGGACCGATGATGGCAATGACAGAGGACGTAGTAGTCGATGACAGAGGCAATATCATCATTGACGCTAACAGCGATGGATTCTACATCCTCCGCAAGACATACGAAGATTAATAATTATAGGAATCAGAAGGTCTGTCGTGTTTTGCGGCAGACTTTCTTTTATTGAGCGCAGCATGCTTATCTGTGCTATAATAAATATCCAGAGAGTGAATTGGTGCAATAATTTTTATTCGTTAACTATGCAAAATAAGACTGATAAATACCATACCGCTAAGTACAAAATGCCGAAATATAAGGGAAGACGCTATTCGACAGGAAATGCTGATGAGAAGATCCTGGCTTTCATCGACCGGGATATCATCACATCGCTTCTGCTGACTTTTGGCGGCCTGCTTTTCTCTTATGACGGCAGAAGAGGATTCCCATTCCCGTGGACTGACGGTGAACAGGCGAATATCTCTGCATTTCTCATATCATTTGCGGTCATTACAACTGTTGTCATTATCGCTGATCTCATAACCGCTGCTGTCAGACGCAGTTCAGAACCTTCTGCAGAACAGAAATATGCTGCATATACTAGGAACCAGACATTCTCGGTGTATCCGTCCGATGATATGGTCACTTCCTATGAAATCAGTTCCGGCAATGCCGGTACAGTTCGTGAGGCATCATCAACCGCCAGATCCACATCTTCATCGAGATCCTATGAGAAGAAGATGTCAGATGATTATGAGAAGCTGAAATCTACAGTTCTCAAACCGATGCTGAATGGTCAGAAACCGACTGCCGGGAGAATTCCTGGTCAGCGAAAACCGGCAGGGGTTGTTGCAGCAATCATCATAATGTGTTTCGCCATAAGCTTTATCTGCAGCATTGCTGCTATGTTGATCAACGATTTCTCTGATAACTCTCCGTATATTGATGACGGTCCGGAGTATATTGCTGACAATGGGGATTATGACGAAGAGTCTGCACTGACATCGATGTCAGGAGGCTATATTGAAGAACTGTCGATAGGCAATACCGGATGGATCAGCGAGATCGGTGACGGTGATGCTGAAGCGATAGCAGCATTAGCTGATGCTGATGAAATGGAATGGTATCCGATGTTTGAAGGTGTCAGTGATAACAATGCGGTTGTCCGCTACGATGTTTATCTGAATGACTACGATAATGAGTATGTGTTCGCGTTCAGATATTCGGGAGACGATCCGGATTCCGGCGATTGCGAGTTGACAGGACTGATGGTTTGCCCGATAGAGAAGTGGGAGGAAGGATCGGATGCTGTCCCTGAGGAAGCGCTGGGCGTTGGGGATGTGACAATCAATGATGTCTCCATACTGTTCTGGTACTGGGACTGATCGGCTGATCATGAAGAAATCGACTAGAGAGATAATCAAATTACTGATCTGTATCGAATGCCTCGCGGTGTTTTATTGCTGCGCAGGCATTTTTGATATTTCTATGGTAAATCGTATCGACAGGCGAACCGATGCGATGACAGTAGCTCTCGTAGAGAACACACTTGATCCTGCACCTATGGTCAGCAAGGGTGTGGAAGCCTACGAAGAGGAGCAGCGAAGGATCGAAGAAGAGAACCGCTGGAAAGGACCTTATCTGTCGAAAGGACGCGGTGTTGTATATGGACCTTCCGGCAAAGAGACTTATTACAACCTGAATATGAGTGGTGTGGTGAATATTATGAGGAGTATGGGCTACACCGATGAATACTGGGTCCGTGAAGACGGGTGCAAAATGCTCGGCGACTATATCATGGTCGCGGCAAATTTCAACCTGCGCCCGAGAGGAACGATCGTGGAGACGTCGCTTGGCAAAGGTATCGTGTGCGACACAGGAGGCTTCGCGAAGAAGAATCCTTATCAGCTCGACCTGGCCGTTACCTGGTAGATATCCATCATAGTTTTATCATCAAGTACATATAGAAGAGGTGGGAGAATGGACAGACAGCAGAAATATATCGAGAACCTGCAGAAAATGATAAGAATCGAAACTGTGTCCGACGCAAAGTGCGGGAGTCCGAAAGAAAATTTCGATCGATTCCATGAACTTCTGTGGGAGATGTTCCCGCATATCAAAGGTGTATGCAAACTCAAGGAATTCAACGGTTCGCTCCTGCTTAGATGGAAAGGCTCCGACAGTTCACAGCTTCCTGTACTGTTCATGAACCATCATGATGTAGTTCCGGCTGCTCCGGAAGGATGGAAGTATCCTCCGTTCAGTGCAGAAATCGACGAAGGCAGGATCTGGGGCCGTGGAACTCTCGATGATAAAGGCGGTCTGTGGGCAATGTTTCAGGCTGCAGATGAACTTGCTGAAGCCGGATTTGTTCCTTCGAGGGACCTCTACTTGGAGACCGCCTGCAACGAAGAAACAATGGGTGCGGGAGCTGATGAGATATCCTCATGGCTGCGCGATAACGGAATACGTTTTGAAATGGTATTCGATGAAGGCGGAGATATCGTTCGTGAACCTATGGCTGGTGCCAGAGGCACTTTTGCGATGATAGGCGTAGGTGAGAAGAGTGTCGCTAATCTCAGATTCATCGCAAGGTCAGAGGGAGGACATGCGTCCACACCTGGAAAGAATACACCGCTTGTAAGGCTTGGCAAGTTTATGGCATATGTGGACAGCCATCAGGTATTCGATATCAGACTGGCTCCGGCAGTAGCCGAGATGCTCGTAAGGATGGCCCCGTATATGGGCAAGACCGGGAAACTGACAGAGAAAGCTGATAAACTGAAAGGCCCTGTGGGTATACTTCTGTCTAAGCTGGGACCGACGACCAGATCAATGGTATCCACAACGATCGCGTTCACTCAGATCGGCGGCGGAACTGCTGTGAATGTCATTCCGAGAGAGGCGTGGGTTGTTGGTGATATGAGATGTTCGCATCATCAGGGTATGGAGGATTCGATCAAAGCGATCACCAAAGTCGCAGAGAAATTTGGTCTTGAAACAGAAGTATTTGAATCCAGTGTCGAGTCCGGGATGGCTGATTACACCGGAAAAGCATTCAAGCTTGTTGAAGAAGCTGTTGCAGCAACGATACCGGGCGTTGATGCATGCTGCCCATATCTGATGACAGGCGGTTCTGATTCAAGGTACTTTGCAAGAGTCTGCGATCAGTGCATCAGATTCCTTCCGTTTACGATCGACGCAGAACAGATGGATACGATCCATGGCATCAACGAATCTGTTGATCTATCAACTCTGGTACCGGCAGTTGAATACTATAAATATATGATGCAGCATGTATGATCTGCTGAATGATCAGAAAGGGGGAGACACGCTACATGTCCGGGAGCAGTCAGAATAATGATAAGAAGCAAAGTCAGGGCATCAATATCGGTGTTCGGTCTTTCATTATAGCAATCGGCATTATCTTCCTGCTGATGGTCGCAACATATGTGCTGACTCTATTCGTGCCGGGAGGCGAGTATGCGCGGACTGTGGATGCAGCAGGACATACTGTGATCGATCCGGCAGGCGGATTCAGATATGTCGACGGCGGTATTCCATTCTGGAAATGGCTGCTGTCACCGTTCCTCGTTCTCGGCGCAGAAGGATCCGGGACGATCATTGCCGTCCTGATATTCCTGCTCGTGATCGGCGGAGTTTTCAATTCGCTGACAGCAGGAGGCCTTATGAATTACATGCTCGGCAAGATCGTGGACAGATACGGGCATGTCAAGTACAGACTCATGTCAATTCTCATCCTGTTCTTCATGGGAATGGGATCTCTGGTGGGCTCGTTCGAGGAAGTCATTCCAATGGCACCGATCGTCGTTGCTCTTGCGATCGCGTTGGGATGGGATGCTGTTACCGGTGTCGCGATCTCACTTCTTGCGACGGGATGCGGATTTGCTGCAGGAATTGCAAATCCATTCACGATCGGAGTCGCGCAGGGTCTCGCTGGGCTACCGATGTTCAGCGGAATGTGGCTGAGGATCGTTTCTTTTATCCTTATCTACGCGGTACTGCTGTGGTTCATCAGAAGACATGCACGCAAAGTAGAGCGGCCGGCAGATGAAACAGGCATTGCGGTCGAATACGTGCAGGATGAACGTATGGACAGAGGACTCAAGCTGTTTGCAGTGATCCTGACAGCAGGTATCGTGATCGTCCTGAGCTCCAGCTTCATAAGAGTTCTGCAGGATTACACGATGATAATCGTAGCGCTCATGTTCCTTGTCGCCGGGATCTCGTCGGTTCTGGTATCCGGCATGTCGGTGAAAGAACTCGGCAGGACCTTTATCGGAGGGATCATCGCTATTTCACCGTCAGTTCTTATGATCCTAATGGCATCATCTATCAAATTCACCATGGTCGAGTCGAAGATCCTCGATACGCTGCTGCACACCGCCGAGCTCATGGCAGGCAACATGCCGAAAGCAGGGGTGATCCTGTTCATATATCTCATATGCCTGGTCATGAACTTCTTCATCTCATCAGGTTCTGCCAAAGCATTCCTCCTGATCCCGATCATCGCGCCGCTTGCGCAGCTCTTCGGGATCAGTACACAGCTCGCGATCATCGCTTTCGCATTCGGAGACGGTTTCAGCAATGTGATCTATCCGACGAATGCAGGGTTGCTGATCACACTCGGGCTGTCTGATGTCAGTTACGGAGACTGGTTCAGATATTCCTGGAGATTCCAGCTCATCAATCTGGTGCTCACTTCAGCGATCCTGCTCCTGGGACTGGCAGTCGGATACGCTTGATATGTATTTGTTTGATGAATAATACCCATTTATAAATATTTGATTTACTATAATAAATGTGCTAATCTGTATTTGCTATTTCATATAGGCTAGTGGACTATGTCCACATATTCTTAAGGAGGAAGTATAATTATGGAGAAATTCAAGAAAATTCTCAGCCTTCTTGTAGTCATGCTGATGGTCGTTTCTATGATGGCAGCATGCGGCAAGAGCGAGGAACCAGCAGCTGAAGAGTCCGCAGAGCCGGAAGCAACAGTTGAACTCAGTGAACTCGAGCAGAGAGTAGTTGCTGCAAGAGACGCTAGTGAGGGCAAGATCGCTATCATCACTAACACTCTTTCGCAGAACGAAGAAGAGTTCCGTTCCGCTGACTTCATGGTAGACAAGTACGGCGCTGATCGTATCACTCACGACGTAATGCCGGATAACTTCATGACAGAGCAGGAGCAGTTCGTAGCTGTTGTAAGCAAATACGGTGCTGACCCTGAGTACAAGGCAATCATCATCAACCAGGCTTGCCCGGGATCCAACGCTTCGATCGACAAGGTTCTCGAGACAAGAGAGAAGGATGATCTGCTGATCGTTTACTGCACACCGCAGGAGAACGCTGACGATATCGTAAAGCGTGCTGACATCATCATCTCCATCGATGAGATCAACAAGGGTACTGCTATCGCTCAGCAGGCTTATGACATGGGCTGCAAGACATTCGTTCACTACAGCTTCCCACGTCATATGGCACAGGCTCCTCTTGCCGGATGCCGTGACCTGATCAAGGCTAAGTGCGAAGAGCTCGGAATCGAGTTCGTTGATGCTACTGCACCGGACCCAACTTCTGACGCAGGTGTATCCGGAGCTCAGATGTTCATCCTCGAGGACGTTCCTAAGATGGTTGAGAAATATGGACAGGATACATGCTTCTTCTCAACAAACTGCGCTATGCAGGTTCCTCTGATCGAGGCTGTTCATGACAGCGGTGCATACTATGCACTCCCATGCTGCCCGAGCCCATATCATGGATTCCCGAGTGCTCTTGGTATCGAGAGCCCTGAGGATCTTGTAAACGGTCTCCAGACAACTATCGATGCTATCAACACCAAGCTTGAAGAGGATGGACTCAGCGGACACTTCTCAACATGGAGCGTACCGGCTTCCATCGCTAACACTGTAGCTACTACAGAGTACGCATTCCTCTGGATGAACGGCGAAGTTGGCAAGTGCGATAAACAGACTATCCAGGATCTGCTTGCAGATTACTGCAACACCGATGTTTCACTCGTTCCTTACGAGGATCCTGATACTCACGCAACATTCGACAACTACCTCGTATATCTCCAGGGATTCCTGAACTTCGGAGAGCCTACAAGAGACAGATAAAGCGGCACGGTATCAAATCATCAATATTTACATAATTTGACCGCAGGGGGCGCCGCGGATGCGGTAGCCCCCGCTTTATTCTTGATTACAGACAATGAAAGGGGATACGTTTTGAACAACGGAATTCTTGAATTTATCAATGTCGGAAAGGAATACTCAGGACACGCGGTGCTCAAAGGCGTCAACATGGATGTCCGTCCTGGCGAGATCCATGCGCTGATCGGTGAGAATGGTGCCGGCAAATCCACACTGATGAACATACTGTTCGGTATGCCGGTCATTCATGCAACCGGTGGATTTACCGGTGAAGTCCGCATCGGCGGCGAGAATGCCAACATCATGAATCCGTATGATGCGATGCAGGCCGGTATCGGAATGGTCCATCAGGAGTTCATGCTGATACCTGGTTTCACTATTACTGAGAATATCAAACTCAACCGTGAGACAACCAAGAGTTCACCGATGTCGAAAGTATTCGGCAAACGCCTCGAGACTCTTGATCATGAGAGCATGGCGCATGATGCGAGAAAAGCCCTTGATATCATGGGTATGGATATCGAGGAGTATACCAGGGTGCACGGTCTTCCGGTAGGTCATATGCAGTTTGTCGAGATCGCGCGTGAGATCGATAAGACCGGTATACGTTTCCTGGTATTCGATGAGCCTACAGCTGTTCTTACAGAAAGCGAAACTGAGCATCTCCTCGATGCTATCCGCAAGCTTGCCGCTCAGGGCATAGGCATCATCTTTATCAGCCATCGTCTCGATGAGATCATCAGACTTTCTGACAGAGTCACCATACTCCGTGACGGTGAGTGGGTGGCTACAGAAGACACAAAGAACATTACGGCTGCCGAGATCGCGCGTCTCATGGTAGGCCGTGCTCTCACACTTGACCGTGACGAGAGCGAACGTAAGATCAGTGACGAGGAGATCCTCACAGTTAAGGATCTGCGCGTAAACATGCCTGGAGAGGAAGTCAAAGGCGTGACCTTCAGTGTCCGTAAGGGCGAGATCCTCGGTATCGGAGGCCTTGCCGGACAGGGCAAACTGGGTATTGCCAACGGACTGATGGGAATGTATCCGGTCATCGGAGATGTGACATTCAAGGGTGAACCTATGGATGTTTCCAAGACCAATGAAACCCTCAAGAAAGGTATTGCGTTCCTGTCCGAGGACAGGAAGGGGGTAGGACTTCTCCTCACGAGCCCGATCGATCTCAACATCGCGTTCAACGCTATGGAGGTACAGGGCAAATTCCTCAAGAAAATCGGACCATTTACATTTACTGATACAGCCGCTATCAAAGCGAACGCGGAGAAGATGGTCAAGGACCTCGATATCCGCTGCACTTCGATAGCACAGAATGCCGGCGCTCTCTCAGGAGGCAATCAGCAGAAGGTATGTGTGGGCAAAGCTCTTGCTCTTGACCCGGATCTGCTGCTGGTATCCGAACCTACACGAGGCATCGATATCGGAGCGAAGAAGCTGATCCTCGATCTCCTCAAGACTCTTGCTGAGGAGCAGGGTATGACGATCATCATGACCAGTTCCGAACTTGCCGAACTACGCAGCATCTGCGACAGAGTCCTTATCATCTGTGAAGGCAAAGTCGCCGGTGAACTTTCACCGACGGATTCAGATGAAGTCTACGGCATGATGATGTCCGGCATGTCCAAAGAAGAGGCCATGAAAGCCGCTAAGAATGCAGGAGGTGGTCCGAATGACTAAATCAATAGGAAATGCGATCAACAGGATCGGCATTCCAACCTTCGCGGTCGGGCTGCTCCTGCTGGTTCTTCTGATAACTGCCGGTGTACAGGGTCAGTCCATACCGACACTTATCACAGATATCCTGAACCGTGTCGGAATGAACGGACTGCTGGTACTTGCTATGGTACCTGCTATCAAGTCCGGTACAGGTCCTAACTTCGCTCTGCCGGTAGGTATCGAAGGCGGACTGATGGCCTTGATGATATGCATGCAGTTCGATTTCAGCGGATGGTTCCTGATCTTCTCTTCGCTGGCACTGTGTATCGTTCTCTGCACCATCCTCGGATGGCTGTACGGCAAACTGATGAACGCAGTTAAAGGCGCTGAGATGACGATCGCTACATATTCCGGCTTCTCGATCGTAGCGTTCTTCAATATTTTCTGGCTCGCTATCCCGTTCTCCAACCGTAAGATGGGCTGGATGCTGGGTAACGGACTCAGAGAGACGATCCAGTTCAAGAACTTTGGCGCAAGCAGGATCATTTCCGATCTTCTCAAGGTCGAGATCGCCGGTGTAGGCATTCCGTTCGGAATGATGCTTGTATTCGCACTGTTCTGCTTCCTGGTATGGTTCTTCTTCCAGTCCAAGACTGGTATGGCGATCTATGCCGGCGGCCAGAACCCTAGGTTCGCTGAGGCTTCCGGTCTCAATATCGACAGGAACCGTGTCATAGCCAATATCATTTCGACAATTCTGGCTGGTATCGGTATCATCATTTATTCACAGGGATATGGATATGCCCAGCTGTATAACGGACCGCTCAACATGGCGTTCCCGGCTGTCGCGGCTGTTCTGGTCGGCGGAGCTACAGCAAGCAAAGCAAGTATTCCTAACGTTCTCATCGGTGTATGTCTGTTCCAGGGTCTTATGACCACAGCTATGCCGGTAATGAATCAGCTGTTCACAGGAACCGACCTCTCGGATATCATGCGTATCATTATCCAGAACGGCGTAATCCTGTACGCACTGACCAAGGTAAAGAGTGGAGGTGACCGTTAATGAATAACTGGATAGCAAAGGTAACAGGTCAGCCTTCATTTGATCTCAAGACATGGATCCTCGACCATATCGTAACGATACTGTTCTGGGCATTCATCATCCTTGGTCTCCTGACTGCACAGAACCTCACTATGGACGGATTCTTCACAGAACTGTGCAACAGGTTTTACCGTAATATCTTCCTGATCCTGTCACTGATCATCCCGGTCGTAGCAGGACTCGGACTGAACTTCGGTATCGTAGTCGGCGCTATCGCCGGACAGCTCGCTGTCATCGCAGTACGTTACTGGGGTATCGCTGCTAATGAACAGCATTTTGGCGGCCTCACAGGTTTCATTATGATGATCATCATATCGCTGCCTATCGCAGTGCTGATCGGATGGCTCACAGGAACTCTGTACAACAAGACCAAAGGTCAGGAGATGATCGCCTCACTCATTGTAGGTTACTTCGGTAACGGTGTATATCAGTTCATCGTACTGTTCGTTATCGGAGCAGTTATCCCTGTAGCTATGGCACACCCGATGATCCTGTACGATGGAGTCGGTATCCGTATGAGTGTCGACATGGGAAGTGTCACATACTCACTGGATGATCTGTTTGAGATCCCATTTGTACCGTTCATGATCGGTGCGGCAGCAGTGATCCTTCTGTTCCTGCTGTGGAATCAGTTCATCCGTAAGCCGAAAGCTGACGGACGTACAACGAAGCTCAATGTCATCGCATTCACTGTTTATGCACTTCTCAGCGCGGCTGTAATGGTTTACTTCATCATTCAGCTCGTGACCGGCAGTGTTCTCAACAGAGTCCGTGATGTACCTGTAATACTGATCCTGGTCGTAGTACTTCTCGCAGTATTCATTCAGTGGATCATGAACACGAAACTCGGTCAGGACTTCCGTTCATGCGGTATGAATCAGGCTATTGCTGAAGCCAATGGTATCAACGTCAACCGTACACGTGTCATTGCAACGATCATTTCAACAGTACTCGCTGCATGGGGAATGGTAATCTATCTCCAGAACATGGGTACACTGAACACTTATACAGCTCATAACAACGTCGGCTACTTCTCAGTAGCTGCTATCCTGGTAGGAGGAGCTTCAGTAGATAAAGCTACGATCGGCCAGTCGATCACAGGCTGCCTGCTGTTCCATGCGATGTTCATCCTCAGCCCGGAGATCGGTAAAGCTGTATTCGGTCAGGCTGCTCTCGGTGAGTACTTCCGTACATTCATGGTATACGGAGTAATCGGTCTGTCGCTCGGTCTGTACGTATGGCGTGCAAACAAGAGAGCGCAGCTCAAGATGCCTGGCGAAGGTGAATCTGAAGAACTCAAAGATCAGAGACTCATTGCAGGCTAATAAGATCAATTCATAACTGAAGCCGGGGATCCTTCATGTACAGGATGTCCCGGCTTCCGTTGATCATAGTTTAATTCTTCATAATGATATCGAACTAATCAGAGGTTAATTTCAATGGACAACAACAAATTAAGCAGGATCAAAGCAAGGATGCAGGAGAAGGGAATCCCTCAGCTGGTTATCTCAGATCCTGTTCCTATTTTCTATCTCATCGGCAAATGGATCTATCCTGGAGAGAGATTCCACGCGCTGTATATTAATGTGAACGGCGATGATCATTTTGTCATGAACAAACTGTTCCCGCAGAATGAGGATCTCGGAGTACCGATCACTTACTATGACGACATCGATGATGGGGCTGCTGTACTCGCGCAGTTCACAGACAAAAAGGCTCCTCTTGGAGTCGACAAAAATCTGCCGTCCAAATTCCTGCTGAGACTTCAGGAACTCGGAGCTGCGAGCAGCTATACCAACGGGTCCCTGATCGTGGACAAGATCCGTCAGATCAAGAGCCCGGAAGAGCAGAAACTGATGATCGAGTCAGGAGCCAAGCTGGATAAGGTCATGGGCAAACTCATTCCATGGGCAGCCAAAGGACTTACTGAGGAAGAACTCAGCGCAAAATGCTTTGAACTGATCAAGGAAGAAGGCTTCGAGGGCAAATCCTTCGATCCGATCACAGCGTACGCCAAGGGAGCAGCTGATCCGCATCACATCACAGATCAGAGCAAGGGCAAACACGGCGACTGTGTCATCCTTGATATAGGCGGACTCTGGCAGAACTATGCGTCAGATATGACAAGAACCGTATTCATCGGTGAATACAGTGAGAGACAGAAGGAAATCTACGAGATCGTCCTCGAAGCCAACAAACGCGGTATCGCAGCAGCTAAGCCTGGCGCTAAGATGAGTGACGTAGATAAAGCGGCAAGAGACTATATCACAGAGAAAGGTTACGGAGAGTACTTCACACACCGTACCGGCCATTCGATCGGAATGGAATGCCACGAGCCTGGAGATGTAAGTGCTGCTAATGACGAAATAATCGAGCCTGGACAGTGCTTCTCCGTTGAACCGGGGATCTATCTCTATGATGAAGGAATCGGCGTCAGAATCGAAGATATCGTCCTTATAACAGAAGATGGATGCATCAGACTGAATAATTATCCTAAGGATGAGATGATAGTAGTTCCTGACGGAGAATAATATTTAAGTAATTGAAAGGGCAGGCACGTAAGTGCCTGTCCGTCGCTATGGAGCATTAGAAAATGAAAGGTTTATGAACGATGGCTAAGATCACAGAAGGCTACATGCCGTTTATGGGTCATCAGACATACTACAGGATCGCCGGTGAGCGTCTGGATAACGGCAAAGCACCACTGATATGTCTGCACGGAGGACCGGGATCGACTCACAACTATTTTGAAGTACTCGATAACGTCGCTGACGAAGATGACCGTATGATCGTTATGTACGATCAAATCGGATGCGGCAACTCCTATCTTGACGGACATCCTGAGCTCTGGAACAAAGAAGTCTGGATGCAGGAACTCTTCGCGCTGAGAAAATATCTGAACCTGGATACCTGTCATATCATCGGCCAGTCGTGGGGCGGTATGATGCAGATCTGCTATGGTATCGACTACAAGGAAGAAGCAGCAGGCGTGAAAAGTTTTATCATCTCCAGCGGACATCCTTCGAGCAGCCTCTGGGAACGTGAAGGTCTGCGCCGGATCAAAATGATGCCTGCTGATATGCAGGAAGCGATCAATAAAGCCCTGGAAACCGGTGATTTCACCGGTGAGGCATATGATGCTGCTGTCGAAGAATACATGGACAGATACTGCAACTACTGGCTCGGAGAGGATGTGCCGGAGTGCTGCAGCAGACCTAAGAGATCCGGCAGAGAAGCATATGTATGCGGATGGGGACCAAATGAATTTGCGCCTACCGGCACTCTTAAGGATTTCGAATATGTGGATCGTCTCGGCGAGATCGAGATCCCGTCGCTTATCATGAGCGGCATCTCTGACCTGTGTTCACCGCTTGTAGCAAAAACGATGCATGACGGCATTCCGGGATCAGAATGGATCCTGTGGGAGAGAGCACGCCACACGTGTTTTGTCGACAGACATGATGAATACTGTGTCGAACTGATACGCTGGATGAACGAGCACGATTGATGGTATATGAAAGAAAATTGCAGAAGGCAAAAGAAAAATTAGAAATGCTATAAAATTTTCAGTTATCCTAAAAAAGTTATTGACATACCTCAAAAGTAATGCCATGATAATGATAGTGGTAAGTACATATTGAGAAATATTTGATCTATATAATATATGACCTACGGAGGTATAAAATGCTTGATCTTACTATCTATGAAAAAGGCTTGAAGAATAACATCGAGCGTGCCAAGGCTCAGAACATCATCCTGCCGACAATCGATCAGCAGATGCATCCTGAGAAAGTCCCTGAAAAGATCCTTGAAAAGCTGAAAGGCGTAGGACTCTGGGATATCGATCCTGTAAACCTCTTCCGTATCACATGGAAGAACGAGCAGAAAGAATCCGGCGGACTTTTCCACGGACCTAACTACATCGTTATCCCGCCTGAACTCTCGGGCGTAAAGTGCCGCATCATCTGCATGATCGGTAAGTGGTTCCCTACAGGCTGCCACAAAGTCGGTGCTTCCTATGGATGTCTCGTTCCTGAGCTGGTAACAGGACAGTTCGATTCCGGTTACCACAAGGCTGTATGGCCTTCGACAGGCAACTACTGCAGAGGAGGCGCATTCGACAGCGCTCTTCTCGGAGTATATTCTGTAGCCATCCTTCCGGAAGGAATGAGCAGAGAGAGATTCGACTGGCTCAAGAACATCGCCAGCGAGGTCATCGCAACACCTGGAACAGAGTCCAACGTTAAGGAGATCTTCGACAAGACTCACGAGCTGAGAGCTACAAGAGAAGACGTTTGGATCCTCAACCAGTTCGAGCAGATGGGCAACTATATGTGGCATTATAACGTAACAGGTAACGCCATCGCAGAGGCATTCGAAGAGATGAAGAGACCTGGCGACAGATTCGCCGGTGCTGCCTTCACTTCGGGCTCGGCAGGAACTATGGCTTCCGGAGACAGACTCAAAGAGCTCTATCCAACTGCAAAACTCGCAGTCGGCGAAGCTCTTCAGTGCCCGACACTCCTCGACAACGGATTCGGCGCACACAGGATCGAAGGTATCGGCGACAAGCACGTTCCATGGATCCACAATATCAAAAATACTGATATGGTCATCGCTATCGACGATGAGGATTCCCAGAACCTCCTCAGACTCTTCAACGAGAAGGTCGGACGCGACTACCTCAAGGAGCAGGGTGTTGACCCAGAACTCGTCGATCTCCTCGGATACTTCGGCATCAGCGGCATAGCAAACCTTCTCTGCTGCATCAAGATGGCTAAGTACTATGAACTGACAGAGAATGACGTACTGGCAACAGTCATGACAGACTCTGCAGTAATGTACCAGTCCAGGATCAAAGAGCTGCAGGACGAGCAGGGTGAGTACACTCACGAGAAAGCTGCTCTTCACTACAACAAGCACATCCTCGACGAGAAGGCAGACAACATGCTCGAGCTGAGATACACTGACCGCAAGAGGATCCACAACCTCAAGTACTACACATGGGTAGAACAGCAGGGCAAAACAAGCGAAGAGCTCAATGCACTCTGGTATGATGTTGATAATACATGGGGCGCACTCCGCAGAGAGAGAGCTAAGGTCGATGAGCTCATCAACGAGTTCAACGAAGCTACAGGACTTCTCAAGAACCTGTAGTAACTGTAACGCTTACCGACAATATGAAAGGGAGCTGATGCATCAGATGCATCAGCTCCCTTCAGACTGTAGACAAAGTCCTTTCTCCACTATGTGGAGGGAGGGCTTTTCTGGTAGCAAAAAACAAGAACGGCAATCAAAAAACAAGATTCGGGATCTCACCATAGTATAATTGTAATAGAAAGGAGACCTCGAAATGCTT
>JAFRGC010000015.1 GCA_017434025.1 Mogibacterium sp. | reverse complement strand
ACCGTCCCCCTTCCCCTCCCGTCCCCTCCCTTCGCCTCCCATTACCCTTGTCCCCCTTTCGCTTCGCCAGTAAAAGTGATAACATTAAGACGATAATGGCATAATATGCACAAAGACTGCTGCTGCAGTTTAGAAGGAGTACGAGATGATTGACAATCAGAAGGAACCGTATTCGATAGATGTCAAAAGACAGATCCTCGTCGCTGACGATGAGATGATCAACCGCGAGATCCTTGGCGAAATGCTCAGGGATGACTACGAGATCCTCTATGCCTGTGATGGTGTAGAGACGCTCAATATGATGGAGACGCACCATACAACGCTTTCACTGGTGCTTCTGGATATCATGATGCCGGGCATGTCGGGCCTCGATGTATTGAGAAAGGTCAGATCTGATGCATTGCTGTCCGGGATCCCTGTCATCGTGCTGACAGGTGAGAGAGATACCGAGGTTGAGAGCTTGGAGCTTGGCGCGATCGACTTTATACCTAAGCCGTATCCTGCGCCGGGCGTGGTCCGTGCGCGTGTCAGGCGTACTATCGAGCTGATCGAAGACCGTGACACCATTGAGTCCGCTGAAAGGGACGCGCTGACCGGTCTGTATAATAAAGAGTTTTTCTACCGCTATGGAGCGCAGCTGGATCAGTTCTATGAAAACGCCGAGATGGATGCGGTGCTTCTCGATATCAACCATTTCCATCTCGTGAATGAGCGCTATGGAAAGCATTATGGAGATCACGTTCTCATCTGGCTTGGCAAAGCGCTTGAGGATATTGCCAGAGAAGCCAGCGGTATAGCCTGCCGTCAGGGTGCCGATACTTTCATGCTCTACATCCCGCACCGCGAGGATTATGACGCGCTGATGGAGCGCATCGACCAGAGCCTTCTTGACAGTGAATCCGGGGACAAAAGGATCCGTCTGCGCATGGGTGTTTATCCGAGTGTCGACAAAACAGTCGACGTGGAGCAGCGTTTTGACCGTGCCAAAATGGCGGCTGACACCGTCAAAGACAACCTTACCAATAATATCGGATACTATGACGTGAATCTCCACGAGAAGCAGCTGTACGCAGAGCAGCTGATCGAGGAGTTTCCTAATGCGATAGATCAGAACCAGTTCCAGGTGTATTATCAGCCAAAATTTGATATACGCCCTGATGTTCCTATGCTGGCGAGTGCAGAGGCTCTCGTGCGGTGGATCCATCCGAGTCTGGGAATGATCAGTCCGGGAGCATTTATCCCACTGTTTGAGGAGAATGGACTGATCCAGGTCCTCGACCAGTATGTATGGGAAGAGACTGCCAGACAGATCAGGGAATGGAAGGACAACCTTGGCCATTCGATCCCGGTCTCTGTCAATGTTTCCAGGATAGACCTGTTTGACCCGAATCTCATTGATTCCCTGCAGAGGATATTGACAAAGTATTCTCTGACAGGGGACGATTTCATGCTGGAGGTGACAGAATCAGCCTATACGCAGGATTCACAATATGTCATCAACACCGTAGAAAAGCTCCGTGAGCAGGGATTCCGCATCGAGATGGATGATTTCGGTACAGGGTATTCCTCGCTGCACATGGTGTCCTCACTTCCTATAGACGCGATGAAGCTTGACCTCAAATTCGTTCATGATGCGTTCAGGAAGGGCGGGAGCACGCATATGATGGAAGTAATCATCGGCATTGCTGATTATCTTTCGGTCCCTGTTATCGCTGAAGGAGTGGAGACAGAGGAGCAGCTGCGCGCACTCAAAGTACTTGGCTGTGATCTCGTGCAGGGATATTTCTTCTCAAAACCTGTACCGGCTAAGGATTTTGAAGCTTTCATACTGCAGAAGAAAGAAGTGGAATACGAGAGAGAAAGGGCACTCGCTGCAGAGCAGCAGGCCGCAGACTTACTCGCGTATGGAGGAAACGGCGAAGGATCCATGGATGATCCGCTGCAGTATACTGCGGAAGTGGTCGATTACGATGTGAGCCTGCAGAAATCGCCTTATATAGAGCAGAACCGGGAAGGTAATGAAGCCGGAGATGCAGAGGCAACAGAACTGCAGAGGAAGCAGCCGCAGGAAAAGGCGGGAGTGCATCTTAAGACGGCATCGATCTTCTTCGCCTTGCTGGGTCTGATCGCGGCGCTTGCGCTTATCATCACTGATCTGTCCGTAACGCAAGGCTATCAGAATATGAAGACAGCGAGCGACAGGTATATTGAGGCGCAGCTTTCCGCTTCCAATATGGAGACTGCATCAGATTACCTTACTGACCGGGTCAGATGCTTTGTCGTTACCGGTGAGATCCAGTATCTGCATGACTTCATGGAGGAGGTCAACGATACCCGCAGGCGTGACAGAGCGGTGGAGAATCTGAAGAAGCTTCTGAACGAGGAAGACGGTGAAGCACTGGAGAACCTGACCACAGCATTGTCCCTTTCCAATGAGCTTGTCGTTCTGGAGAACAAGGCTATGCGGTATATGATCGAGGCCGGCAATTACGATGCGGTCGAAGTTCCGGAAGAGCTTGCTGCAATAGAACTGACGAAAGCAGAGCGGTCAATGAGCCCTGCAGAGCTGAAGGATGCGGCTGAAGAGCTGGTCTTCAACAATAATTACATGCATGATAAGGATCGGATCAGAGAGAATGTCGGACTCTGTACGCAGTCCCTTATTCGCTCTTCCAGTCAGGAACTCGAGAAGGCGTCGGCACAGCTGGCTGTACTCGTCAAAGTCCAGACAGCGATGACCATCATATTCTTACTGGTCGTAGTGGGATTCATTATCATGATAACAGTGATGATCAGAAGACCGCTAACATCAATGGTAGAGCAGATGCAGAATCAGGAGAGCATACCGCCGAGAGGAGTAGAGGAACTGCGCTTTGTAACGCGCACATATAACAGGATCCTCGAAGAGAATAAGGCCGCCCGCGAGAAGCTGAGTCACGAAGCCTCGCACGACGCTCTCACTGGCCTGTATAACAGAGGAGCATACGATCTGTGGATGTCAGGAGCCGATACCCAGCATATTGCCCTGATACTGATAGATGTGGATTACTTCAAGAGTGTCAACGACACCTATGGACATGCAGTCGGTGACCGCGTGCTGAAGCGGGTAGCAGATATTCTGAGGAGCAGCTTCCGTTCTGTAGATATCATCTGCAGGATAGGCGGCGATGAGTTTGCGGTCATCATGACCCGAGTCAACAGTTCGATGAGGCAGCTGGTAGAGAATAAGATCGACCGTGCAAACCAGATCCTGCAGCACCCTAAAGACGACCTGCCGCCGGTTTCGCTCAGCGTAGGCGTCGCGTTCTCCGACAGGGAGAATCCTAAGGGTGACATCTTCAAGGATGCTGATACCGCACTGTACCGCGTCAAGGAAGCGGGCAGAAAAGGCTGCCAGGTCTATTGATCCGGTGAAAGACCGGATTGTGGCCTTACGATTTTGTGACGGGTAAAATGACGAATTCTATTTACATTGTATTATAGTAATTGCTAAAATTACGATATATGTAGATCACTGGAAAAAACGGAGAGATTAAGAGCAGATGTTGATCGGACAATCATCCAAATCAGCCAAATATATGGTTCTCTGCCTCTTTATCTGTGCCGTTTTTTTCGTCTTTGCGGCATGCGGGGGCGGCGGTGCTGCTGCCGAGGCAGAGACCGGGGCCGGGACAGAGGCTGAGACAGAGGTCCAGGAAGAAGAGCCTGTAGAAAAATATGAAGTCCCGAAGTTCAAAGGCGCCCAGTTCCATGAGGACGAGGCCAGAGGCAACTCCGAGGTACTGGTAGATACTTCCAGAGCCAGCAAAGGATTCTTCGGAGTTCACTGCACGGCGGACGCCAAGATCAAGGTCCAGGTCTTCAAGGACGACGAGACATATACCTACGATCTGGTCAATGGAAAGGATCAGATCTACCCGTTCCAGCTCGGTAATGGTGATTATACGATCAAGATCATGAAGAACATCGTAGATACCAAGTACAGTGAGCTGTATGCTACGTCTGTAAGCGTGTCTCTCGAGAATGAATTCGAACCTTTCCTGAGGCCAAATCAATATACCGAGTACACGAAAGAGTCAGACTGCGTCAAGAAGGCCGGCGAGCTCGCGGAGAAGGCCGCAGACGCGAACGAGTTTATAACCAACGTATATGACTATGTCTGCAAGAATGTCAAATATGACAAGCCTAAGGCAGAGAATATCAAGTCGGGATACATTCCGGATCCTGACGATACACTGAATACGGGCAAAGGAATATGCATAGACTACGCGTCACTTGCCGCTGCGATGCTCCGCAGTCATGGTATTCCTACCAAGATCATTTTCGGTTATGTAGGCGACAGCGCAGATCTCTATCACGCGTGGAACATGTATTACACGGAAGAGACCGGCTGGGTAGCCGTTAAGTTTGAGGTCCATGAAGGAGAGTGGAACCGCCTCGACCTCACTTTTTCAGCCAATGGAGCTGACAGTAAGTTCATTGGCGATGGTTCCAACTATCTGGACGCGTTCCAGTACTGAGAAGCACTGAGAAGCTTTAACATGAAAGGAGCTTAGAGTAATGAGTTCTGAGACAAAATCCGATACCAGGATGCTGAGCTATACCGAACTCACATCGTTCTTCGAGAACATGGGGATGATGATCAAATCGGGCATTTCGGTGAGCGAGGCTGTGGCTCTTCTGAAGGAGGAGACTCCGGAGTCAGAGCAGACGCTGCGACATGCTTTCGAGACGATGTCAGAGGATCTGTATATGGGCACGCCTTTCGGCGACGCGATGAAGGATACCGGCGCTTTTCCTGACTATTCTATAGACATGATAAGTACTTCCGAGTACACCGGAAAGCTCGAGGACACGCTCTTCCATCTCGCGGATTACTACAGGTCCGAGGACAGCATGAAGACGACACTGGTCTCAGCGGTGAGATACCCGGTGATCATGCTCCTGATGGTAATAGCCGTTCTCGTTGTCATGCTTACATTGGTCTTCCCGGCCTTCTATGGCGTATATGAGAATCTGGCCGGAAGCCTCACATCGTCTTCTTACGGATATATAAACGTGTCGTTCACACTTACCAAAGTGATGCTCGGCATCATGATCGTGCTGCTGGCTGCGCTGGCAGCAGGCGTATCGATGTGGAGGAGCGGCAAGAAAGATACCGTAAGGAACTTCCTCTCGAAGTTTACAGTATTCAGAGAGCTTTTCAGCAGCATGGATCTCTACAGATTCACATCGTGTTTTGACATGTTCCTCTCAAGCGGCGAGCATCAGGACGAGGCTCTCGTCAAGAGCATGCCTGTTGTGCAGACCGATGCCCTCAGAGCGACGCTGGAGCGCTGCAAAGAGAAGATGGAAGGCGGAATGAGCTTCTCGCAGACTGCTTACGAGGAGAACCTCTACGACCGCACTAATAACAGGATGCTCATACCTGCCGAGAGAAGCGGCATGCTCGATACGATCATGCAGAAGATACTCACCAACCTCAGGGTCAGTATAGACAAGAGCATCGGACGCATTGCAAATACCGTTGAACCGCTCCTGACAGGAGTACTGATGATATTCATCGGAATCATGCTGATAAGCCTTATGGTGCCACTGATCGGCATCATGAACTCCATCGGTTAAGAAGAGTCGGAAGAGGCCCGGAATGGAAGGAAGAACCCGCAGGATCAGATTGATAATAACGATTGTCCTGGCTGCGCTCATACTGGTCGTGGCTGCCTTCGCGTGGGCAAATAAGGCAGCGGCTGACAGCCTTGAGGAGGAGGCTGAGGCCATCAAGGATACTGTATCGAGGAGAGCGCTGCAGTGCTATGTGATCGAAGGCGCTTATCCGGAGAGCCTTGATTATCTGGTCGAGAATTACGGGCTGGCGGTCAACATGGAAGACTACAAAGTAGTGTATATCCCATACGCGGAGAATCTTCCTCCTCAAGTCAAAGTGATCTACAAGAAGGATAAGTAACATGTTCGGAAACAGAAAAGGCATTGGTGACATAATTTCGGCGATCACGATGACCGTGATGTTTGTGGTCATCCTGAGTCTTGTCGTGTTCTCGGCAAGGGGTTATCAGCATGCTTCCGAAGTACAGAACATGAACAGCAACAGCAGAGCAGTAGGCGCGTATGTGGTCAACTGCGTCAAATACAGCGATACCAGCGAGGTATCGATCGAAACGATCTCAGGCTACGAGTGCCTCGTGATAAGGAGTGCCGATGGCTATGAGCAGAGGCTGTTTGTGACAGACGGCAAGCTCATGGAAGAGTACATAGAGAGCGGACTGGAGGTCAATCCGGAGACCGCGCTGGAGATCGGCACTACAGATGTGTTCAGCCTTGAACTTGGAGATGACGGTCTCCTGACCGTTACGACAGACGAAGGGGTCTCTATCGTCAATACGCAGAGATAAACAGAGATGAATAACAGAAAAAGCATTGCGTTTACAGTTGAGCTGCTCGGGCTCTTCATACTGCTGATACTGGTGATCGTCATGATCACTCAGGTTTTCGTGCTGAGCAGATCAAGAACCATTGAGGCAAGGCGTCTGACGCAGGCGGTCATGATCGCGCAGAGCACGGCTGAAGCAGCGTCATCGGAGCAGGAGCTCTCACTGCTGTCAGAACGGATGCAGAGCATGGACAACGTGCAGTCTGCAGAATGCAGCGATGCGGGAGACTCGCTCAACATCGTATTCGATACTGACGGGAAGCCGGATGGTAAGGATTTCTGCGTGGTAATGCACAGGACTGCGGATGAGAAGGGCGGCAGCACTTATGTTTCCGACAGCATCGAAGTGTATTACTGCGTTCCGGGAGAGCTCGGGAACATGATATATGAACTGGATGCCGGAAGGCATTTCACAGCAGAGGAGGTGGCACCATGACGCACAAAACCAGACTTGGACCGATCGCCATCTTCCTTGTCATCGTCACGATGGTGATCACGACGCTGGCAGTTCTGACCGTAGCCACATCGAATGCGGATATTACCATGGCCAGGAGATTTGCGGACGTTACCCGGATAAGGTATGGCCTCGAAGCTCAGGCCGAAGAGTTCCTCAGCAATGTCGAATCATCCGGCGGGGCCGGAGCCATGGACGGTGTGACCGTGACAGACGGCGGATATGAGTATACCGCAGAGAATGAAGGCTACAGGCTGGAGGTAGCCGTGACCGGACCGGACGCTGCCGGAGACTATGGAGTGACCAGATGGAAGCTGACGAAGATCTGGAACGCATCCGATCCGATGAACAGCATATGGCCGGGCAACTGACCTGACGCATCAAATACAACAGCAGAAAATGGAGACAGCTATGAATCTGAATGAAATACTAACCGTTGCTATACAGAAAGGCGCATCAGACATATTCATCATTGCAGGCATTCCTGTGACTTATAAGGTCAAGGGCACTCAGGACAGATATGGCGACAGCATCATGAAGCCTGATGCGATCAATGCCGTGATCAATGAAATATATGAAACAGGGCGCAGAGCCAGAACCAATCTTGAGATGAACAACGATGATGACTTCTCATTCTCCATCAGCAATCTCGGGAGATTCAGAGTCAATGTTTTCAGACAGAGGGGTTCGCTTGCGGCTGTCATCAGAGTCATCAAATTCGGTGTCCCGGATCCTGCAACACTCGGTATACCGGAGAACGTGCTGTCACTTGCTGACAATAAGACCGGCCTGGTGCTCGTTACCGGAGCAGCCGGCTCGGGCAAATCGACCACGCTGGCATGCATGATCGACCGCATCAACAGAAGCCGTGAAGCGCACATCATCACGATGGAGGACCCTCTTGAGTACCTCCACTCTCACAACAAGAGCATCGTAAGCCAGCGTGAGATCTTCATAGATACTCCGGGCTATCTCGAATCACTGAGATCGGCTCTCAGGGAGAGCCCGGACGTGATACTGCTGGGAGAGATGAGAGACTTCGATACGATATCCTCCGCTATTACGGCAGCGGAGACCGGCGTGCTGCTTTTCAGCACACTGCATACATCGAGCGCGGCCAATACGATCAACAGGATCGTAGATGTTTTTCCTGCTAATCAGCAGGTGCAGGTAAGAGGCCAGCTGGCTCAGCTTATCAAAGGCGTTGTATGCCAGCAGCTCATTACCTCTGTAGACGGTCATCTGATCCCGGTCTTCGAGGTGATGAAATCGACTCCGGCAATCAGCAACATGATCAGAGAAGGCAAGCTGCATCAGCTCGAGTCCGCAATGCAGGCAGCTTCTGCTGACGGAATGGTCACAATGGATTCGAACCTTCTCGATCTCTACAACAAGGGAATCATCACCAGAGAAACGCTTCTCACCTCATGCAACAACTATGAGTTCATGGTGAAGAAGGTCCGTGCATAGGTGTAAACGGCCTGCAGGAGTTCACAATGGATGAAAGCCATGTAATTTATGTAAGAACATTCGGAGGCTTCTCCCTCAGATACAATGATTCTGAGCTGTCTTTCGGCAATCAGAGCGAGTCGCAGATGGTACAGCTTCTCCAGCTGCTGCTTCATTACAGAAAGCAGGGAGTATCGAGAGATCTTGCCAAAGCGACCTTGTTCGCAGACCGCGATGTTGACGACGTATCGCATTCCATAAGGAATATCATTTACAATCTGCGCAAGAAGCTCAGAGAGCTTGGCCTTCCTGAGAGCCAGTATGTTGTCAAGAAGGGCGGCGTATATTTCTGGTGTGACGATATCGCAGTCTCGGAAGATGCAGCGGAATTTGAAGAGGCTTTCGATCTGGCTATGGAATGTGCCGATGAGGAGCGCAGATCAGAACTGCTTACCAGTGCCTGCTATATGTACTCCGGGAGATTCCTTGCAGGGAATGAGTCCAGCATCTGGATCGTTCAGGAGGCTGAGAGGTACAGAGATATCTTTGCGGACTGTATCACCGAGCTGGCAGATCTCCTCAGAGAAGCGCACAGGTACAAACAGCTCCTCGAAGTCAGCACATACGCCAGCAAAGTGGAGCCGTTCTCTGAATGGGAGATCCTTACGCTCGAAGCTCTCGGAAGACTGGGAAGGTTCGGGGAAACAGAGAGCTTCTACAGGAAAACTGTTGACGCGTATGTCAAGGAATACGGCGGCCGTACCAACAGCTACGTAAGAGAGTTCATCAACAGGATCGGGCTCAAGCTTGTTGTAGGGCATGAATCTCTGGAAGAGATCCAGCGCAAAATAGCAAATCCGGAAGATTACGACCGCAAAGGCTATTACTGCTCCCTTCCTGTATTCCAGGAGATATACAGGATGACGGAAAGAATGATGGAGCGGTCCGGCGAGAAAATCTTCCTGATGCTCTGCACGATACTCGACAGCAAGGGCAACCCGATGCGCGAGGGAAGCCGGCTCGAGAAGCTTTCCGAAAGACTCAGGGACACGATCATAGACAGCGTGAGACATACAGACACTATTACCAGATACGGAAAAGGCCAATATCTGGTGCTGCTTATCAATACTACCGAAGAAGATTGTTCGGTAGTATCGAAGCGGATCAGCTCGCATTTCATCAATGAGGGGCAGAGAACAAGTCTTGGCTATTCAGTTAGCAACATCGTTGTTGCGAATTACAATACAAAGTCTAAATAACAAGGAGACCTATAATGCTTACAATCGACAATCTTAAAGCACTTGGCGCTAATACTGATGAAGGCCTCGCAAGATGCCTCGGCAGGGAAGATTTCTACCTGAGAATGGTAGGAATGGCTCTTGCTGATAACGGATTCGAGAAGCTCAGAGAAGCCGTTGAACTCGGAAATCTTGAAGAAGGTTTTGAGCGGGCGCACGCACTTAAGGGAGTACTGGCCAATGTGTCACTGACGACTCTGGCAGCCCCTATCGCGGAGATCACAGAGGATCTGAGAGCCCGCAGGGACATTGATTACACAGAAATTCTCGACAGGATCGATACGGAACTGCAGAAATACAGAGGACTCGTCTGATCCTGGGTTCCCGGCGATCTGTGATAAATACGGCCAAGGAGGTTACAAGATGACTGCCAGAAAATGGTTCAAGGCGAACAGAGCTCGTTTTGCAGCGTTGTTATGTTGTATGCTGTTGGCCGGTTTTTTGTACCCATTATCTGCTGCCGCGGATGACAGCGAGATCAAGACTGTTCGCGTCGGGTATTATGAAAATGAAGTTTTCCAGGAAGGTGCGCAGCAAGGCGCTGTCAAAACCGGATATGCCTATGAGTACTATCAGAAGCTGTCAGAGTACACCGGCTGGAAATACGAGTATGTCTATGGAGATTTCAGCGACCTGTATCAGAAGCTTCTGGATGGCGATATCGATCTGCTTGCCGGACTGGCATGGAAAGAAGAGCGTGAATCGATCATCGGATATCCGGACGCTCCTATGGGCAAGGAATCCTACTGTCTTGTCAAACACAGCGATAATGAAGATATCACTGTAGATCCATTAACGCTGAAGGGCAAACGGATAGGTGTCCTCGACAGCGCGATCAATGATGCTCTGCGTGAATTCCTTAATGAGCATGAGGTGAAGGCGGATGTAGTGACTTATCGTGATTACGAACCTCTCTACAAAGCTTTTGACGATCGTGATGTTGATGTGATCGCAGCAGAAGGGGACGGCGCGTACGGAAGATCAGATGCTGAACTGCTGTATGATTTCGGCGCATCCGATTATTTTCTGTGTGTCTGCAAATCAAGGCCTGACCTGCTCGATGACCTGAATATTGCGCAGACAGAGCTTTCTGTGGATGAACCAAACTACATCACTTTCCTGCGCAGCAGATACTATCCGGTAAGCATCTCCAGCAGGGCATTCTCTACAGCAGAGAAGCAATGGCTCAGGGATCATACGGATCTTCACGTCGGCTACCTGAACCACTATCTTCCTTACTGTGATACCGATGAGTCCGGAGCTGTTACAGGCCTGGTAAGAGATCTCATTCCACGCATGCTGTCGGGACTCGGGATCGAGGATATCGATGTTTCCTATACGAGTTTCAACAGCTATGACGCTATGATGGAGGAGCTTGCTGCAGGCGGAGTCGATGTTGTTTTCCCTGTGGGAGGCGGACTGTATTATTCAGAAGTAAACGGTGTTTCGCAGACCACCGCAGTTGTTTCCGCAGCTACGGAATTGGTCTATAAAGGCGAATACACCGATAAGACTACTATGAAATTTGCGGTAAATGAAAACAACCGCATGCAGTATTTCTTCGTCCTGACCTATTATCCTGAGGCGGAAGTCGAATTCTATCCTTCTATTGACAGCTGCCTTGAAGCTGTCAACAGCGGCAAGGTCGGCTGCACTACCCTGAACGGACTCAGAGCTAACGATATCCTGCGCAACAGCAAATACAGCGGGCTCTCGCTTCTGCAGACAACGTACAACGACGACCGATGCTTTGGCGTCCAGATCGGCAACAAAGGTCTGCTGAAACTTCTGAACAGGGGAATCAACGTGCTGGGTGCGGATTATGCCCAGAATCTTGCCTTCAGGTACACGGATCAGCTGTATCAGTATTCGTTCATCGATATGCTCCGCGACCACATGGCGATCGTAGGCAGTATCATCCTCGGCATCGCTGCTCTGATCATCGCGTTCCTCGTACGGGATGCAAATCACTCCAAGCGTGAGCTGGAGCAGCAGAAGCACCGTGATCAGCAGGACAAGATGATCACAGCGCTGGCTTCGGACTACCGCTGTGTATATCATGTTGATCTGGATCATAACGATGCTGTCTGCTACAGGGCGGATCCGACAGATCACGAGCAGACGCCGGAAGGCGTACATTTTCCTTACTATGAGCGTTTCTCATGGTACGCTGAGCACTACGTTGCGGAAAGCTACAGGGAAGGATTCCTGCAGTTTATTGATCCGGATAATGTAAGGACTGCACTATCGAAAGAAGATATCATAGTCTACAGATATCTGGCGCAGCGTGATGACAGGGAGTATTACGAAATGATCCGCATGGCGGGTGTCCGTCATTCTGAGGACCGCGAGGATCATATCGTGCATGCGATCGGGCTCGGACTGACAGTGATCGACACGGAAATGCGTGAGACAATGGCTAAGAACCAGGCGCTCGGTGAAGCGCTCGCAGCTGCAGAGGAAGCCAACAAGGCCAAGACAGCATTCCTGTCAAGTATGAGCCATGAGATACGTACGCCTATGAACGCGATCATCGGTCTGGACAGTCTGGCGCTGCGCAACGAATCCATTCCGGAAGAAACCCGGGAGTATCTGGAGAAGATCGGAGGAAGCGCGCGGCATCTGCTGGGACTGATCAACGACATTCTGGACATGAGCCGGATCGAATCCGGACACCTCACGATACGGAAAGAAGAGTTTTCATTCAGCAACATGCTGGAACAGCTTAATTCCATGGTCATGTCTCAGTGCAGCGAGAAAGGCCTGCACTATGAATGCAATGTCGTCGGAGGTGTAAGCGATTATTATATCGGTGATGACCTCAAACTCAAACAGGTGCTCATCAACATTCTCTCCAACGCTGTCAAGTTTACGGACGCACCGGGAAGCGTCAGCCTGACGGTAGAACGCACCGCCGTGTTCGGAGACCACACCACAATGAAGTTCCGCATCAAAGATACGGGAATCGGTATGGACAAGGCATTCATTCCGAAGATCTTTGATACTTTTACACAGGAGGACAGCAGCCGGAACAGTAAGTACGGCAGTACCGGCCTCGGAATGGCGATCACCAAGAACATCGTAGAGCTGATGAACGGCAAGATCTCAGTCCAGTCCAAGAAAGGCGTCGGAACTGAGTTCACGGTGGTTGTCACGCTTATCAACAGCCAGCATGAAGGGCCGGCTACGAGTTATGTCGATCCTAAGGATATGCGCATACTTGTTGTGGATGACGAGGAGATCGCGGCAGAACACGCCAGGATCGTGCTTGATGAAGTGGGGATCAAGGCAGATACCTGTTTAGACGGGAAAACAGCTCTCAGCATGCTGGAGCTGCAGCATGCTAAGCACGAGCCTTACAACCTCGTGCTGCTTGACTGGAAGATGCCGGAAATGGACGGCATTGATGTAGCTAGGGAGATCCGTGACCGGTATGACAAGGAAACGACAGTGATCATCCTGACGTCCTTCAACTGGGATGAGATCATGGATGAAGCGATCCATGCCGGTGTAGACAGTTTCCTGGCAAAACCGCTGTTTGCTTCGAATGTGATCGATGAATTCGAGCGGATCGCAAGGAAGAACAACATGAGTCTGTACAAGGAGAAACAGAGGGCTGAACTGAAAGGCCGGCACATTCTCCTGGCAGAAGATGTAGTAATCAACGCAGAGATCATGAAACAGATCATTGCAGCGCGCGAGGCGGAGATCGATCATGCGGAGAATGGCAGGATCGCATTGGAGATGTTTGAAAAGAGTCCTGCCGGCTATTATGATGCCATCCTGATGGATGTGCGCATGCCGGAAATGGACGGTCTCGAAGCAACGGCTGCGATCAGAGCACTGGACAAGCCTGATGCGAAAACCGTACCGATCATTGCGCTGACTGCCAATGCTTTCGACGAGGATGTACAGCGGTCTCTGCAGGTGGGCATGAACGCACATCTGTCCAAGCCTGTAGAACCGGAGCATCTGTATCAGGCTCTGGAAGAGCTGATATGGGAGGCTGATGATGGAAAGCGCACGATGCAAAGCGTTTATTGAATCATATGAGAGAGGCAGTTTCAAAGCGGCTGCCGAAGCGATGGGTTACACTCCTTCGGCCATCAGCCAGCTGGTCGCTGCACTGGAGAAAGATCTTGGCCTGACCTTGCTGGTCAGATCCAAGAAGGGCGTCATGCCTACGGCAGAAGGCCGCAAGCTGGCTCCGATCGTCCGGTCATACCTCGCCCGTGAGAAAGAAATGTATGAGCTGGCATCCGAGCTTCAGGGTGTATCGGTCGGTAATCTCACGATCGCAGCCTATCCGAGCGTCGCTACGACGTGGCTGCCGGAGATCGTCCGCACATTCCAGAAAGACTATCCGAACGTACAATTCAGTATCATGGAAGGCGTCCGTCAGGAAATATTCCAGCATCTGGACCAGCACGTGGCAGACATGGGGTTTCTCGCGTACGCGGAACCGATGGATTACGAGTGGATCCCGCTGGCGGATGAACAGATCATCGCCGTCCTGCCGGAGGGACACCCTCTTGCAGACGCGGAGAGCTATCCGGTCTCTGAGTACATTAATGATAACTTCATTATGACTTCATGGGGCCAGGACCTGGAGATCCTGAATATCTTCAGGAAGCACAACATCTATCCGAACATCAAGTATACGACATACGACACACCGGCGACGCTCGCAATGGTGCGCATGGGGCTGGGGATCAGCTTTGTCAATGAGCTGAGCGCGCAGTACTGGAACGATCACCTGGTCAAGCTCCCGCTCGATCCGCCGGAGAAGATCACGTTCGGCATCGCATATACATCGGCAGAGCATATGACAGCTGCGGCCCGGAAGTTCCTGGACTACGCCGTGAGATACCTCACGCAGCCCGAGAACAGATAACAGATAATAGAAAGATCCCGGCCATGTGGCCGGGATCTCTCTGTATCTCATTATTATATATGGTATTGTCAGCTATGATCGTTTACTTCTCTTCTTCGAGAACTTCCTCAGCAGTAAACTCAGCACCAACATACATAACCATTGCTATTGCAAGAACGATTCCTCCTACCATGACGCTACCTCCTTCTTATGGCATCACCGGCCTGCTCCCGGTCTTTTTCTTATCACGACCGGTCCTCGAGCTCCGGCGCTGATTGTCTAAGTCGATTCCCCGCGTTCCTTCAGGTCATCTGTTCTTTGTGTATCTATAGTGTAGCGCGCATTTATTAAAAAGTAAAACTAATAATTCTAACCGATGAAACCAGTTTTACTTAATGATAAACTTGCAGATCCCGATAGATGCGCAGCGGTTTGAATTGTTTTGAAATTGAACAAACAGACGATTGTCAGTTGTCAGATTATGGTGGCATTGGGAGGCGAATAATTGTAAAATCAAATGGTAAGCACGTTGGAATGAGCACACCACTTTTGTATGAGGAGGAATCACTATGGAGAAATATGTATGCGATGTCTGCGGTTATGTTTATGACCCTGAAGTAGGCGATCCGGATAACGGTGTTGAGCCAGGAACAGCTTTTGCAGATGTACCTGAAGATTGGGTATGCCCACTCTGCGGTGTTGGCAAAGATAATTTCAGCGAAGAATAAGCCGATCAATATGCGGGAGACTTGTCTCAGGACGAGCTCCCTTTTTATTAGTAGAAGGATAGGAGATCAAAATGTATAAAATCGTAAGAAGGAAGTCTCTCAAGCCGACAGTCACGCAGCTTGAGATCGAGGCTCCTCTTGTAGCGCGCAAAGCGAAGCCGGGCCAGTTCATCATCCTGAGAGTGGATGAGGACGGCGAGAGGATCCCGCTGACAGTAGCAGGCGTGAATCCTGAAGAGGGGACTGTGAAGATCATCTTCCAGGTGGTCGGAGCAACGACAGAGATGCTGAATCACGTACCGGAAGGCGGATACCTGCAGGATTTCGTAGGACCGCTCGGCAACGCGACAGAGACAGAAGGCATCAAGAAGGTCTGCATCGTAGGCGGCGGCGTAGGCTGCGCGATCGCGATGCCGGTAGCACAGGAGTTCCACAGACTGGGAGCGGATGTCACAAGCATCATCGGCTTCAGGAGCGAAGACCTGGTGATCCTGGAAGAGGAGTTCCAGGCATGCTCTAACAAGCTGTATGTGATGACCGACGACGGATCGTACGGAAGAAAGGGCAACGTCACAGTACCGCTGGACGAGATGCTGGCAGGCGGCGAGAAGTTCGACATGATCATCACGATCGGCCCGCTGATCATGATGAAGTTCGTAACACTGACGGCAAAGAAATACGACGCGCCGATCACAGTGTCGATGAGCCCGATCATGATCGACGGCACAGGCATGTGCGGCGGCTGCAGACTGACAGTCCACACAGAAGAAGGCGACAAGATGAAATTCGCATGCGTCGACGGACCGGACTTCAACGGATACGAAGTAGATTTTGACGAAGCGATCTCAAGAAGCCGCATGTACTTCGAGTACGAGAGACACGCACACGAAGCAGCATGCAATCTGTTCAAGATGGCAGAGAACGCGTAGAGGAAAGGGGGAACGACAATGGCACTTGATCCTAAGAAACATGCAATGCCGTCACAGGACCCTCAGGTCCGTGCGCATAATTTTGACGAGGTAGCACTCGGCTATACAGAAGAGATCGCGCTGGCAGAGGCACAGAGATGCCTGAACTGCAAGAACAAGCCGTGCGTAGCAGGCTGCCCGGTGAACGTAAACATCCCTGACTTCATCATGAAGGCTAAGGAAGGCGACTGGGAAGGCGCGTATCAGATCATCAACGCGACATCGACACTGCCTGCAGTATGCGGCAGAGTATGCCCGCAGGAGACGCAGTGCGAAGCGAAGTGCACGATGGGCGTGAAGTTCGAGCCGGTAGGCATCGGCCGACTGGAGAGATTCGTGGCAGACTGGCACAACGCGAACGCAACCGAGAAGGCAGTGGCACCGGAGAGCAACGGCCACAAGGTAGCAGTAGTAGGTTCGGGCCCTGCAGGTCTGACCTGCGCAGGCGACCTGGCGAAGAAGGGCTACAAGGTATCGGTATTCGAGGCGCTGCACACAGCAGGCGGAGTACTGGTATACGGTATCCCTGAATTCAGACTTCCGAAGGCGATCGTAGCGAGAGAAGTCGAGGGACTGAAGGACCTCAACGTAGATATCGAGACGAACGTGATCATCGGCAAGACGCTGACGATCGACGAGCTCTTCGATGAGATGGGATTCGAAGCAGTATTCATCGGCTCGGGAGCAGGACTTCCGATGTTCATGAACATCCCTGGCGAATCGCTGAAGGGCGTATTCTCCGCAAATGAGTACCTGACAAGATCGAACCTGATGAAGGCGTTCAGAGATGAACCGAAGACGCCGATCATGAAGGGCGGCAAGGTCGCGGTAGTAGGCGGCGGCAACGTAGCGATGGACGCAGCGAGAACAGCACTGAGACTTGGCGCAGAGCACGTCTACATCGTATACAGAAGATCGATGGAAGAGCTCCCTGCAAGGAAAGAGGAAGTCGAGCACGCGATCGAGGAAGGCATCGATTTCAGACTGCTGAACAATCCGGTCGAGATCCTGGGATTCAACAATCCGGAAGATCCGAGAGATCCTAAGAACGGCTTCGTCAGAGCGATCAGATGCATCAAGATGGAGCTCGGTGAGCCTGATGCGAGCGGCAGAAGGAGACCGATCCCTGTCGAGGGAAGCGAGTTTGAGCTGGAAGTGGACGCTGTTATCATGGCACTCGGCACCAGACCGAACCCGCTGATCAAGAACACGACAAAGGGCCTCGAGGTCAACCGCAAGGGTGGTTTCGTAGTCAACGAGGACGGCCTGACGAGCCGCGAGGCAGTCTATGCCGGCGGAGACGCAGTCACCGGAGCAGCTACAGTTATCTCGGCAATGGGAGCAGGCAAACTCGCCGCGGCATCCATAGATAAGTATCTGTCAGGCAAATAAAATACAGATCAAATATTACGAAAACGATGAGAGCTGTTGGTGTTCATCTTCAGGGATGAGCACCAACAGCGGTTTATACAGACGCAAACAATACAACAGAGGAAGTCAAGATACGGACTGGAGTGAAAATGAAAGAGACATCCCGGATGAATAATTCTCAGGGCTCTGCTATAATGAAGACGCCCCTCTGATGACAGAGGGGCGTCCATCTATAGGAAAAATACAAGTCAGAAGGAGCATACGTTATTATGAAAAATGCTAAGCCGATATCCAGTGAACTGGTCGCTGCCTTCAGGGACAGCTATCATCAGGATGCTGCAGCCAAGATCTATTCCGCTGCAGTCAGCAGTACAGAATTCGAGAAAGTCACGTTCGACCCGGTAGCAGCAGCGGTCCTGCAGGACCACTTCACGATCGATCTGCATACTTCCGCAGTAACAGATCAGAAGAAGACCGGAAGATGCTGGCTCTTCGCGTCGATGAACCTCTTCCGCGAGAAAGTCGCTGAGAACTGCAACATGGAGAGGGCAGAGCTTTCCGGATGCTATCTGGCGTTCTGGGACAAATTCGAGAAGATCAATTTCTTCCTCGAGGCAGCCATCGATACAGCGGATCTCCCGTCTGATGACAGGACGATCGACTGGCTATACGGTGGCATAGGTGATGGCGGCCAGTGGGATATGATGACGGCAGTCGTCAGAAAATACGGTGTCGTACCATTCGAAGTCATGCCGGACAATGCGCAGTCGACCGATACCAGAAGGCACTGGGCGCTGCTCAACAGCAGACTGAGAAAAGACATGGTCGAAGTGAGGCGCCTGACTGCGGAGAAGGGCGAGGAAGCTGCCCGCGCGCGCAAGGAAGAGATGCTGAGCGCATACTTCAGGGCGCTGTGCATCCTGTACGGCGAACCTCCTGCAAAGTTCGATTATACATATGAGGACAAGGATAAGAACTATCACATCGACAGGGGCATCACTCCGCTCGAGTTCTATAACAAGTATGTCGGGATCGACCTTTCAGACTATGTGAGCGTCATCAACTCGCCGACAGCCGACAAGCCGTTTGGCAAATCGTATACCGTCAAGTATCTCGGCAGCACCGTCGAGCAGGGCGTCAGATATCTCAACCTCCCGATGTCCAAACTCGAGATGATCGTAGTCGAACAGCTGCGCGCCGGCGAACCGGTGTGGTTTGGCAGCGACTGCGGCAAATACGGCAGCGGCAAGACCGGGATCTGGGATCCTGATTCATACACTGCGGAGAAAATGCTCGGACTCGACACGACGATGAGCAAGGAAGACCGTCTGGATTTCTGCGACAGCAAGATGAATCACGCGATGGTGATCACCGGCGTCAATCTGGATGAGAACGGCAGACCGGACAGATGGAAGATCCAGAACAGCTGGGGAGAGGAATCCGGCCACAAAGGCTACTTCATCGGCAGTGAGAAGTGGTTCTATGAATTCGTCTATCAGATCGTAATCAACAAGAAATACCTCACGGAGGAGCAGATCGCGGCATATGAGAGCGATCCTGTCGTCCTCGAACCGTGGGATCCAATGGGAGCGCTGGCACTGTAAAGCCGGCGCTTTGCGCATCTACAGGAGAGTGATATGGCAGAACAAGCACCGAGTATCTTCAATGACGTCATTGGCCCGGTCATGAGAGGACCGTCCTCTTCGCATGTCGCGGGAGGGGCCAGGATCGCGGAACTCGTCAGGCAGGCAGCGGGCGGTGACCCGCGCAAAGTGACAGTTACGTTCGATCCGAATGGATCTCTCGCAGAGTCGCATGACGGACACGGGACCGATATGGGTTTTGCGTGCGGTATCATGGGACTGCCGATCACGGATCCGCGTGTCGACAGGTGGCAGGAGCTGATCGCAGAGAGCGGTATCGAGCTGGAGTATCTTATCGGGAGTTACGGGGCGGTCCATCCGAACCAGTACAGGATCGATGTGGTGACCGGCTCGGGCAGCAGACTGCTGATCGACGCGATCTCGACCGGCGGAGGGATGGTGGAACTCATCTCGATCAACGGCCGGAATGTATGTGTCAGAGGCGACAGGGAAGAAACTGTTGAGTTCCCTGAGACGGGAGAGCGATATCATTTCAGGCCGGTGCTGCCTACGCTCACCGGTGAAGAGACAGTTGTTCCTTTCACTACAGCGGAAGGCATGGCACAGTACAACAGAGGAAGGGGACTCGCGCTGTGGGAGCTTGCGCTGGAGTACGAGAGTGCCAGGGGCGGAACAGATACCGGAGCAGTGTGGCGCACCATGGAAGAGATCTGCAAGGTGATGGAGGGCTCACTCCGAGCAGGACTTGCCGGCACGCACTATGAGAAGCGGGTGCTGCCTGCGCAGTCTCATCTGATCGATGAGAACCGGAGCAGACTGGTTCCGGATGATCTCACGAACACGATGATCAAGTATGTCAGCGCGATCATGGAGAACAAGAGCGCGATGGGAGTATTCACTGCGGCACCGACTGCAGGGTCAGCGGGATGTCTTCCGGGAACAGTGCTGGCACTGAGAGATGTCCTGGGACTTCCGGACGATGCTGCGGTCAAAGGGCTGCTCGCCGCTGGCCTGATAGGGGTGTTCTTCGCTGAACAGGCGACCTTTGCCGCGGAAGTCGGAGGATGCCAGGTCGAATGCGGCGCAGGATCCGGCATGGCGGCAGCGGCGGTCTGCCAGATGATGGGCGGAACAGCGCAGGAGTGCTGCGATGCGGCTTCTTTCGCGCTGCAGGCGGTCACGGGTCTGGCATGCGACCCGGTCGCAAACAGGGTCGAGGTGCCGTGCCTCAACAAAAACATTCTCGGTGCAATGAATGCGGTCAGCAGCGCCAATGCGATCCTTGCCGGCTACGACAAAGTGATCCCGCTCGATGAGACGATACAGGCTCTGTATGATATAGGAACTCGCCTGCCGCTGGAACTGCGGTGTACATACGGCGGACTGGGCAAGACCGCGACGTCCGACCGGATCCGCAAGAAGCTGGATGATCTGGAGTAAGAGGATCGACGCGGGCAGGATAACGAGAATAATCAAAAGGGCAGCTGATGAAGCCAATGTCATTAAGTTAAGATGACTGTTAAGGGGCAAATCGAATAAAACAGCACATCTGCATGGGACAATTCCTAAGGGTGTGCTGTTTTGTTATTTGGGAATAATGAAATTGCATATAAACATTGCTATGCGCATCTTTT
>JAFRGC010000014.1 GCA_017434025.1 Mogibacterium sp. | reverse complement strand
GTTGAACATAGCGATGTTGTTAGCAAGGTTAGCGATCATACCTGTTGTAGCCTGGTCGTTCATTCCCAGAGCCTTACCTACTGCAGAGAGAGGGCCCTTGAATGTTCTCTGGATCCAGAGAACCATTGGGAATGCACCGATCAATGTGATTGAAATCTGTCCGCAAACGAGAAGACCACTTTCCAGTGGGATGATTCCGTCAGCATCCGGCTCAACCATGATGCTCATCAGTGGGAACTCGATTCCTGTCTGATACTCGAATACAGCGATAGCGGTGAAGAATGTGATAACGATTGTTACCCAGTTACCGAATACGTTGAATCCGTTGATCATCTTAGCAGGTACGAACCAAAGTCCTGCAACGATGAGGCCTGCAACGATGATTACAGGGATCAGGTTCTGGAGGATTCTGATGAGGCTGATCTTGTAAGGTGTGATGTTCATTACGAGACCACCGGCGATGCAGCCGATAGGAATAGTGATCATACCAGCAAGAGTACCAGCACCAAGGTATCCTCTGTCTTCTTCTTTGATGATTCCGAGAGCTACAGGGATCGTGAATACGATCGTCGGTCCCATCATAGTTCCAAGGATCAGTCCAGCAAAGTTACCAATTGATTCATCAGCAGCAAGCTGCATAGCGAGAGGATAACCACCCATGTCGCATGCGAGCAGTGTTGTAGCGAACATTGATACATCAGCACCTACGAGTGTGTAGATAGGGCCGATGATAGGTATCAGAATGAGAGCGAGTACAGGAGCAGCAGCAACGACTCCGGCCATAGCCATAGCAAGGTCACCCATTGCCAGGAATCCGGACTCCCACTGTTCGCCGTAGCCCTTCTTATTTCCCATCATTCTGTCAATAGCACCGATGATCATGAAGATCATCATGATCATCATGATAACTCCGTTAATGCTGAGTCCACCGATCCAAGCTTTAATACTATCTGTGAAAACAGCTCCATTAGTCAATTCTGCAATCAATTCATCAAACATTTTTTATTCCTCCTCGGAAATTAGCTGAGCCGCTTTGTCTTCGTCGACGATACCCACGATTGCACAATCTACCGGAACAGAATCGTTGCCTGCTTCACGCCTTGCGGCGCTTCCGCCTCCGGTGATGACCAGATCACCTATCCCTGCATCCAAGGTATCGGCAGCGATCATAGGCTTATATTCTGATGACTCTTCTTCATATAATTGTCTAAGTACAAGCAATTTGTAAGGAGCTAGTGAATCGGCCTTCTTGGTTGCCCACAGATTGCCGACAACTACTGCCAATCTCATATTTCGCCTTTCTGTTCTACTGAACACGTGTTATGGTAATCCCGCGTCTCTTTGCAGAATCCTGAGCGACCTCTGTGACTAAAGTATTCTCAGAAATGAGTATCTCATTCTGATGTCTGAAGTTCGCATTGATCACGTCAGTCTCGGTAAGAGCCCTTTTTGTGATGACACTTCCCGAAACATGTTCAGGAGCAGTCTGCGCCACCTTCTTTTCAGGACTGCCAGTATCGTCACGGCTGCATAACGACACAGTCAGGTCATCTAACGTCCGGACCTCGAGGCCCCACTCCCGAAGGGTGTCTAATTTATGATTGAACATTGCAAGGAAGGCTTTTGGAGCAGTGTCCTGATACTGGAGAAACTCAATATCATCTTCTACTACCGCTATATCCTTTCCCTGCATAATGCAGCTGCCAATAAGTTTTAAATAAGCATTATCGAAAATACCTGATGTCAGTTTCGACAGACTGTCATTATCCAGATCACAAATTATAACTTTGCTGTACCCTTCGAGGTTGACCTGCTGTGCGTTATTGTCAACACTATCAACATCGCAGCTCTCATAAAGATTTTTGTTACTGATTAGGTCAGGGCAGCTCTGATTGAGAACCTTTGAAATCACAAGGACCTTACGCTTTGGCATCTTAGCTGTCTCATGCTTGATGATAGCCAGTTCGACACGCCTAACGATCTCACCAATCAGTCTGGTAATATCCAAAATGCTGCCTCCTTCCTTAGTTAAAACTACTTTGCTGTCCCGTATTCACCTGCAAGATACTTGCACATCATAATGTGCATAGCACTTGACAGACGGTTCAGCTCCTCGATGATGTCAATCCGACTTACTTTCCTATTCTCCTGGAAAGCATCAACAGCTACCAGTTCAGCCTCTCTGATCTCAGTTCTGATCCTGTTCAGCAGAGAGTACTCGATTCCCATCGTGTGATTAGGAAGCTGCATCTGCTTGATGTTATAGAACTTCATCGGATTGTGAGAATGCTCACGGAGTTCGTCATGCGTAAGCCCGATAATGGTATCTTTCGTATATGCCTGATCGAGTATCTCAGCAACCATCAGTTTCTGAAGACAATCATTTATATCGTCCAGATCCTTGTTAAGGCTCGCGCTTCCGCTCTCCTTGTCTACCACGCACTGCGTATGGACTACCTCCGCCTGAACGAAATCCAGTCTTCCGCGGTACTTGATGCGTGGATGGTTCTTGTCCACGAGCTTATTGCCAAACAGCTGAGTCATGAACTCCGGTTTCTCGACATAGCCGGCACCGGTCTCATAATCAACATATTTGGCTTTGATTCCTTCAGCTGGCGCCTCGGATGAAGCCGGAGCACTGGCTGCAGGTGCAGGTCTCGAAGCGGCGACTGCTGCCGGCTTCGGAGCTGCTGCTTCACGGGCACCGCGATTTCTTTCGAAATCGATGTCCACTTGCATCTGATTTAAGTATTCTCGTGCTGCAGGAGATAACAGTTTACCCTCTGGTATATAATACACCTCGGGCTTTGTAGCTTTCAGTTCGGCCCTGATTATTGCTTCAGTTATGACCTTCAACTACAACACCTCCTCTCTCCTGCAGTACCTACTCATCTCTCTTGAAAACTTCGCTATCGTCAAGTTTCGGAAGAATGAATTCAACTTCCGAATGTGGCCTTGGGATAACATGAATGGAGAGCAGTTCTCCTACTCTCTCTGCAGCTGCTGCTCCAGCGTCGACTGCTGCCTTTACAGCACCTACATCTCCTCTTACCATGACTGTTACCAGTCCTCCACCGACAAGAACCTTGCCGATCAGGGTAACGTTAGCAGCCTTTACCATAGCATCAGCTGCTTCGATCGACCCTACGAGTCCCTTGGTCTCAATCATTCCTAAAGCTAGCGTCTGATTCATTTTAATCCTCCTGGAAATCAATAAGCCGTAAGATTACTCTGCCTTGGCAAAAGCTTCAAGCAGCTCATCTTTCTTGGCAAATTTGATCTCTTGTTTCGTCAATGGAAAACCTTCGACGGCTCTGGCTTTTCTCCTGAGATCACCGACGGTCATGTCCTCCAGCGGAACATCCGCGATTGGAGCATCATCATCAAGATCTTCTTCAGGAGCTACGTCAGGCTCAGCGGTCTTATTGACTTCTGCTGCTACTGGAGCAGCAGGTTTCTCCTCTGCTGGAGCGCTCTTTGGAGCACCTCCATCCGGAGTGGTCGGCGGGACCATGCCAAGCATTGCACGCACAGCAGGTGCCGGCCTTGGAATGACGTGAACTGATTTCAGTTCACTAACTCTTTCCGCAGCGGCGGCTCCGGCGTCCACAGCAGCCTTGACTGCTCCGGTATCGCCTTCCACAAAGAATGCGGTGAGCGCTCCGCCAACCTTGATCATACTAACCAGAGAAACGTTTGCAGCTTTTAATGAGGCGTCGAGTCCCTCAACTGCACCCAGCCTTCCACGAACTTCAATCATACCTAAAGCTAGTGTACTGTTCATTAGGTTTCTCCTTATCGTTTCCCAAACGCATTAAAACTTCAATACGCTATTAGTCCTCCAGCTTCGG
>JAFRGC010000013.1 GCA_017434025.1 Mogibacterium sp. | reverse complement strand
TACTCAACGTTTATTACCTCCTTTGCTCTGAGATGCGGTTGGTAGCCACTCTCATGTTAGCATTGGAGGTATTTTCCTTGTAGCTAAAGCTTTTTATCCTCACCGGCATAGCCGGTGGTTTGATCACGCTGAAGCAACAATTAAAACAGGATCGTGATGAAGATCCTGTTTTTTGATGCCTGATTGATCTGAAGATAATCAGAAGTATTTAGAGATCCTGCGCAGCTTGGATTGCTCCATGTGATACTCCATGGCTTTGCGGCCGGCAGCGACATTCTTGTTCTCGACTGCTGCGAAGATCGCTTTGTGCTCTTCAAGGATCATCTTGAGATTATCTCCGGTATAAGTCTTGGCCGGAGCGGAATGCTTGAGATAGGTCTGATACGCTGTCAGAGTCTTCTGGATCATCCTGTCCTTGGTTCCTGCATACAGAATGTTGTGGAACTGAGAGTTGAAAGCGAGAACCTTGTCGAGATCATCCTTGAGGGTATAGAACTCCATGAATTCAAGAGTTTCTTTGAGTGCGTCTATGTCTTCGGCAGTCATGCGCTTGATAGCCCATTCAACAGCCTGTATTTCAAACAGCGTCCTCATATCAAAGAGGTCAGAGATGTCTCTTCTTGACAGACCTGTTACGAAAGCGCCTCTGTTAGGGATATTCTCAATGAGGCCGTCAGCTTCGAGCTGGCGAAAAGCTTCTCTGACAGGTGTGCGGCTGACGTTATACCGCTTGCAGACTGCGGCTTCTGTGAGTTTGGAGTCCGATGGGATCTCGCCTGAAAGTATATCCTTCTGTATTTCCTGGTAAAGCCCCGCTGACAGCGGCTGGCTGGACTTATCGTTACTGTAGTTATCCATGTTTTCCTCCCGGCAGGATACAAAGACTATCAACAACTTGATTAAAATTGTATACAAGTTTATATTAATAATATAAGAGCATTCAAATTTGATGTCAATGAAAGCAAGACTATTTTTCAACAAAAATGGATAGATTATTAGATGAAAAATCAATTCCGCAGGTACTCGAAAAGCTTGAAATAATGCATCCTGAGGCTGCCTGCGCTCTGGATCACCGGAATAAGTATGAACTGCTGATTTCAGTAGTTCTCTCTGCCCAGACAACGGATGTCAGCGTCAATAAAGTTACGCCGGCACTCTTTGCGAAGTATCCTGAACCGGGTGATCTCGCAGAGGCAGACAGGGAAGATGTAGAAGATCTGATCAGGACGATCGGACTGTACAAAAACAAATCCGCGAACATCATCAAGCTCGCGAAGCAGCTGGTTGATCGATATGAGGGAACAGTCCCGGAGTCTTTCGATGACCTTGTATCACTGCCCGGAGTAGGGCGCAAAACAGCGAATGTGGTCCTCGCGGAAGGATTTGGTGTTCCCCGAATCGCTGTAGATACGCATGTTTTCAGAGTTGCAAACAGGATCGGCATTACATGCGGTAAAGATGTAACTGAGACCGAGGAGCAGCTGATGGAGCGCATACCGAAAGAACTTTGGATCAGGACACATCACCTTTTGATTTTCCACGGACGGAAGTGCTGCAGCGCCAGAAAACCTGCGTGCAGCAGATGTCTGATCAATGATCTCTGTCTCTTTGAAAACAAAGAGATTCAGTGACCTGAGTTAGATTGTTATTGGTTTTTCAAGGGTTGTAAAGCAGCTGACTTATTGATAATATTAATGAAGGTGAATGACATCTACCTCACACAATAAGCTTGTAAGGAACAATAAGCAATCAGCGATTCAGGAGGATGGATATGATCAAAGTTGGTATCAATGGATGGGGAAGAATTTCAACATGCGTTATGAGAGCGATCCGAAATTTTCCGGAAATGGAAGTTGTTGGCATCAACTGGCGTAATGCTGATTACGATTATGTAGCATACATGCTCAAGTATGATTCAGCATTTGGAAGATTCCCAGAGGAAATTGGCACTTATGAGAAGGGTATCACTGTAGGCGGCAAGAAGATCCCTGTATATTTCGAATCCGATCCTGCAAATATTCCATGGTCAGAGTGCGGAGCAGAGTATATCATCGACGGTACTGGCACACTCACATCTACTGAGAAATCAGCGCCGCATCTCTCTGCAGGAGCTAAGAAAGTCATCATTTCTGCTCCGGCCAAGGATAAGGTAACACCAACATTCGTCTATGGCGTCAATCATGACTGGTACAAGAGAAATATGAATGTTGTTTCTACAGCTTCATGTACGACGAACTGTCTTGCACCGATCTGCAAAGTAATCAATGACAATTGGGGTATCTACGAAGGACTTCTGACAACGATCCACGCTACAACAGGTAAACAGAAGACTAATGACGGCCGTACCAAGTATAACTGGAGAATGGGACGTTCTGTATTCAACAACATCATCCCGACGACTACAGGTGCTGCCAAAGCCGTAGCTCTGGTCATTCCGGAACTTGAAGGTGCGATCACGGGTATGGCTTTCCGTATTCCTGCTGTAGACGTATCCGCAGTAGACCTTGACGTAGTACTCAGAAATGCGACTTCCTACGAGAAGATCAATCAGGCAATGAAGGAAGCGTCAGAGACTTATCTGAAGGATGTCCTGCTGTATACTGATGAAGAAGTTACATCACTCGACTTCCTGGGATGCAGCGCACCATCGGTATATGATGCTAAGATGGGTATCGAAGTCAATGACAAATTCTTCAAAGTTGTAGGCTATTATGATAATGAGTTCGGCTATACATCCAACATGCTCAGAATGGTGAGACATATGTATACAGTCGACAACAGCAATTTCCCGATCGAGGACTGATTCCTGAATAATTGATACGTGTATGTGCCGTGCATACAGCACGGCACATTTTGTAAAAGATCTAAAACAAGGAGAGACATCAATGAAAAAAACGATCAAAGATGTAAACTGGGCAGGCAAGAAGGCTGTGATGAGATGTGATTTCAACGTTCCTCTCAAGGAAGGCTGCATTACGGATGATACCAGGATCACCGCATCACTTCCTTCTATCAAGTATCTGCTCGAGAACGGCGCGGCAATCGTACTCATGTCGCATCTGGGAAGACCTAAGGGCAAGCCGAATCACGACTATACGCTGGCACCTGTTGCAGCAAGACTCAGCGAATACCTCGGACAGGAGGTAAAATTCGTTCCTTCTGATGTTGTTGTGGACGATACTGTAAGAGCCGCAGCGGCAGCTCTCGGCGCAGGCGAAGTAATGCTGATCGAGAATGTCAGATACAGAGCTGAGGAAGAGAAGAATGATCCTGAATTCAGCCGTGAACTTTCGGAACTCGGTGACATTTTCGTTCAGGATGCGTTCGGCACATCACACAGAGCGCATGCTTCCACGACAGGCATCGCAGATTATATCCCTGCTGTATCCGGATTCCTTATTGAGAAAGAGCTGAAGTTCCTCGGACAGGCAGTTGAGGATCCTGTAAGACCGTTTGCAGCGATCATGGGCGGTGCGAAAGTTAAGGATAAGATCCCGGTGATCACCAATCTGCTCGACAAAGTCGACACACTTCTCATTGGCGGAGGTATGGCTTATACATTCTTCAAGGCTCAGGGTTATTCGATCGGCAAATCCCTTCTGGATGAAGAAGGTCTTGATCTCGCATTAGACATTCTCAAGCTTGCTGAGGAGAAAGGCGTTAAGTTCCTGCTCCCTGTTGATGTAGTATGCGCAGATGAATTCGCAAATGATTCACCATATGACACATATCCGGTAACTGCGATCCCTGAAGACAGAATGGGATTGGATATCGGAGCAGAGACTATCAAACTGTACTGCAAGGCACTTGAAGAATCCAAGACTATCGTATGGAATGGTCCGATGGGAGTATTCGAGATGGAGAACTTTGCCGTCGGTACCAAAGCGATCGCTGAATGTCTCGCAGGCCTCGACGCAACGACAGTTATAGGCGGAGGCGACAGTGCAGCAGCAGTCACACAGTTTGGCCTTGCTGATAAGATGACCCACATCAGCACCGGTGGCGGAGCCAGCATGGAATTCCTTGAGGGAAGAGTGCTTCCGGGAATAGCCATTATTGAAGATCTTTAAAGTTTACCAATAATATATTACAGAAAGAGGTTGTACAAATGAAAAAATTTCTTATTGCCGGTAACTGGAAAATGAACAAACTCACATCGGAAGCAGTTGCTTTTGGTGAAGACATGAAGGGGAGAAAGTTCGAGAACGCGAAGGATGTAGCGATTCTTGCTCCGTTCACACAGCTTGCAGCACTCGGCGCTGCTCTGGAAGGAAGCGGTATCGGATTCGGCGCACAGAATGTACACTTTGAGCAGTCCGGAGCTTATACAGGGGAGATTTCCGTTCCTATGCTCAAGGAGATCGGCGTCAACTACTGCATCATTGGTCATTCAGAGCGCAGAGAGTATTTCGCAGAGACAGATGAGACTGTTAACAAGAAACTCAAGGTTCTGATCGATGCTGACATCACACCGATACTCTGTGTTGGTGAATCACTTGAGGTCAGAGAGGGCAAAGAAGAGCAGACATTTGTTGCATCACAGCTCTACGCTGATTTCGAGGGGATCCCTGCTGCTCAGGCTAAGAAGATTGTGATCGCTTATGAACCGATCTGGGCTATCGGTACTGGCAAAACTGCTACACCTGATCAGGCAGAAGAAATGTGTGCATTCATCAGAGGCGTTGTCGGCGGTCTGTATGACAATGAGACAGCTGATGAAGTTCTGATTCTGTACGGCGGAAGTATGAAGGCATCCAATGCTGCTGATCTCCTTGCTAAGCCGGACATCAATGGTGGACTGATCGGCGGAGCAAGCCTCAAGGCAGATGATTTTGCTTCGATCATCAATTCTGCAAATGAACTGAGCAAATAGTCATTCGTTGACACAATATCCAATCAATGTTATTATAAAGTGTTCGATTTTGAGATGATCAGAATCGGGCACTTTATATCTTTTTACAAATCAACGGAGGATAAAATGCATACAGCTTTAATGATCATTCTTTTGCTTGCAAGCATCATTCTTATCGTCAGCATCCTGCTGCAGCACGGCAACAGTGACGGACTTTCCGGTTCCATCGCCGGCGGAGCAGAGCAGCTGTTCGGTAAGCGCAAGAGCAGAGGATATGATGCAATACTTTCCAAAATAACTACAATCGCAGCGGTGGTCTATATCATTCTCTCCCTCGCGATCGTTGCAATATTCAACTAAGAGAGATACGGTGATCCATAGATATGCTGCTAAGGATACTAACAATTATCTGTGTTCTTGTTGCAGTGCTCACCGCTGTTATAGACCAGTCCTGGCTCATGAGCAGGAGAGGACGCGGTGACCTTGCCGTCAGGATACTCGGCATCACTGGCAAGAGGAATACAAGTTTTCGTAGATTTCAATACATGCCGATATTAATAACTGCTGTGATCATTGCGATCGCACTCGGTATTGGTTCAGGATGGATCAATGCCGCGGTCTATATCGCAGGCACAGTGGTATGTTTTGGTGCAGTAATGGCAGGTACCGGTGCAATTCCTGCTGGCACTACTGCTGCTTCAGGCATGGCAGCTGAAGGCGATTACGCAGGAGCACTCAAAGCATCATACAGAACAGGTGCAGTTATGGGAGCAGTCATTTCTGCTGCAGGCCTTTTTCTGCTTGGTGCTATGTTCGTTTTCTTCAAAGTCGAAAATGTAATAGAGACAATCACATGTCTTGCTCTGGGAGTATCAACAACCGCGGTTCATCTCAGCACCGGAGGAACGGTTTATTCTGATGCATATTCTCTGGCGCTCCCGGATGATGATTTCACTGATATAACAGGATCTTTTTCCGGCACAGGTGCGGACATGATGGAATCATATGTCCTTGCAGGTGCGGCAGCGATCATGATGGCACAGAACGGTCTCGATTCATCCGGAGTAATGTCAACATTCAATCTGTCATCAGTAACAAAGTATCCTTTGATCCTGCTTGCTGCCGGCATTGTTGCATCACTTATAGGAGTAATGCTCTATAGAGGCACTTCCGGAGTGAATAATTCGAGATCCGTATCGGTTGCGGCTATAGTTTCAGGTTTATTGACCGCTGCGGCTGCTATCTATTTCAGTAATTATTATCTGGAGTCTGCTGTATACGGCATTTCTGCAGTTTGCGGTATAGCCGGCGGACTCATTCTCGGAGAGATATCGAGAATATATTCGTATGACAGCCGTTTCATGATGTCTGGAACCAAAGAGGACAGAAGGCTCAATTCTCATATGCCGCTTATATCAGGATTGTCACGTGGAATGATCTCAACAGTATTACAGACTGCGATCGTTCTTATCTGCATTTTCTTTGCGGCCAAATTCTCATCGGTTTACGGCATAGCTCTCGCTGCTGTCGGATTCTGCTCAGTTACCGGGACGCTGGCCGCGGCTAATGGGCTCTCGCAGGTCTCCGGTTCCGCCGGGGAAGCGATCAGAGCTCACGGAGAAGGCGCTGATACCGAAGCTATTGCTGATTATATGGATACTGTTTCTGTCAGAACAGCACCTGCAGCATGGACTTACACGAATTATGCTTCAGCATTGACTCTGATAGCTTTGCTGACAGCAGTATTCTATAATTCAGGCGTTGAGCAGATCGACTTGCTTCATTCTGCTTTCATAGGTGCTTTATTCGGCGGAGCTGCTGTTCCGTTTGTGCTGACGGGTATTGTGATATATTCGGTTAGGACTACAGCTCTTGTAGCATTCAGCAAGCTCGGAAGGGGCGAGGATACAGGTTCAGCCAGATCATTAAGATGGTCCGTGCTTCCTGTTGCCATCGTAATTGTCCTTCCGGCGCTTGTTGCACTGTTCCTCGGAGTAGAATGTACTCTTGGATTCCTTATTGGTACCGTTATTACAGGCTGCATGATCATGCCTGCAATATGCGATTCAGGAGAGCATTTCGGCAGAACAGCGGTACGCTCGCTTGGATCACTCATCAAGCTTATGGTAGTCCTGACTGCTGCATTTCTTCCTGTCTTTAGTGAGATCGGAGGACTATTCTTCTGATGCGTAAGACAGGAGCTAAGCTGTATATCCATTAAATGATCAGTGGCTCCGAAGATCCGGCCACTGATCGATTTTTTGAAGGGATGATCGATATCATGAAAGATTACAGATTCAAAGTATTCGTCATCAATCCAGGGTCAACTTCGACCAAGCTCGCGTTGTTTCACGACAACCGCAAGATCCTTCAGACATCAGTGACACATGACGCACAGGTACTCAACTCATTTTCATCTGTAAACGATCAGTTCGGTTACAGGATGGGAGTGATCAAGGATTTTATCAACAATAATGATATAGATCTCTCTGATGTTGATGCTTTTGTCGGCAGGGGCGGCGGATGCTGGCCGGTACCTTCCGGTACGTTCGAAGTCAACGATCTGCTGCTTGAAGATATCCGCAATAACGTCGGCCGTACGATCCATCCTTCCGTTCTGGGCGTTCAGCTTGCTAAGAGCCTTCAGGATGAATACGGCGGCAGGCTGTTCATGGTAGACCCGATCTGTGTAGATGAATATACCGATGTTGCAAGGATCACCGGTGTCAAAGAGATTGCGAGAAAAGCGGAGTCACACGCGCTCAATCTTCGCGGAACGGTGATGAAACACTGCAAACTGAACGGGATCGATTACAAGCAGACCAGATGGGTCGTCGCGCATATCGATGGAGGCATCACAATAGCTGCGCACGATCACGGAAGGCAGGTCGACTGCAACGAAGGCGCAGGCGGTGAAGGACCTTTTACCGCAACCAGGACAGGATCGCTTCCGCTGATGGGCGTACTTGATTATTTCAAGACTCATACAGTCAAAGAAATGCGCCACCTATGTACAGGTACAGGAGGATTCGTCTCACACTTCGGCACTTCTGATGCTGATGAGATATACCGCAGAGTTCAGGCCGGAGACGCAGAAGCCGCGCTCGTGTGGGAAGCTCTTGGATATAATATAGTCAAATACATCGGATCGATGGCCGTTGTCCTCAAGGGACAGCTGGACGGTATCATAATCACAGGCAGATACACTAGGTTCCAGTCACTGATGGACTACATCAAAGACTATGTGGGCTGGATCGCTCCGATATATATATACGAGAATGAAGTCGAACAGGAAGCTATGGCTGCTGGGGCACTGAGGGTACTGAGAGGCAAGGAAAAAGCCAAAGTGTATACCGGCAGAGGCATGGTGTAGATCAACAGATCAAAGGAGGGAATACGAGATGTTGGAAAAGCTCGAACAGATTCGCAGGGAAGGTTTCGAGAGCATCGCAGCAGCTCCGGACAGGGAGAAGCTCGAGATGGTCCGTAAGGAACTTACCGGCAAGAAGAGCTCACTGCAGGAGGTGCTCAAGAGCCTTGGAAGCCTTGACGCAGATATGAGGAAGTCCGTAGGAATGAAGGCTAATGAGGTCAAGAACCAGTTCGCAGAGAAGATCAGAGAGAAAGAGGAAGAGCTGATAGCAAATGCTTCAGTAGTTGAGGGGGAGATCGACCTGACTCTTCCTGGAATCGAAGTGCCGAAAGGTGCACTTCACCCGATAACACAGATGTGTTACGACCTCAATGATGCCTTTAGATCCCTCGGATTTGAGATCTACAGTGAAGACGATATAAGCAGCGAGAAATTCGCTTTCGATAATCTTAATTTTGCAGCTGATCATCCGGCCAGAGCATCGATGGATACTTACTGGCTCGAAGGAACTGAGGATAAGAGGGGCAACGAGAGACTCTGCCTCCGTCCTCATCTGACAGGTGGTTCCGTAAGATATCTCCTTGAGCATGGCGCTCCTGCAAGATTCGTTTATCCTGGCAGGGTATACCGTAATGAGACAACGGATGCTCGTCACGAGAGAGCATTCTTCCAGTATGAAGCTCTTATCGTAGATAAGGATATCTCCTTCAGTTCCGGAAGAGTAATGATCGAGACGATCCTTGAGAAGGTATTCGGGCGCAAGGTCAATGTCAGGATGAGAGAAGGCTTCTTCCCATTTACTGAACCTGGATACGAGATCGATATGGAATGTCTTCTGTGCGGCGGCAAGGGCTGCAAGGCTTGTAATCATGCAGGCTGGATCGAAGTCATGCCTGGCGGAGTCATTCATCCTAACGTGCTGAGAGCTGCAAACCTGGACCCTGACGTATGGACTGGATTCTATACGAATATCGGTCTGGACAGACTCGTAATGATGCGTTACGGAGTTGATGATGTAAGGCTCTTCCACAGCGCCGATCTGAGATTCCTCAAACAGTTCAAGTAGGAAAGGAGGCCAGGTATGAATATTTCGATGAAATTCATCAACAGATTTGTCACTCTGCCTGCAGATCTTACATATGACCAGATAGCGTATGATCTCACTATGAGAACTGTCGAGGTCGAAGATGTCATCAGGACTGCAGACAAGTTCCATGATATTGTTGTCGGAGAGATCAAGGAGATCAAAGCTCATCCGAATGCTGATGCGCTCAAGATCTGTATTACAGATGTAGGTGAGGACGAACTCAAACAGATCGTATGCGGTGGATCTAATCTTACCGAAGGACATAAGGTCTGTGTTTCCAAGCCTGGTGCTGAAGTAGTATGGCACGGCGAAGGTGAACCTGTTCTTATCAAAGAAAGCAAACTCAGAGGCGAGAAATCATACGGAATGATCTGCTCTCCGCTTGAAGTTTATCTTGGAGATATTATTGTACCGAAAGACGAAAGAGAGATCGTAGACTTTACAGAACTCGGGATAGAGTGCGAAGTCGGCCAGTCTGTAGCAGAAGTGATGGGACTTGATGACGTGATTCTGGAAGTCGATAATAAGTCTCTGTCTAACAGGCCTGACCTCTGGGGACATTACGGTATTGCCAGAGAACTGGCGGCTATATACAAGGTTCCGTTCAATGAACTCAGCAGTGAGCTTCCGGAAGGGCTCCCTGAATATCCGGTAGTCATCGAAGAGCCGGAAAGATGCAACAGATTCACAGCGACTAAGATCGACAATGTGTACGTCAAGGAATCTCCTGCATGGATGAAGACACTCATCACTAATGCAGGGATGAGGCCGATCAATGCACTTGTAGATATCACAAACTTCGTTCTGCTTGCAGTCGGATCTCCTCAGCATGCATACGACAGCACTCACGTCGAAGGCGACAAGATCATCGTCAGACTCGCTGAAGACGGTGAGAAGCTGCTCCTGCTGGATGAGAAAGATCTGGAACTCACACATGATCACCTTGTTATCTGCGATACAAGAAAACCGCTGAACCTCGCAGGCATCAAGGGAGGCAAAGACGACTCAATTCTGGATACCACAGATTCCGTCATCCTTGAGTGTGCTGTTTTCACCGCGCCTGGCATCAGACGCACTACAGCATACTTCAATGAGAAGACTGATGCTGCGCTCAGATATGAGAAGGGCATTGACACTCAGAGAGCAGATCTCGGAGTTTCCATGGCACTCTCTCTGTTCAAGGAAATCTATCCTGACTGCGTCATTTCAGCATTCACAGATAATTACCCAGTGAAAACAGAAAATGCCGTGATCGATATCACTCAGGACTTCCTGGACAGAAGACTCGGAGAAGTGCTTCCACAGGCAGAGATCGAAGATATCCTTACAAGGCTCGGTTATGAGGTCAGCTTTGATGGTGAGACATATCACTGCATCACTCCGACATGGAGATCGACCGGTGACGTCTCTATTCACGACGATATCCTCGGTGATATCGCAAGACTGATCGGTTATGAATACTTCAAGAAGCAGCCGCTGAAGATCAGCTTCGAATCATCGGTCAATCAGGTGAGAGCAGACCTTGCAAGAAAACTCAGAGAGTATCTTGCATACAGATGCGGAATGAATGAGATCTTCACATATCCGTGGATCGATGTTAAGTTCATCAATGCTGCAGGTATCGATACTTCAAGATCCATCAGGCTTGCGACACCTCCGGCACCGGAACTGGGTTACCTCAGATCATCGCTGATCCCTGGTATGCTGGAAGCGGTCGACAAGAACAGCAGGTATTTCGATGAGTTCAGCATTTTCGAGGCTGCACAGGTCTTCGAGAAAGGCGAATACAGACCATCAACGGAAGAAGAAGTACTTCCGGTCCACCATAATCTTCTTTCCGGTGTTTTCGCAGGCAAGAACGCAACGGAACTCTTCTTCAAGGTGAAGGGCGTGATCGAAGGACTTGCCGGATACTGTCACTGTGAATCACTTGATTTTGCGCAGAAGGACAAACCATCCTGGGCTGATGATAAGGTATGGCTGAATATCAAGTCAGGCAAGAAGGTAATCGGTTCGATCGGACTCGTTTCTGTACCGGCTCTTGCCGAGTCCGGCATCAAGATGATCAATGCAGCAGCATTCGAGTTTGATACAGATGGGCTCAAGCCATATCCGTCAAGGACGAATGAATTCGTACACCTGCCGCAGTATCCGCTGGTTGAGCAGGATCTGTCACTTCTGGTCGATGAGTCGGTAACATGGGCTGAGATCAGAGATGCGATCAAGTACATGGTCAAAGACCTGAGGTTTGTCGAGGAATACCGCGGCAAGCAGATCCCGGCAGGCAAGAAGTCTGTTATGCTCAGCCTTAAGATCGGTAATGACGATTCAACGATGACTTCCAAACAGATAGAGAAGAAGATGAACGGCATCATCAAGGTGCTCAACAATAAGTGCAAAGCAGAACTGCGTTAGTATAATGCCCGAGGGAAGACAGTACTACATCATCAAAGAACATCCGCTGCGGATCATGTCCAAATGCAAAAGCCACAGCAAGGGAACTCTTGTGAGTTTCCTTGCCGGGATTTGTATGCTCTATGCTTTCCTCAACTGGATCCCTGAGATCCTCAGTCTGTATTTCCCTGCGACGAATCTTGATCTCATGGCTGCACTTCCGGGTGTTGATGAGCAGATGCTCAGCAGACTCAACGGGACACCGCTTGTCATATATGTCTACGCATTATTCTTCAGCGGTGTAGTCAATCTGGGAGAAGCTCTGTATGCTCTGACTTATATCAGGAACAGGAAAGTAGAATATAAAGCTCTGACGGAAGGAGCGCCGCTGTATCTCAAGACACTCGGCATATATATCCTTCAGCTTCTCATCGTAGCTTTCTGGTCGATTTTCTTCGTGATACCGGGTATCGTAGTGGCTCTCAATTTTTCCCAGGCATATTATGTGCTTGCCGATGATCCGGATAAGGGCGTTACGCAGGTGCTTGCCGAGAGCAAAATGCTGATGCAGGGCAACAGATTAACGTATTTAAGATTGCTGCTGTACTATCTGCCTTATCTGCTGTTCGGTTATATGCCGGCGTTTCTCATCTCAGGACTGATTGCCGGTATGAAGCTGCCTGTTGCAGGCCTTCTGATCATCAGTATGCTGGCAGAACTGCCGGTTTTCGCTGCGCATGGGTATATCTGCCTTGGAAGAACCGTGTTCTATGAGCTTATGATCAATGAAGGATTTGCATACTTCAAGTATGCGGGTCAGGAAGCATTCAGAGAATACGAAAGATAGATCTGATATCCATAATCCATAATATGAGGAATCAAAAAGAGATGTGCCGTGCAGCCGTGCACATCTCTTTTGTTTAATATGGCATGTATTTATTCGTCCGATCTGAGTGCCGCAACTGCCTGCAGTATATCATCCGGCAGGCCTGCGTCAAAGCTCATATATTCCCGGGTCGCTGGATGCGTGAATTCGATGTGATACGCATGGAGCGCCTGCCTGGCGATCAGTTCTGTACTGCCTCCGTATAGTTCATCTCCGGCTATGATATGACCTATGTGCGAGAGATGGACTCTGATCTGATGGGTCCTTCCTGTGTGCAGTGTGACTTCAACCAAAGTGTGCGGACCATATTCTTCGCTGCAGAACCTTTCCAGCACCCGGACTTCAGACAGGGCATTCTTGCCTTCGTCCATTACGATCCTGCGGATGGACTCCTGAGAAGGTCGTCCAACAGGGAGATCTATGGTGAAATGATCCTCTGTGACGTTGCCCTGAACAAGAGCTATATATTTCTTGATCACGGTACTATGTCGCATCTGATCCGCGAGATCATTCTGAGCATTTGCATTCTTCGCCACGATAATTATCCCGGTAGTATCCATATCGATCCTGTTCGCAAAACGAACTTTGAACACCTGTCCGGTCTCTTCCATGTACTTCATCACACCGTTAGCGATCGTGTGATGAGGGTGGCCTTTGGTCGGATGAACAATGACACCGGGCTGTTTGTTGATCAGGATCAGATCATCATCCTCATAGATAATATCAAGAGGGATGTCCTCCGGAGGGAAATCGCTTGTTTCTTCAGGCAGCCTCACACCAATAACATCACCGGCCTCAGGTCTGATATAACCCGGTGCCGGTGATCCGTTGAGATCTACCAGAGATTGATACTTCATCTTGGTGCGGAACCTTGATGAAAATTTGTAGTTCTGCCTTAATATCTGATTGATTGTGAGACCGGTTTCATCTTCGGTCACGATATGTTCGTATTTTGCCATTAATATCCTGCTGATCTGCTACAGAAGCTTGCTGCTGAGTTTCTTCCAGTAATCGTAATCCTTATGACGTATCAGATGGATCTCCTTATCAGACTGGAATACTTCGACATAGTTGACGTTGCTGAATTCATGTGTCCTGCCGTCAAAAGAAAGGATAATAGTACCACCCGTGCTGCGGCCGATCCCCCTGATACGAATGCGCTCACTTGCAGGAAGCAGAATGCTCGAATGGAAACACCTGTAAGCGCTGGTATTCATCGGAGCAACAGGTGTCAGCTGCAGAACATCGAGATCCGGAGATACAAGAGCGCCGTCCAGAGAATAGTTATATGCTGTCGATCCAACCGGTGTAGACACCAGTATACCGTCTCCGGAGAAATTCTGTATTACTGTTTCATCAATGGAAACTGAGAATTGAGATACATGTGAATACTGCCCCCTGACGAGGATCTCATTGAGTCCGATACGGGTAAATTCATTATTGCGGGTCACGATTCTGGCCTGGACAGGGCGGATCTTCTGGATCACTATATTGCCGTTTTCAATGTCATCGATCGTTTCATCAAGATTATTCGGAGATGATTCCTGGAAAAATCCAAGATGTCCTGTGTTGATCCCGATGATCGGAATAGAAGGGAATCTGCATTTATGTACGAAACTGAGAAAAGTTCCGTCACCACCGATACATGCGAGAAGGTCTGCGTCATCAGAATACTCACTGAGGACTTCGTATCCTCGTGCACGGACTACTTCAAGAAGATCGTTGTGAGCGGCCATTGAGTTGTCTTTGTTATTTCTGAAAATGTAGATTTTTCTGGACATAATCTATCCTCTTGTGATTCCTTATGATTATGGTATAATATTCTGTCAGCAATTATAGCATAAATGAATGATGCTTTTGAATAATGGATAAAACAGAGCTTTACAAAAAATTAGACATAGATACGATCGATGAGTTCAAGTACTATGAGAATCTTTCTGCTCTTCTTGAAGAAGATGATTACATCGAGGAGAATCTTATCAGAGATCTCATCAAGGATGTGAACAAAGAAGTTCTTGCTGAACACATCGATTCATATTATGACAGTTTTCTCGACAACCTGCCTGATGATGAGACAGACCTGTATATCACCGTAGATTCGATCAGAAGGATGATGAACGGATTGATATCGGATGATATGACCAGTGAGGATATCCATACTCTGGCGGAAGAGATAGCAAGATTCCGCAAATGGTATGTGCATGATCTGAATGTCTTCGACAGGAAGACAGGCGAGGAGCTTAACGTCAGAGATGCCAGATTCAATATTCTGGCTGCCAGATTTCTGGGTGAATCCTGTGATTACGATTTCAGGACAGCGCTTGACTATAGTATAGACGGATATGATGTTAAGATATCCGGATTTGTAAGTGACGATTACAACTGATGATCAACAGAGAGGGTATAGAGGCAAGAGAATATGAGATCCTTTCACCGCTCGCTTGCAGAGCGGCTGAATCCCGAGGAAGAGAGGTCCCTGAAGAGAAGTGCGCTTTCAGGACGGATTTTCAGCGTGACCGTGATCGTATCGTCCATTCCAAGGCTTTCAGAAGACTGATCCATAAGACTCAGGTTTTTCTTGCTCCTGAAGATGATCATTACAGGACGAGGCTTACTCACACACTTGAGGTGTCGCAGATATCAAGGACAGTTGCGCGCATCCTGAGATATAACGAAGATCTCACCGAAGCGATCGCTCTCGGACATGACCTCGGACATACGCCTTTTGGCCATCTGGGAGAATCGGTACTCAACAGGATCCATCCTGATGGGTTTGCGCATAATGTACAGAGTCTCAGAACAGTAGACTGCATAGAGGATACATCGAGACGCCGCGGCCTCAACCTTACATATGAGGTGCGGGATGGAATCCTCAATCACAGAGGCCCTATAACACCGGTCACTCTCGAGGGACAGATCGTCAAGATCTGCGACCGCATTGCATATGTCAATCACGACATCGACGACGCGATCCGGAGCGGGATCATCACTTTTGATGATCTTCCTGCAGAAGATATCAAAATTCTCGGCAACACTCACAGCGACAGGATCAACAATCTTATAGTAGACCTGTGTACTAACAGTGAAGGCCGCAACACCATCTCGCTGTCAGAGGATTTCAGCAACGCTTTGCTGGACCTCAGGGCATTCATGTTCAAGAATGTATATAACTCGTCCAAAGTACTTCAGGTAGCCGATGCAGCCAAGGTGGATACTGTCATAACATCATTGTATGAGTATTATCTGACCCATCCGGAAGAGATCAAGGGCGTGTACAGGGATATCTATCAGGCAGAAGGTATCAATACCGCTGTCAAGGACATGATTTCCGGCATGACTGACAGATATGCGCTCAATATGTATAACCGGCTTTTCAATGACCATGCGGAGGAATAACTGATCGATGGCCTGGGACAATTTCATTGATGATCTCAAGATGCAAGTGAATATCGTCGATGTCGTAGGCCGGGAAGTACCTCTTAAGAAAGCAGGGGCGAATTACAAAGGCCTGTGTCCGTTCCATTCCGAGAAGACACCATCGTTCATGGTCAACGAGGAGAAACAGATATTCAACTGCTTTGGCTGCGGACAGAAAGGCGATGTTATCAAATTCGTCCAGTCATATTACAAGCTTCCTTTCATGGAAGCCGTTGAGAAACTTGCAGGTGACTATGGCATCAAAATGCCGGAGAAGAGACGTTCTGCACCTAAAGTCGATTACAACAAGTATTACGAGATCAATGCCAAGGCAGCGAGGTTCTTCTATAACGCTCTGAGCATACCGGGCAACCACGGACTCAGTTATCTGAAGAAGCGTGGACTCTCCAGAGAGACTATCACCAAATTCGGACTGGGTTATGCGCCGGCTGGCGGTACCACTCTCGTAGATTATCTCAGATCTGAGAAAGTCGCAGATGAAGACATGCTGAAGCTCGGACTTGCCAACAGCGGCAAGAATGGCCTGTATGACAAATTCCGGGACAGAGTGATCTTCCCGATCATCAATACACAGGACAAAGTCATAGGCTTTGGCGGAAGAGCGATCGGTGATGTCAAGCCCAAATATCTGAATTCGCCCGAGAGTGAGATCTTCCTCAAGAAGAACAACCTCTACGCGCTGAATTTCACGAAAAGTGAAATATCGGGTTCTGACAGAGCGATCATCGTTGAAGGGTATATGGATGTCATATCGCTGTATCAGAGCGGTGTCCGCAATGTCGCTGCTTCCCTGGGTACGGCACTTACAGACAATCAGGCCAAACTCCTGTGCAGATATTCGAAGAATATCGTTCTGTCGTACGACTCCGATGCCGCAGGTATCAATGCTGCATTGCGCGGGATCTCTGTAATTACTGCTGCGGGCGGCAAACCACGTGTCATGACAGTGAGCGACGGCAAGGATCCTGATGAGTTCGTACAGAAACATGGCAGAGATGCCTTTGTCAGGCTTGCTGACGAGGCAGTGCCGGCTGCCGAATTCAGGCTCAAACTCGCAAGGCGAGGATTTGATCTGCGCAATGACCAGGACGTTCTTGAGTATATCGAAAGAGCTGTTCCTATCCTGAGGGACCTCGGGCCTGTTGAACAGGATCTGTATGTACGCAGGCTGTCAGAGGAATTCGGCATATCTGAACACGCGATCATGATGGCCGTACGTACCGACGGAGAGTTAAGAAGACAGAGCGGCAGCACTGGCCGAGTTCCTGCAGCAAGGAACCATCGGCGTGCCAGAACTGATAACAGAGACGATAACAGTATCGAGACACGTATAGAGATGTCTCTGGCAATACTGGCAATCAATAATTCAAGATATATAAGCAGATACAGAGAAGATGGCATACTGTTCAGGTCGGAGCTCGCTTCAGCGGTAATGTCTGTATGCGATTTGCTTCAGGATGATCATGAAGCCGGGATCCACAGGATAGATCATAGAAGAGTTGCTGAACAGCTCGATCCGGATCAGGAAGCCGTATTCAGAAAGTATCTCAATTCAATACAGATAGGACCTGATGATGAAGCTTTCTACAGGGAGACACGTGCAAGCTATCTCATCAACAATTACAGGTCTGAAAAGTCTGAAGTCATGAATGATCTCGCGATAGCCGAGAAGACCGGCAATTCAGAAGAGATCTCGCGGCTTGCGGCGAAGCTGATTGAAATCGACAGGTTAATTCAAGCAGTGGAGGTAAATAATGCCTGAAAGCAAGAACAAGAAGAATGAAGTAATGAATGAAGAAACTGTTACTACAGAGCTCTCCAGAAATGAAGAGATCGCATCTACAATTATTGAATCTGCGAGACATACTTCGAATGAGATCACTTACTCTGAAATCAACAGTCTTCTCAGCGATATGAGTCTTGATAAGGACTCGCTGGAGGATATCTATGATATCGTTGAGAGCAAAGGGATCACGATTATCGAGACGAGAGAACCGACTTCGAGTGAACTCGAGAATGATGGTCCGGATGATGATGTTCTTGATTTTGACATGGATCTGGACATGGATCTCGATCTCGATCTGGATCTTGAAGACGATCTCGTTGATGAGAACGAAGAGGATAACAAGAGCGGAGTCATCATCAAATCGACCGGAGAGATCGAAGTATCTGATTCTGCCAAGAACATCCCTACGGATGATCCTGTAAGAATGTATTTCAAGGAGATCGGTAAAGTCCCTCTGCTTTCAGCGGAAGAAGAAAGAGATCTCGCGATCAGGATCGAGCAGGGTGATGAAGAAGCCAAGAAGAAGCTCTGTGAGAGCAACCTCAGGCTCGTAGTAAGTATCGCAAGACGTTATCTTAACAGGGGACTCTCATTCCTGGATCTCATTCAGGAAGGTAATCTCGGACTGATCAAGGCGGTTGAGAAATTTGATTATACTAAGGGATATAAGTTCTCAACATATGCTACATGGTGGATCAGACAGGCAATTACAAGATCGATCGCAGACCAGGCAAGGACAATTAGAATTCCTGTACACATGGTCGAAACGATCAACAAGCTGATCAGGATCTCCAGACAGCTGCTTCAGGAGTACGGACGTGAACCGACCTCTGAAGAGATCGCAAGAGAGATGGGTATTTCTGTAGAGAAGGTAAGAGAGATCAAGAAGATCAGTCAGGATCCTGTATCGCTCGAGACACCAATCGGTGAGGAGGAAGACAGCCATCTCGGAGATTTCATTCCGGATGAAGATATCCCTTCACCTGTTGATGCTGCTGCATATTCGATGCTGCAGAAACAGCTCAGAGAAGTGCTCGATACTCTTTCGGAAAGAGAGAAGAAAGTACTTATCCTCAGATTCGGACTTGATGACGGACGTCCTCGCACACTCGAAGAAGTAGGAAGAGAGTTCAACGTAACTCGTGAGAGGATCCGTCAGATCGAAGCTAAGGCACTCAGGAAGCTCAGACATCCGAGCCGCAGCAAGAAGCTCAGAGATTATCTCGAATAGTATGAGGCTCAGCAAGAGGATCTATTCAATAGCAGGTAAAGTACAGCAGGGTGAGACTGCTGCAGACATTGGGACGGATCATGGATACGTCCCAATGCTTTTGATGCGCAATAAAGTTTCTCCGGCAGTGATCATGTCTGATATCAGTGACGGATCACTCAAGAAAGCGATCGAAACCTTTGAACTTGCCGGGATCACCGTAGATCCTACGTGTTTCAGAGTAGGCGACGGGCTGACAACGATCTGTGAAGGGGAAGTCGATGATATCATCATCGCAGGCCTTGGCGGTTTTACGATAATAGAAATATTGAAAAGCGATATACAGAAGAGCCGCAGTTTCTCCAAACTGATCCTGCAGCCTCGGAAGTATTCCGGAGATCTCAGATTTTTCCTGTATACGCATGGATGGGACATCACAGATGAAGATCTGGCACCGGAAGGGAAGTTCGTCTGTGAGATCATAACCGCTGTTCCATCCGGTGTGCTTCACAGAGAAGCACCTTATCCTGAAGGAGACATACGATGGAAATATCCGGATTCGATCGTCCTGGCTGATCATGACCTTGCTGCAAAACGCATAGGATGGAAGATCGGCAGTATTACAGAACAGATAGAGAATCTCCGTAACAGCAACGCTGACCACAGTGATCTGATCACACAGCTCGTTGCAGACAGAGAATACCTCACAGAATTGATACGATGAAGAAACTTAACTGGATCGAGATCACATCGTTATATATCGGGGTCATTATGGGAGCCGGATTCGCTTCCGGCAGAGAATGCTGGCAGTTTTTCGGTGTGTTTGGCAGCCGTGGTTACTATGGAGCAGTTGCGAGCACAATATGCTTTATACTGCTTGCGTGCATGCTGACATATATCGCAAGGAGCAAAGAAACTGCTGACCTTGGCAAACTGATATCACCGTTCAATAACAAGTATATCGATGGAATGATCGGCTGGACTCTTGCAGCGATATACTATTCGATGATCATAGCTATGACTGCAGCCGGCGGTTCACTCCTGAATCAGCAGTTCGGGATCAGTAAAGTCATCGGCGGGATCATTATTGCTGTTCTGTGTGTCGTCACAGTCCTTGGCGATTTCGAAAGAGTCTCAAGGATTTTCCGGCTGATCGTTCCGGTGCTTTTCGTAATCGGAATATTTACGATCATCCTGACGATTCGCGCTGATTTCGGACAAAGCGGTGCTGTTACAGGGTATCGGCCGGGCAGAATGTCACCAAACTGGTTCATATCTGCAGTTGTTTTCATGGCATACAATACAACTGGGATGATCACCATGTCGGGTAATTCAGCCCTGAATGCGAAGAACGCAAAAAATGCGTATTTCGGCGCAGTGATGGGAACATTATGCCTGGGCATCCTTACATTGCTGCTGCTGCGCGCGCTTCTGACTGATATGGCGTTCTCCAGCGGGCTTGATCTTCCGATGCTCGGGTACTCAGCAAGGATATCGCCTGTGCTCAATGTTATATACGCAGTAATACTCTACGGTGCGGTGTATTCGACCGGTACAAGCACCTATTACGGATTCAGCACCAAGCTTCCGGATAATCCAGCTAAAAAGTATATCATCGTATTCGGAGCTGCTGCAGGTTTCTCCCTGGGTCTCACGGGATTCAAGAGACTTGTTGAGTTTCTGTATCCGGCACAGGGATATATCGGAATGGTATTTATTGTGCTGATCATTATCAACTTCTGCATGGAACTGCTGAAGAACAGTCCTGGCAGCAGACAGCCTTCCACAAAATAGAAACTGAGTTCAATAATCGCAAAATCTTCATTGAAATAATAAATTTGTTGAATATAATATATCAGGTATTTGATATCGGGTAGACCAGGCGATCGCGTGTCTTATGACATGAGGAAAGTCCGGGCTCCGCAGGGCAAGGATGACGGATAACGTCCGCCGTAGGTAACTATAGGGAAAGTGCAACAGAAACACTCCGCCGAAACGGGTAATGCCGTGGCAAGGTTGAAATGGTGAGGTAAGAGCTCACCGGTGTCATGGAGACATGACAGCCGTGTAAACCCCATCCGGAGCAAGGCTGAGTTGGGCAACATGGGTGCGGCCCGTACCCGCCCGCAGGTGAGCCGCATGATGCTGCAAGCAATTGCAGTACTAGATGGATGATCGTCAGATACAGAACCCGGCTTACGGTCTGCCCGTTATTACTTAAATAAATCTTTTTTTATTGGGATTGCAGATCTCTTGTTTTATAGTTTTTTGAGGAATTTTACATGAAATTAAGACTTGGTATCGATGTTGGTTCGACTACAGTCAAGCTGGTTGTTCTCGACGATAATGACAACATTGTATATTCAAAATATGAGAGACATATGTCAAATGTCTTCGAGAAGGCAGGAGAGCTTCTTGAAGAACTCCGGGCAGAGAAGGGGGATCTCACTCTCAAAGCTGTCATCACCGGTTCAGGAGGGTTGTCTCTGGCAGACCTGTTCGGAATCAAATTCGAACAGGAAGTCATCGCGTGCAGCAATGCTGTCGAGAAACTGATACCACAGACCGATGTTGCTATTGAACTCGGCGGCGAAGACGCTAAGATCACGTTCTATGGATCGACTGTGGAACAGAGAATGAATGGTACCTGCGCTGGCGGTACCGGAGCGTTCATAGATCAGATGGCAGTACTCCTCAATACAGATGCAGGCGGGCTCAATGAAGCTGCTAAGAACTATTCGATCATCTATCCGATCGCGTCGAGATGCGGAGTTTTTGCCAAAACTGACATTCAGCCACTGATCAATGACGGGGCCAAGTCATCGGATATCGCGGCATCGATTTTCCAGGCTGTTGTTAACCAGATGATCTCAGGACTTGCATGCGGCCGTCCTATCAAAGGTAATGTCGCTTTCCTCGGCGGACCTCTCGAGTACCTTTCGGAACTCAGAAAGCGTTTCATAGAAACACTTGATCTCAAACCAGAGAACGTGATTTTCCCGGACAACGCGAAGTTTTTCGTGGCTCTCGGAGCAGCATACCTTGCAGATAACGAAGAGCCGGTCAAACTCAGCTCACTGATAGACAAACTGCATAATGCATCACCGGAAGATGTTTCTGATACCAAATATCTGAGACCTCTGTTTGAGTCGGAAGAAGAATACGAAGAATTCAAAGCAAGACATGCATCCGCAAAGATCGTCAGGGGCGATATCGCTGATGCTGTCGGTCCTGTTTTCCTGGGTATCGATGCGGGATCAACAACGACCAAAGCAGCGTTGATAGACAGTAAAAGGAAGCTTCTCTATGAACACTACCAGAACAACGAAGGCGATCCGCTCGCAGTTGTCAAATGTGTTCTCAAAGAAGTATACGGAATGCTTCCTGAAGCTGCGTATATAGGACGCTCTGTAGTTACCGGCTATGGGGAAGGTCTGATCAAAGCGGCATTCAGACTGGATGGCGGCGAGATCGAAACCATGGCTCACTACAAAGCAGCCAGACAGTTCCTGCCTGATGTCAGTTTCATTCTCGACATCGGCGGTCAGGATATGAAATGCATGAAGATCAAGGACGGCGCTATCAGCAGCATCATGCTGAATGAGGCGTGTTCATCCGGCTGCGGATCTTTCCTTGAGACGTATGCGAAATCCGTCAGTATGACAGTTCCGGAATTTGCACAGGAAGCTCTTACATCCAAGAGGCCTGTCGATCTCGGAACGAGGTGTACAGTCTTCATGAACTCCAAGGTAAAACAGTCACAGAAGGAAGGTGCCAGCATTGCTGACATCTCTGCCGGACTGTCTTACTCTGTTATCAAGAATGCGCTGTATAAAGTCATCAAACTGAGGAATACAGAAGAAACCGGACCGAATGTTGTCGTACAGGGCGGCACATTCCTCAATGATGCAGTTCTTCGCAGCCTTGAACTGATACTTGGCAAGAATGTCATCAGACCTGAGATCTCGGGCCTGATGGGAGCTTACGGTGCTGCGATAGTTGCCTGTGAGGATTATACCGAAGGAGATGTTTCGGATATCATGCCGCTTGAGGATGTCGACAGCTTTTCTGTCAAAACATCCAATGCGAGATGCGGGAGATGCGGCAATAACTGCCTTCTCACCATTTCCAAATTCTCCGACGGCAGCCGCTACATCACCGGGAACAGATGCGAGAAAGGTGCAGGGATCAAGACAGAGAAATCTGAACTTCCTAATCTGTATAAGATCAAAGCGCAGCTGCTGTTTGACAGACCGGTCCTCAGCGAAGAAGAGGCCAAGAGAGGAACGATCGGAATACCGCGCGTACTCAATATGTATGAAAACTATCCGTTCTGGCATGCATTCTTCACTAAGCTGGGATTCAGGGTCGTTATCAGTCCGCAGAGCAGCAAAGAGATCTATCAGAGCGGTATGGATACCATTTCATCCGATACAGCGTGTTATCCGGCCAAACTCGTTCACGGTCACATCAAGTGGCTGGTCGAGAATGGCGTGACAAGGATCTTCTATCCTTCGATCAATTATGAAATGGTCGAAGACTCGACAGCACCGAACCACTATAACTGTCCAATAGTCGCCACATATCCTGAAGTGATCGACAAGAACATGGCAGATTATTTCTTCGATAAGAAAGTCGAGTTCTATCATCCTTTCGTTCCTTACGATAATGATGACAGATTCATTCAGGAGATGACCAAGTTCTTCTCAGGAATGAGAGACGTCGATCTTGCAAGTACGGAGAATATCGTAGAGAGCTATCATCTCGGAAGAGACAAGAGAAAGTATTCGCTGTATGGAATAGGGACAGATATCCTTGAGATCTCCCATGCTCTCAGGGCAGGCAGAAATGCGCAGAAGAATTACAAGAGGATGGTCCAGGATGCCGGAGACAGAGCTCTGCGGTATATGAATGATCATCATAAGAAGGGTATCATCCTTACCGGAAGACCTTATCATATCGACCCTGAGATCAATCACGGCATCGACGAACTCATCACACAGCAGGATATGGTAGTTCTTTCTGAGGACTCCGTCAGCTGGAAGGTAAGGGCAGCAAGGCCGATCAGGATACTCGATCAGTGGGTCTATCATTCAAGACTCTATAAAGCTGCTATCTATGCCGGACAGCGAGATGATCTGGAAGTCATCCAGCTGAATTCTTTCGGATGCGGTCTGGACGCAGTCACAACCGATGAGGTCGATGAGCTGCTTGAGATGAACAACAAGCTCTATACGGTTCTCAAGATCGATGAAGGTGCTAATCTCGGTGCTGCAAGGATCAGGATCAGGTCGCTCAAGGCTGCTCTCGAAGAGCGCGACAAGCTGGGAACTAAGACCAGAAAGATCAACAATCCGTATATGCGCAAACTGTTCACCAAACAGATGAGACTGGAAGGCTATACACTGCTTGTACCGCAGATGTCACCGATCCATTTCCAGTATTTCGAACCTGTGCTGCGTTCCTCAGGATATAATGCTGTTCTGCTGCCTGCAGTCACGAAAGAGTCCGAAGAAGAAGGCCTCAGATATGTGAATAATGATGCCTGCTATCCTACGATAGTTACTCTTGGACAGATCATTTATGCGCTCAAATCAGGTAAATATGATCTGAGCAAGACCGGAGTCTTCATGTCACAGACCGGCGGCGGATGCAGGGCGAGCAACTATGTCGCGCTCCTGCGCAAGGCCCTCAAAGACCTTGGAATGGAACAGATACCTGTTATCTCTTTCAACATGGTAGGCCTTGAGAAGAACCCTGGATTTACGATCACACCTAGAATGGCGCTGCAACTCGTTTACGGTGCGCTTTATGGCGATATCATGATGAAGTGCCTGTACAGGATAAGACCTTACGAGCTGGAAAAAGGATCAGCTCAGGCAGTTATGGATTCCTGGTTCGACAAGATCGTGAAGAATTGCCAGGATCTAAATAAGAAGCAGTTCCGGAAGAATCTCAAGGCGATCGTCAGGGATTTTGACAGCATTCCTATCGATGAAGACCTTGTCAAACCGAGAGTCGGTATCGTGGGAGAGATCCTCGTTAAGTATCATCCTAACGCCAACAACAATCTCGTTGAGACGATCGAGGAGGAGGGCGGAGAGGCAGTCGTTCCGTCATTTATCGACTTCTTCGAGTACGGGTTTATCAACAAGATCTTCAACTACAACAATCTCTCCGGGACATGGAAAGACATGGCGATGAACAAAGCGATGATCACATTCATCGAATCGTACCGCAAATACGCAAGGGAAGCGTGCGAAGAGAGCAAGAGATTTACTCCGGATGCCAGGATCGAACACACTGCAGCTAACGCAGAGAGATTCATTTCTGTAGGCAATCAGTGCGGAGAAGGCTGGCTGCTCACCGGCGAGATGGTCGATCTCATTGATGACGGCGTCAAGAACATCCTTTGTCTGCAGCCTTTCGCATGTCTGCCGAATCACGTGGCGGGCAAAGGTATGCTCAAAGCCCTCAGGCAATATGATGACAAAGCTAATATCGTAGCGATCGATTATGACCCTGGCGCATCGAATGTCAATCAGCTCAACAGGATCAAGCTTATGATGTCTACGGCTTTCAAGAATCTTGAAGATGAGATTCGCTAGTAGTATAATCATTATTGAAATACAGATAATCAATAGATTCTATATCAAAAGGAGGTGTCTCCATTGGGCAGGCATGGAACAATAGCTAACAGAAAATCAGCTCAGGACTCCAAGCGTTCAGCGATGTTTACCAAGTATTCAAGACAGATCATCGTTGCAGCTAAGGGTGGTGGAGATCCTGAATTCAATCCTTCGCTAAGAGTCGCTATCGATAAGGCTAAGGCCATCGGTATGCCTAACGATAACATCAACAGAGCTATCAAGAAGGGCACAGGCGAACTCGGAGGAGAATCCTACGAAGAGCTGCAGTTCGAAGGTTACGGACCATCCGGAGTAGCTGTAATAGTAGAAGCACTGACGGATAACAAGAACAGGACCGCATCATTCGTAAGATCCGTGTTCGATAAGAACGGCGGCAATCTCGGTACACCGGGATGCGTTTCATATATGTTCTCACGCGCAGGTGTTATCATTGTTGACTCTGAGGATCTCGATGAGGAAGAAGTCATGATGACAGCACTCGATGCCGGCGCTGACGATATGATCGTTAATGAGGACAATTTCGAGATCAGGACCGAACCATCTGCATTCAACGAAGTCCATCAGGCTGTCAAGGATGCAGGATTTGAAATCGTCGAGGCAGAGATCGAGCAGATCCCTTCGATGGAAGCAACTGTAACTGATGAGAGCGCGATCAAGGCTCTTACCAAACTCATCACATCGCTCGAAGACAACGACGATGTCCAGAAGGTTTACTTCAACTGCGACCTCGATCTTGAGTGATAGATCATCCGATAACTGAATAATAACGGATCTTCGTCCTGGAATATTCGTTAAAGCTAACTTAATTGAACCTACACTTTCTTAAAGGGATTCCGATGCGGAAGCATTATGTAAAGCCTCCATGGAGTGGACTACAGAAGCCAGGCTCAGGAAGTACCCACCTTATCTGTTTCGATAGGGCGTCAATTAAAAGCTTGACGGTATTTCGGGATTTTTTTGTGTTTTTTTTTAAATATGTTACAATGTACAAAATAGTACATCTTATGGGGATTCCATGTGATTGGTCAAAGGGGATGGTCAGATATGAAGGTCAGGAAAATCGATATCGGTGACATTGAAGGATTCAGACTGGGCAATGCAGAATATTCAGAAGCAGGTACCGGCTGCACAGTAATCATTTGTGAGGAGGGTGCTGTTGCGGGTGTCGATGTGAGGGGCGGTGCTCCGGCAACACGCGAGACCGATCTGCTCAGATCTGAGAATACCGTTCAGACAGTAAATGCTGTTGTTCTCAGCGGAGGATCGGCTTTCGGACTTGAGGCAGCATCCGGAGTCATGAGAGCTTTGGCACAGAAGGGAATAGGCTTCAGCGTAGGAGACGGTATCGTCGTCCCGATCGTTCCGGGAGCGTCACTGTATGACCTTGCAGTCGGAAGAAGCGATGTTTTCCCTGATGCATTCCTGGGAATGCAGGCCGTTGAATGTGCTTACTCCGGGACATTCCTGCCTGGCAACCACGGTGCCGGCACAGGAGCGACATGCGGTAAGATGCTCGGCATGGATCGCTCTATGAAGACCGGACTTGGAACTTTTGCCTGTGGAGATGACGTTGTGCAGGTAGGCGCAATCGCTGCAGTCAACGCATGCGCTGATGTATATAACGGAGCAGGCAATATCATTGCGGGACTGAGGACCAGAGACGGATCCAAGATCCAGGGAACGATCAAGATCCTCAAGGAAATGCTTCACTCACAGTCTGAAAAGGAACTCGATCTGAATGAGATCAAATATATGGCAGCAGAAGAGACGAAGACACGTGAGAGTGCCGATCCCGATGACAGATCCGATATTGCCAAAGCCATAATGGAGGCATATGAGCAAGCTTCCGAGCCGGAAGCTCCTGCAGAAGAGCCGGCTGCCTTGGTATCCGATATAGCCGAGTCAGCTGAACCTGAACCGGCAGTGCCTGAACCAGTTGTTGAAGAGCCTGCAGTTCCTGAGACAGCAGCTGATGAACCTGCAGTAGTTGAACCGGCTGTTGAGGAACCTGCAGTGTCTGAACCAGTTGAGGAAGAGTCTGCAGTATTTGAAGAACCAGTTCCGGAACCAGAACCGGAACCGGAGATCACCGAAATTCAGGAAACTGTTGAGGAACCTGTTGCAGAAGAAGTCAGTGCGGATATGTTCGCATCAGAGGATGCTATCTTTGCTGAACCGGAGACAGCGCCTGAACAGCCTGTCTTTGAACCTGCTCCGGAACCGATCCAGGAACCTGTATATGTCGACCCTTATGAGCTTTCTGAAGAGGAAGAAAGAGACAAAGGCTACGATATCCCATTCAATACAACTATCGCATGTCTGATCACTAATGCGAAACTTACCAAATCGCAGGCTAACAAACTTGCATCGATCCTTCACGATGCTTATGCCAGAGCGATCAAACCAGTGCACAGCACAATGGACGGAGATACGATCTTTGTTATGTCAACGAACAAGGAAGAAGTCAACTTCGATGCATTTGCCGCACTGGCAACGGATGTCATGCAGTACGCGATCATAGACGGCGCTATGTCTGCGGAAGGAGCTTTCGGCCTTCCGGCAGCCAGAGACCTGAGGTAGATTACATGAAGAAACTGATTCTTATTGACGGCAACAGTCTGCTGTTCAGAGCATACTTTGCCATGCGTCCTATGGTAACATCCACAGGAATGCACACTCAGGGAGTTTTCGCTTTTATCAATATGCTCAATAAGATCATCAAAGACTACAGCCCGGATTACCTGGCTGTAGCTTTTGACATGAAAGAGAAAACTTTCCGCCATGAACAATATACAGAATACAAAGCCGGCAGGCAGCAGACCCCGATAGAACTTCTGTCTGAGATCCCGCTTCTGCACAGAGTTCTGCGTGCCATGAATATCGCAGTACTGGAAATGCCGAGATACGAAGCTGACGATATTATCGGAACGCTGTCTGTCAAAGCTACACAGGCAGGGCTCACAACGCTCGTAATTTCCGGTGACAAGGACGAACTGCAGCTTGTCGATGAGAATGTCAATGTGCTGATAAACAAGCGCGGAATGAGCGAATTTGACCTATATGATATCGCTGCTATGCAGGAGAGATATGGACTCACACCGAAGCAATTTATCGATCTCAAAGGCCTGATGGGCGACAAATCCGATAATATCCCCGGCGTACCGGGGATCGGTGAGAAGAAGGGGATCGCGCTTCTCCAGCAGTACGGATCTCTGGAAAATGTTCTTGAGCATGCTGATGAGATCAAAGGCAAAATGGGTGAGAATGTCCGTGAGAACGCGGAATCCGCACGTATGTCGAAGTGGCTCGCGACGATCAATACAGATTCTCCTGTGGAATTCAAATGGGAAGATCTTGAATTTACTGAACCGGATATAAACGAGCTGGTTGCTGTATACACTGAACTTGAATTCAATTCGTTTATCAAGAAGCTCAGGGAAGGCGCAGCTGCGGAAGAAGCATCGTTTTCGGCAGCATCCGGAGGGGAAGACTTCAGGAAAGAGATAACGGAACAGAAGATGGTCGATCTGGAAGAGTTCTTCCGCATTGTACCTTCCGGGAGTCAGGTATACATAGAGACTGCGACGGATGATGATCATCTCAGATCGCCTGAAGTCACTGCGTTTGCGCTATATGACTCTGAAAAGGCGATCGCATGTGTCAGAGATCTTACGCCAATGGATTCGTCAATCGTCATCAGTTCCATTGCCGGCATGCATTACAGGCTCTGCGGCTGCGGCCTCAAGAAGATCATTTATTCTATGCTGAGCTGTTCTGAAGATGTGCCGGTGCCTTTCTATGATGTTGTAATTGCGGAATATCTTCTCGATCCGAACAGGCAGAAGTATCCGCTTGATAAACTTCTGCTCAGACATAACAATTATGTCGCAAGCGAAACAGAAGCAGGGATCCTCGGAGATGACAGAAACGACAGATCATCCGGCCTGACAGCAGGAGACTGTTTTGTCAGAGCATTCTATACAAGCAAAGTCAGAGAAGAGCAGGAGAAAGCTCTGGATAGCAACAGTCTCAAAGAGCTCTTTGAGACATGCGAGATGCCGCTGGTACATACCCTTGCCAGGATGGAATTTGAAGGGATCAAGTGTGATCCTGAAGTTCTCAGATCGATCGGAGCAGAGATCACGGAAAGGATCAAGTCTCTTGAGTCTGGTATATACGAAGAAGCTGGGAGAGATTTCAATATCAATTCCCCGAAGCAGCTCGCACAGGTGCTTTTTGAAGAATTAGCGATACCATATCCTAAGCCAAAAGGCAAAGGCGGATATTCAACAGCGGCGGACATTCTTGATAAGCTCAAAGACGACAACAGGATCGTCGAAGATGTGCTTGAATACCGCAAGCTTGCCAAACTGAACAGTACCTATGTCGAGGGGCTTCTAGGCCTTATCGGTGATGACGGCAGGATCAGACCGCATTTCATGCAGACAGTCGCTGCTACAGGACGTCTCAGCTGTACTGAGCCGAACCTGCAGAACATACCGATCAGGGACGATTACGGCAGACTGATCCGCAAAGCATTCGTAGTATCTGATGAGAACAGCATTTTCACCGGATCTGATTATTCTCAGATCGAATTGCGGATCCTGGCGTCTCTCAGCGGGGATGCTTCACTGATCAATGATTTCAAAGAGGGCAAAGACATCCACCGGGCGACTGCCTCGAGAGTGTTCGACATACCGGAAGATCAGGTAACGCCACTTGACAGGACAAGAGCGAAAGCCGTTAATTTTGGCGTTGTCTACGGGATGAGCGGATTTGGCCTCGGTGAGAGTCTCAATATTTCACGAGCAGAAGGGCAGAGATATATCAACGATTATTTTGCCAAACACAAAGCTGTCAAAGAATATCTCGACGGCCTGATCAACGAAGGGGAGACGTCAAGAGAAGTAAGGACGTATTTCGGCAGAGTCAGACAGATCCCGGAATTCGCGTCGCGTAAATTCATGGAGCGGGAGCTTGCCAAGAGACTTGCGATGAATACTCCTATCCAGGGTACCGCAGCCGATATCATCAAGAAGGCAATGAATTCGGTTTCTCATGAGCTCTCTGCAAGAGGTCTGAGATCCAGACTCATACTGCAGATCCACGATGAACTGATCGTAGAAGGACCTGTGAGCGAAGAGAGAGAAGTCGCCGAACTGCTGGATACATGCATGAAAAGTGCTGCTGATCTTGCAGTCGAACTCACATGTGACATCCATTCCGGGACGACCTGGTATGATCTGAAATAATTATGAGAGAGGTATATGATGATTTCAATTGCAATAACCGGAGGTATAGGTACTGGTAAATCAACTATAACAGATCATCTGATATCCAGAGGATATACTGTTATTGACGCAGACAAGATGTCACGGGAGATGACCTCTGCGGGCGGTAAGGCTATGCCTTACATACTAGAGCACTTTGGCCCTCAGTACATCAATGAGGATGGCAGTCTGAACCGTGTTGCGATGCGCGACCTCGTGTTCAGAGATGAGAGGTATATGAAGATCCTCGAGGAGGGGACAACAGCAGTCATTCTGAGAGATATCGAGAAGATCAAGGCGGACCTGACTGCACAAGGCGCCAAAGTCATGTTCTTCGATATCCCTCTGCTGTTCGAGAAGCATCAGGAGAACAACTACGATGAGGTGTGGGTCGTCACTGCTGATCATGACCTGAGAGCGGCCAGGATTATGGCGAGAGATAACATCGATCCAACAGTGATCGAGCTGATCATAGACTCTCAGGCAGAAGAAGATCATAAGATCAGTCTGGCAGACAGAGTTTTCTACAATAACGGGACGATTGCTGAACTGGAAGCTGCTGTAGATGAAGCTTTGAAAGCGATCACAGAATGATCCTGTCCGTAAGATCGATTATGTGTGTAGAGATTTTTTAAAATTTATGCTTGATTTTTACCTGATGAATCTCTATAATACATAATTGACGTGTGGATGTGGCGGAATAGGCAGACGCGCATGGTTGAGGGCCATGTGGGCAACCGTGCTGGTTCGAGTCCAGTCATCCACACCATTTTTTTATCACAAATTGTGTAGATCTGCCTGTGCCGGTGTGGCGGAATTGGCAGACGCGCCGGATTCAAAATCCGGTGATAGCGATATCGTGTGGGTTCGAGCCCCACCACCGGTACCATTTATTTGAGGAGGTAATTATGTCAAGTCAGAGCCCGATTCCTAGCATTATATTACTGGTTGTATTCATTCTCATGATCTATTTCATGATGATCAGACCGCAGAAGAAGAAAGAGAAAGCTGATGCAGAGATGAGATCCAGCATCCAGCTCGGTGATGAGATCATCACGATCGGCGGAGTTATCGGTAAGGTCGTCAAGCTCAATGAGAAGTCTGTAGTCATTACAACAGGTGCTGAGAAGACCAAGATCGAGTTCCTCAAGACTGCTGTCGCAAGTGTCAGCAAGGGCGAAGCAGCTAAGGCTGAGGCTAAGAAGGAAGCCGCTAAGGCAGCTGAGCAGGAAGAGGAGACAAGACCGGACAGAGACAAGAAAGTCACTCCTAAGAAGCTTACAAGAAAGTCCGAATAAGCAACGCGCGGACAGCGCTGACATAATCGGAATGGTATCTAAAATAGTACATTTAAGCACTCCTCTGGGAGTGCTTTTATATTGAAATTGCAATGCTAATCGGATACAATATATTGAATATTTGTTTAAATGTCGGACTATGCGTATTTTGACATTTTGATATTATTTTACTGAAAGGTTTACACGATAGATATGAAAACAGGAAGAAGAAAAGTTTTAGCAGTAATTGTTATCTTAGTGCTGATCGCTTCATGGTTCATCTCCATTTTCGGCATCGGTAAGGTAGAAAATCTCGGCAAACAGCTCAAGTACGGCCTTGACATCAACGGTGGTGTTTACGTACTTCTCGAAGCTGATACTACTGAGACCGGGACCGGACTTACGCAGATCATGAACCAGACCAAGAGCGTACTCGAGAACAGAGTAAATGCTATGGGTATCAGCGAAGCAGCGGTCTCCATCGAAGGAACCAACAGGATCAGAGTAGAGATGCCTGGTGTTGAGAATGCAGAACAGGCTATCGAGCAGATCGGAAGAACAGCGCAGCTGAAATTCTATCTTGCCGACGAGACTCTGGCACTTACAGGTGAAGGCATCAGTGATTCACAGATAGCTACTGATACTAATAACGGTGGCTATAAGATCACTATCGATTTCACAGCAGAGGGAACTGATCTGTTTGCAGATGCCACAGGCAAAGCGATCAGCGGTGAGATCGTTCCTACCATGACCGATGAAGCAGGCAATCTCGTAAGCAACAGAGCTATCGTCATCTGCCTTGATGATGAAGTCATTTCGGCTCCGGTCGTTCATGAGAAGATCAACAACAGATCTTGCGAGATCACAAGACCTGGCGGATTCTCTGAGACTGAAGCGTCCGGACTCTCTGCTCTCATCAGGGGCGGTGCTCTGCCGGCAAATCTCACTGAGATCAATTCATCCGTACAGACCGCTACGATCGGTGCCAACGCTCTGACACTGAGCGTCAAGGCCGGTGCTATCGGTCTCTGTCTGGTTATGATCATCATGGTTCTGTATTACGGTATCCTTGGAGTGATCGCAGACCTTGCTCTGCTGCTGTATATCCAGTTCGTACTCTGGATCATGGTAGGTATGGGATCAGTCCTGACACTCCCTGGTATCGCAGGTATCATCCTCTCGATAGGTATGGCAGTAGACTCGAACGTCATCATCTTCACCAGGATCAGAGAAGAGATCGCCAAGGGCAAGTCTGTAAGAGTCGCTGTAGATATGGGATATCGTGCTGCTCTCGGTACAGTCGTTGACGCACAGACGACCACACTCGTTGCTGCATTTGTTCTCTATCTGTTCGGAACTACATCCGTCAAGGGATTTGCACTTACCCTCATGATAGGTACTGTTATGAGCGTTATCACAGCTGTACTTATCACACAGCTGTTCGTAAATCTCATCGCAGAGAGCAAGAAGTTCGGAACTTATTCCATGTTCGGAATGAAAGAAGACGGAAGCGGCCCGAAGCGCATGGTTACCGACTTTAAGTTCAAGTTCATCGAGAACAGGAAGAAATTCTTCGCAGTCAGTGCATGTGTCATCATTATCGGACTCGCGTTTGGCCTGTTCAGAGGATTCAATTATGGTATCGACTTTACCGGTGGTACCATGATGCAGATCGAGCTGGGACAGGAAGTCGAGATCGATGAGGTCAAAGATGTGATCGCAGATTTCGATCTCAACCCGACGATCGTTTATGCAACATCCAATCACTCACAGGTCATCATTAGGACGATCAAGGATCTGAAGTCAGCTGAGAGAACGGAAGTTGTCAATGCACTTCAGGACAAATACGGATTCAGTGATGCAGATGTTCTTGCATCGGAAGAGTTCGGACCGACTGTCGGTAAAGACCTCAGGCAGAACGCCATCAAGTCGATCCTGATCGCTGCGGTCGTAATGCTGATCTATATCAGATTCAGATTCAAGAACTGGCAGTACGGACTTGCAGCAGTTGCAGGACTCGCGCACGATGTGCTTGTAACACTCTCGCTCTACGCGATCTTCCACTTTACGATCAACAACCCGTTCATCGCAGGTATCCTCACAGTAGTAGGTTACTCGATCAACGACACGATCGTAGTATTCGACAGGATCAGGGAGAATACCAAGTTCTATAAGCGTAAACAGAACGTAGAGCTGATCAATGACAGTATCAACCAGACACTGTCAAGATCACTTATGACATCACTCACTACACTTGCTGTAATGCTGCCGCTGTTCTTTATGGCAAGCTCAGAACTCAGAGGATTCCTTATCCCTCTGATGATCGGTGTATTTGTCGGTACATATTCATCCATCTTCCTGTGCAGCCCGCTCTTCTATGAGCTGACTAAGAAGGAAAGCATTTCGAAATACGAAGACAACAGACAGAAGGCCGAGAGACAGAGAAAGAGAAATAACGGCATAGTCAAATAATCAATAAGAGGCTCAAGAATAATGGCGATGAGAGAGGTCCTGGACCTGTCAACCGAGAAGTTCATACAGGATATGCGGGATATCAATCCTAAGTATGATGATTCAGTCATTATCAAGGCATATGAAACTGCCCTCAGACTTCATGAAGGGCAGTTTCGTAAGAGCGGGGAACCTTACATTATTCACCCGATCGCAGTTGCCAAGATACTGGCCGGTTTTGGTATGGACAATGAGACGGTGATAGCCGGACTTCTCCATGATGCTGTAGAAGATACGCCTTATACGCGCGAAGAGCTGGTAAAAGATTTTGACGAGAAAATCGCTGCGCTTGTCGAAGGCGTCACCAAGCTCGGTAATATCTCTTACGACTCAACAGAAGCCGCGCAGGCTGAGAACTTCCGCAAACTGTTCCTTGCGATGTCCAAGGACATCAGAGTCCTTATCATCAAGCTGGCAGACCGACTGCACAATATGAGGACTCTTGAATACATGCCGACGGAGAAGCGTATCACCAAAGCGATGGAGACGCTTGAGATCTACGCTCCGCTCGCAGGCAGACTGGGAATATTCAGCATCAAATTCGAGCTTGAGGATCTCGCGCTCAAATACCTCCATCCGATAGAGTACAAGAATCTTTCCGAAGAGGTCGAACGCAAGAAACAGCTCTATGAGAGGAATCTCGAATCTCTGACATCCGAGATTTCAGAAGAGCTTGATTCTGCAGGGATCCAGCATGATGTCAAGGGAAGACACAAACATCTGTACAGCATCTACCGCAAGATGGTGATGCAGAATAAGAAGATCGATGAGATCTTCGATATCCTCGCTGTAAGGATACTGGTATCGAGCGTCAAGGACTGCTACGCGGCTCTCGGACTCGTACATACGAGGTGGAAGCCGATCCCGGGCAGGTTCAAAGACTACATCGCGATGCCTAAGCCTAATATGTATCAGTCACTCCACACAACTGTGCTGGGTGACAACGGCGAGCCATTTGAGATACAGATCAGAACTTATGAGATGCACCGTATCGCAGAATACGGTATCGCAGCTCACTGGAAATACAAAGAAGGCAAGATCAGCGGTTCTGAGGATGAGAGTGAACAGAAACTCGCCTGGCTGAGGCAGGCTCTCGAATGGCAGAAAGAAGCTGCCGACTCCGTAGAGTTCCTTCAGACGCTCAAGATGGATCTCTTTGATACGCAGGTATTCGTATTTACACCTGGCGGAGACGTTATGGAACTCCCTGCAGGCAGTACACCTCTGGATTTTGCTTTCAAGATCCATACCGAGATAGGCGTCAAGTGCGTAGGAGCCAAAGTCAACGGCAAGATGGTCACTATCGACCACCAGCTGAACAACGGTGATATCGTAGAGATCGTAACATCTGCGAACTCTTCAGGACCGAGCATGGACTGGCTCAAACTCTGTAAGACTTCGCAGGCGCGTGCCAAGATCAGGAACTGGCTGCGCAAGGCTGACAAGAACGACGACGTCATCAAGGGCAAGACGAATATCACAAGTTATATCAAGAAGAAAGGATATGATCCTGTTCTCGTTGCGAAGAACGCATATATCCTGAAAGCTGCCAAGGATTTCAACTGCTCGAACGTCAACGAACTCTACCTTCAGATCTCCAGGGGAGGCAACTCGGTATCCAAACTGGGACAGAAACTCATAGAATATTATGAGGCTGATAACCAGAAGAAAGAAGAACCGATACCTGAGCAGATCGAGACCAAGAAGAAACCTGTCAACAGGGGAGCAGAGGGATCAGAATCCGGTATCGTAGTCAAAGGCTCCGACAACCTGCTGATCAGACGCGCAACATGCTGCAATCCTGTCCCTGGCGACAGCATTTTAGGCTATATATCGAAAGGTAAGGGTATCACTGTTCACAGATCGGATTGTCCTAACATATGCAACATCAGAGAAGCAGACAAAGGCAGGCTGATCGAAGTTGAATGGGATACTCCGGACAAACTCCGCAAGTATTACGTTGACATTCAGGTCACATCCGAGGAACGCAAAGGTATATTCAAAGATCTCTCTAAGGTATGCGATGACTACGACATCGAGGTAGTAGGGCTCAACCTCACACAGGGTGAGCCGGGCACGACGAATTCGCTGCTCACTGTAGAGATATCCGATATGCATCAGATACAGAGACTTCTCACCGGGCTCAGGCAGGTAGAAGGCGTGATCAAAGTATTCAGACCAAGATAATAGTTCAGCTTAGAGGAGATTTCACATGAGTATTACAATAAAATGTTATCCGTTTGGCCCTCTCGGGGAAAACACTTATCTGATAACAGATGAAGCAACGGGCAGCTGCGCTGTTATCGATCCCGGATATTTGATACCTTCATTGGATATTGGCTGCGGTGACGCATTTTCTCTCAAATATATTCTGCTGACGCATGGCCATTACGATCATTTCGCTGCGGCAGACAAGTATCTGAACGATTATCCAGATGCTGTTTTTGCAGCTCCAGCGGCTGAGACTTATCTCCTTCACGGGGGACGTGACAATAAGTGGATGGCTCTCAATAACGGACGTCCGGGGATCTGTCCGGAAGCACATTTGCTGCTCAAAGAAGGCGATACCATTGATCTGGGACAGACTGTGATACGTGTCATTGAGACACCGGGACATACGGAAGGCGGTATCTGTTTTGTGACAGACCGTGAAGTATTTACCGGTGACACGCTGTTCCGTCTGTCTGTCGGCAATACTTCTCTCGAGACAGGCAACTGGGAGACTCTTGTAGAATCCATCCGGTCCAAACTGTACACATTAGATGAAGATATGATAGCTTATCCGGGACATGGTCAGCCGACTACTATCGGATATGAAAAGAGGGCCAATCCATTTGTATAGGTTCTATATCAACAATACAGAAAATGATTATCATTACGGAGAACTGGCAAGGGTTTTCCTGTCGGATGATGAGTTCGAAGTGATCCCTGTGGATGTTCCTGACGCTCCGCTTGCGCTCGGATCTTCCAGCTGGCTGATCAATCAGCGCAGATCTGATGACAGGGATGAGGTCAAGAGAGAACTGTACCATTTGCTGTCGACTCTTACCGGTCTTGATCCGGGATGGGGAACACTGACCGGAGTCAGACCGCTCAAGCTCGCATTTGAACTGTTAGAGAACTGCGGTTCAATGGATATGGTGCAGGATCTTCTTGCTGAAAGATATCTGGTGAGCAATCACAAAGGCAGTCTGCTGAGAGAGATCGCTGAGTATCAGGTTGAGAATGTGAACGGCGATCCTTCCGCTTATACCGGACTGTATATCGGTATCCCGTTCTGTCCTACACGCTGCGAATACTGCGCATTTGCTTCCAACGTTGCGGGAGAGAAGGAGATAGCAGAGTATTTTGACAATCTGCTCAGAGAGATAAGGCTGACGGGAGACCTTGCGGTTTCAAACGGTACTGTCCTTGAGAGCATATATATAGGCGGAGGTACACCGACAACGCTGAGTGCAGAACAGCTGAGGGTCCTTATCGGTGAGGTCAGTTCAGCGTTCCATATCGATCCGGCAGCGGTCGAATTCACCGTTGAAGCCGGCAGACCGGATACGATCACAGCAGATAAGCTCCGTGTCATGCGCGAAGCCGGTGTCAGCAGGATCAGTATCAATCCGCAGTCTATGAAAGACGCAACGCTCCGTGCCATCGGAAGGGATCATACAGCACAGGATATCCGTAATGGATATGAACTGGCTTCGAAATACGGATTTGATGTGATCAATGCTGATCTCATTGCAGGCCTTCCGGGGGAAGATATCGATGATTTCCGTTCCACACTTGATGAGATCATCAGTCTCGGAGCGAACAACATTACAGTACATACACTCTCAGTCAAGAGAGGATCCAGATTAAGAGAGAATGACCCTGAATACTACAGACGGAATACAGCTGCAGTAGCAGAAATGGTCGACTATGCGAGGACCAGACTGGGTGAAGCCGGTTTTGTACCATACTACATTTACAGGCAGAAGCACCAGATGGGCGCACTTGAGAACGTAGGCTACTGCATGCCGGGAAGACATTCCCTGTATAACATCAGGATCATGGAAGAGAAACAAACGATCATCGGCCTCGGTGCCGGAGCGATCGGTAAGATATATTATCCTGACGAGGACAGACTCGAAAGAGTTGCCAATGTCAGCAATTACAAAGTTTACAACGAGCGTTTCGATGAGATGCTCGCAAGGAAATATAAGTATTACGGAGGATAAGATGGCTATCAAAGCGCCAAAAGGGACTAAAGACATACTCCCGGCAGATTCGTACAAATGGCAGTATATCGAATCTGAATGGGCCAGGATATGTTCTGAGTATGGTTTCAAAGAGATGAGAACTCCTACCTTCGAAGCCACAGAACTTTTCAAAAGGGGAGTCGGAGACACGACTGACATAGTCCAGAAAGAAATGTATACGTTCGATGATCTGGGCGGCAGGAGCATCACTCTCAAGCCGGAAGGCACAGCTTCTGCTGTCAGAGCTTTTATTGAGAGCAACCAGTATGCCGAGACTCAGCCGACGAAGTATTATTACAATACATCGTGCTTCAGATATGAGAAGCCGCAGGCAGGCAGACTGAGAGAGTTCCACCAGTTCGGTATTGAGAATTTCGGAACATCGAGCATGATCGCAGATGCTGAGGTCATAGCTCTTGGAAACGATTTCCTGCACCGCATGGGGATCAACGACATTGAACTGCATATTTCAAGTGTGGGATGCAGGAAGTGCAGACCACTCCACAGACAGGCTCTTCAGGAATTCCTGAGACCGAAATTCGACTGTCTTTGCGATACATGCAAGTCCAGATTTGACAAAAATCCTATGAGGATCCTCGACTGCAAGTCACCGGAAGACAAAGAGGCTGTCAAAGGCGCACCGATGATGCTCGATTATCTCTGTGAGGATTGCCGCAGGGATTTCGACCAGCTCAGATCGCACCTCGATGCTATGGGTATCAGCTATACTGTTGATCCTACGATCGTAAGAGGACTCGACTACTATACTAAGACTGCATTCGAGTTCATCACGACTAAGATCGGAGCACAGGGAACTGTGTGCGGAGGCGGCAGATATGATCACTTGATCGAGGAGATCGGCGGGCCGGATATGCCGGGTGTAGGTTTTGGACTTGGCAAAGAGAGACTTCTCATGATGATGGAGCTCAACGGACACGATTTCGGAGGTGTTCAGACACCTCAGGTATTCATCGCATGGATAGGAGATAATGCGAGAGAGTATTCGCTGGGACTGCTGCATGAACTCAGGTCCAAAGGCGTTCGCGCTGAAATGGATACCAGAGAAAGAAATTTCAAAGGCCAGATGAAATACGCCAACAAGCTTGGCGCTCATTATACCGTCGTGATCGGAGACGACGAAGTGGAGAGCGGACAGCTCACACTCAAGAACATGGCAAATTCCGAACAGGTTAAAGTTTCAAGGGAGGAACTGACAGATGCTATATAAGAGAACTCATATGTGCGGAGAGCTCAGGCTCTCTGACGAAGGAAGCAGCGTAGTACTCAACGGCTGGGTAGCTAAGGCAAGGAGCCTGGGCAGCCTAGTTTTCGTAGATATCAGAGACAAGACCGGTATCACACAGGTCACTTTCAATGAAGATGTACCGGCTGACATTCATGAGATGGCAAAGTCTCTTAGAAGCGAATACTGTATCGGAGTCAAGGGCGTTGTCAGGGAGAGATCTTCCAAGAATGCAGGTATCCCTACAGGAGAAATCGAAGTTTTCGCTACTGACATGGTCATTTATTCAAAGTCTGAGACACCGCCGATCTATGTCAGAGATGATGATAATGTAGATGACAATCTGAGACTCAAGTACAGATATCTTGATCTTCGCAAGAACAAGATGCAGCGCAATCTCACATTCCGTCACAAAGTAGTCAAGTGCGCCAGAGATTACTTCGACGAAATGGGCTTCACTGAAGTTGAGACTCCGATCCTGATCAAGCCTACACCGGAAGGTGCGAGAGACTATATCGTTCCGAGCAGGATACACAATGGATACTTCTATGCTCTGCCTCAGTCGCCGCAGATGTTCAAGCAGCTTCTGATGGTATCCGGAACTGACAGATATATTCAGATCGCCAAGTGCTTCAGAGATGAGGATCTCAGAGCTGACAGACAGCCTGAGTTCACTCAGATCGACCTGGAGATGTCATTTGCCGGAGTCGATGATGTTATCGAAGTTCAGGAAGGTTTCCTCAAGAGAGTCATGAAGGAAGTCAAGGGCATCGATATCGAGACCCCGTTCCCAAGGATGACATATGCTGAGGCGATGGAGCGTTATGGCTCCGACAAGCCTGATACGAGATTTGATATCGAACTCATCAAACTCAATGATGTTTTCGAAGGCTGCGGATTCGGCGTATTTACGGACAATCTTGCTGCAGGCGGAGATATCAGAGGTATCTGCGTACCAGGCGGAGCTCACGAGTTCTCCAGGAAGAAGATCGACAAACTTACATCCGAGGTCAAACACTATGGAGCCAAGAGCCTCTTCTGGATCAAAGAAGAAGCGGATGGAATATCTTCTTCGATAGGCAAGTTCTTCAGCGATGAAGAGCTCAAAGCCGTTCTCGACAAGTGCGGAGCTAAGGCAGGAGATGCAGTATTCATCGTCAGCGGAACATCCAAGGTCACATATGATTCTCTCGGCTTCCTCAGAAGAAGGATCGCCGGTATCCTCGGAATGCTTGATGATAATCAGTACAACTTCCTCTGGGTCGTAGACTTCCCGATGTTCGAGAAGGACGAAGAGGGTACCATCAAGGCTATGCATCATCCGTTCACACAGCCAAAACTCGACGAGCTGTACAAACTCGATAACGGCGATATCATGTCACTCAACGCAAACGCTTACGATATCGTTCTGAACGGTGTTGAGCTCGGCGGAGGCAGTGTCAGAATCCATGACAAAGAGCTGCAGAAGAAGATGTTCGAAGTCCTCGGACTTACAGAAGAAGAATGCCAGGTGAAGTTCGGATTCCTGATCGAAGCATTCAAATACGGCGCACCGCCTCATGCAGGTCTTGCGTATGGGCTTGACAGACTCGTAATGCTTCTCCTCGGAGAGAAGAGCATCAGAGAAGTCATCGCATTCCCTAAGAACCAGAATGCTGAATGTCCTGTATGCGAAGCTCCTGCTCCTGCAGGCGAAGGCCAGCTCGAAGAGCTTGGTATCGAAGTAGTTCAGCAGGCTGACTAAGCATTGATATCAATGAAAGACAAGAGATACGCGATCTACGGCGGATCATTCGATCCGATCCATATCGGACACATCAAGCTGGCTGAAAGTGCTGTCCGTGAATGTTCTCTGGACAAACTGATCTTCATGCCTGCATATGTCTCACCGTTCAAACAGGACAGGAAAGTCACTGACGGCAAGGACAGATGCGGCATGATCAAGGCCGCGCTCAGCTACAACAAAGCTTTCTGCCTGTCCACATACGAGCTTCGCAAAGGCGGTACTTCGTATACCATTGAAACACTGAGATACTGGAAAGATCTTCTCGGAGGAGAACTGTATTTTGTTCTCGGATTTGATTCTTTAGTACAGCTTGATCAATGGTATAAGGGTGAGGAGATCATAAGGAATTATCACCTGATCACTGCCCGCAGACCGGGATCGGATGACACAGCAGGACTGAAGATCATCGACTCGTTCAGAGAGAGATACCGCGCAGATATAACGCTGTTGGACATGGCGCCGGTAGACGCTTCATCTACTGAGATAAGAACAAGAATCAATGACGGGCGGCCTATTTCAGATCTGGTACTGCCCGGAGTGGAGGAATACATTATTGGACACGATCTGTACAGATAGAGAACGCCTGGAACAGTTCCTTGTGGATCATCTCAAAGCATCTCGTTACAGACATTCACTCGGTGTTGAGAAAATGGCTGCAGAGCTCGCGGAGATATACGGAGAGGACGTGAGCAAAGCTCGTTTTGCCGGCAGATATCATGATATCGCGAAGTGTTTTTCCGAAGACGTGATGAACGGCTATGTCAGGAAATTCGGACTGCCGGATATGTATATCGGCAACAACGCGCTTGCACATTCCAAAGTAGGTGCAGAGATCCTGAGGAGCGAGTTCGGAGTTAAGGATGAAGAGATCCTCAATGCCGTAAGAAGCCATACGACAGGACGGGCAGGGATGTCGATGCTGGAAGAGATCGTATATGTTGCTGATGCGATAGAGGATAACAGGAACTATCAGGGGCTCAGAGAGCTGCAGGATCAGGCAAGGACCGATCTTGACGGAGCATGCCTGTTCATAATGGATTTCACGATCAACAGATTATATTCAATGGGACGTATCCCTGACGAGGATACGATCCTTGCAAGAGAATTTATAGTCAACAGGATCAATAACAGATCATAATTTCAAGGAGAGAAGATGGAAAGTAAAGAAATCGCACAGGTTATCGCTGAACTGCTCAATTCCAAGAAAGCAAGAGATATCGTTATGATCGATATAGCAGAGAAATCTTCTTTCGCGGATTTCTTCGTAAACGCTACCGGCGGATCGGAAAGACAGCTTGGAGCACTTGCGGATGAAGTGGAAGACAAACTTGCCGAACTCGGGATCGAATTGAGGAATAAAGAAGGCCGCCCGGATACAGGATGGATCCTTGTTGATGGCGGGGACGTTATTGTGAACTTGTTCACTGAAGCTGTCAGAGATAAATATACACTGGAGAAGATCTGGAGCGACTGCGAATCCATCATTATTGGATAAGGGTATCCGGGATCAAATTCATAAGGAGATAATACAGAAATGCGAGACAAATACGATTTTACCGCTATAGAAAGCAAATGGCAGAAGATCTGGGAAGAAGAGAAGGCATTCTCGACCACTGAAGACCCTGATAAGGAGAAATACTACGTACTTGAGATGTTCCCTTATCCTTCAGGCAAGCTTCACATGGGCCATGTAAGGAACTACTCGATCGGCGACGTTGTTGCCAGATTCAAGAAGATGGCAGGATACAGCGTGCTTCATCCGATGGGATGGGATTCTTTCGGTCTGCCTGCAGAAAACGCTGCGATCAAGCACGGGATCCATCCTTTCAGCTGGACCAATGACAACATGAACGATATGCGTGACCAGCTGAAATCGCTCGGTCTCAGCTATGACTGGGACAGGGAAGTTGCTACTTGCAAGCCTGATTACTACAGATGGATGCAGTGGATCTTCATTCAGTTCTACAAGAAAGGTCTCGCTTATAAGAAAGATAATCCGGTCAACTGGTGCCCTGACTGCCAGACAGTACTGGCGAACGAGCAGGTCGTTGACGGCTGCTGCGAGCGCTGCCATACGCCGGTAACCAAGAAGCACCTCAGCCAGTGGTATCTTAAGATCACTGATTATGCAGACAGACTGCTCTCCAATCTTGAAGAGCTGCCTGGATGGCCGGACAAAGTCAAAGCCATGCAGAAGAACTGGATCGGCAGGTCGGAAGGTGCCGAAGTAACATTCACTATCGATGGATTCGATAAAGATCTGGTAGTCTTCACGACTCGTCCGGATACACTGTTCGGTGTCACTTACATGGTAATGTCACCTGAGCATCCATATGTGAAAGAACTCGTTGCAGGCACTGAATATGAGGATGCTGTCAATGCATATGTTGAAGAGTGCGCGCACAAGTCCGAACTGGAGAGAACTTCACTCACCAAGGAGAAGACAGGAGAGTTCATCGGACACTATGCTGTCAATCCGGTCAACGGCAAGAAAGTGCCGATCTATATCTCTGACTATGTCATGATGGATTACGGTACAGGAGCCATCATGGCGGTACCTGCACATGACCAGAGAGACTTCGAGTTCGCGAAGAAGTTTGGCCTCGATATCATCCCTGTAGTTGATGTTCCGGATGTGGATCTTGACAACCTTACTGAAGCTGCTGCTGCAGAAGGCACAATGATCAATTCCGGTGATTATAACGGAATGAACAACAAGGATGCGATCAGGAAGATCACTGCTGATCTTGAGAGCAAGGGCCTGGGTAAGGGCACAATCAATTACAAGCTCAGAGACTGGCTGATCAGCAGACAGAGATACTGGGGAACACCTATCCCTATGATCTGGTGCGACAAGTGCGGATGGGTTCCTGAAGATGAAAAGAACCTTCCTGTACTGCTTCCGACAGACGTAGAGTTTACAGGCAAAGGTGATTCACCGCTCACAACTTCCAAGACATTCAGAAAGTGCAAATGCCCGAAATGCGGTGGAGATGCTGAGAGAGAGATCGATACCATGGATACGTTCCTCGACTCTTCATGGTACTTCCTCAGATACTGCGACGCGCATAACGAAAAGATGCCTTTCGATCCTGCAAAGGCAAATTACTGGATGAACGTTGATCAGTATATCGGCGGTGTAGAGCATGCGATCCTGCACCTCATGTACGCGAGATTCTTCCAGATGGTACTGCATGATCTCGGACTCTGTGATGCGGAAGAACCGTTCAAGAACCTTCTGACCCAGGGCATGGTCATCAAGGGATATACTGACAGCGAAGGCAATTACGTCAAGGCTAAGATGAGCAAATCACTTGGCAACGTCGTAAGCCCGCAGGAGATCCAGGCAAAATACGGATCGGATACAGCGAGACTCTTCATACTCTTCGCTGCACCGCCGGAGAAAGAACTCGACTGGTCTGATGAAGGCGTAGAAGGCAGCTACAGATTTCTTAACAGAGTCTACAGACTGGTATTCGAGTATATCAATGATATCAGAGGAGATCAGAGAGAATTTGCTGAGCCTGTTATGGCTAACGAAGCTGATAAATCCCTGAACTTCATGGTCAATGCAACGATCAAGAAGGTCACAGAGGATGCAGGCGGCAGGTTCAATTTCAATACGGCGATTGCTTCCATCATGGAACTCGTCAATGAAATGTATAAATACAAACAGAACGCAGAGATGAATCTCCCGCTCTTCAACAAAGCGATCGAGACTCTGCTGACTGTTCTCAATCCATTTACTCCGCATATCACAGAAGAGATGTGGAGCCAACTCGGTCATGAGACAAGGCTCTATGAGACTGCATGGCCGGCATACGATGAATCCGCGCTCGTCAAGGACGAAGTGGAAGTTATCGTACAGATCAACGGCAAGCTCAAGGACAAACTTCTGCTGCCGAACAACTCGAGCAAGGAGGTAACTGAAGAAGCCGCCAGAGGACTCGATAAGGTCAAGGAAGCGATAGAAGGCAAACAAATCGTCAAAGTTATCGTTATCCCGAACAGGATCATCAATTTCGTAGTCAGATAGCGCGGCTGTAGATATTTATGGCTACACTTAAGAAAACTAATTACAGATACAGAAAATACAAGACAGGTAAGAATAACAGCAAGAACAAGGAGATCAAGGGCAAGACTCAGGAAAACACCAAGAGGAAATCCTCTGTAAGAGGAGGCATCCCTTACAAGGTGATCCCTCTTGGCGGTCTCAAGGAAATTGGCAAGAACTGTACTCTGGTCGAGTGTCAGGATGAGATACTTATCATCGACTGCGGTTTTGCTTTCCCGGAATATGAGATGTTCGGCATCGACGTAGTCATCCCGGACTTCACATATCTCATTGAGAACAGTCACAAGGTCAAAGGCCTGATCATTACACACGGTCACGAAGACCATATCGGAGGTATCCCATATCTCCTCAAAGAGATCAACGTCCCGGTATATGCTTCACCGCTTGCGATGGGACTGATCGAACACAAACTTGAGGAGCACGGGCTGACATGCGAGCGCCATACGATCAGATCCGGTGATGTGTTCAAGGTCGGCAGCTTCAAAGTCGAAGCGATACAGACTAACCACAGCATTGCCGATTCTATGGCATTCTCAGTCAAATTCCCGGGCGGCCACATCGTACATACCGGAGACTTCAAGATCGACTATTCACCGCTCGATGGCAAAGTCATCGATCTGAACAGACTGTCTCAGCTCGGCGATGAAGGTGTCGATCTGCTTCTCTGCGACAGCACGAATGTGATGAGAGAAGGGTATACACCTTCAGAAGCTGTAGTACGCAAATCCATCGATGAGATCTTCGACAATACCGATCGGAGGATCATCATCGCGACATTCGCGTCCAACGTTCACAGGATCAAGTATTTTGTCGAAGCTTCGATCAAGCACAACAGACGTATCGCGATCTCGGGCAGATCGATGGAGAATGTCTTCGAGCTTGCCAAGAAGCTTGGATACCTTGATGATATTCACGAATCCGCTTTTGTCAAAGCGGGAGAGATCAAGGACATTGCGGACAGGAATCTCACGATCATCACGACCGGTACTCAGGGTGAGCCTATGTCAGCTCTGACAAGAATGGCATATGACAACCACAAGTCGGTCAAACTCAAGAAGAATGACGTGGTAGTGTTCTCTTCATCGCCGATACCGGGCAATGAGAAGGTCATTTCACAGATCGTCAATCAGCTCTATGAGAAGAATGTCAAAGTGGTACTTGCATCATCGATGGACGTCCATGTATCCGGACATGCTTCCTCTGAGGAACTCAAGCTGATCCATACTCTGCTCAGACCGAAGTTCTTCATGCCGGTACATGGAGAATACCGTCATCTTGCGGAACACAGCAAACTGGCACAGTCTCTTGGACAGCCGCTCGGTCATATATTCTTACTGAGCAACGGTGACGCGCTGCAGCTTGAAGGCAGTATGGCTCACATCATCAGAGAATATACATCCGGTGAAGATGTCATGGTCGACGGTTACGGAATCGGCGACGTAGGCAGTTCAGTACTCAAAGACCGTAAGAATCTCTCACAGTCCGGACTCGTAACGATCGCCATTGCTCTCGATACGGCAACGGGCTCACTGATGGCAGTACCGGAAATGCGTACTGTTGGATTCGTTTATGAGCTGGAGCATCAGGATCTGCTGGATGAAGCACTCAACATAGTTTACAATTCGATAGGGAAGAGTATCGATGCCGGTGCTTTAGATGAGGCTTCGCTGAAGAAGACAATCAAGTCTGATATGAAGTCATTCATTTATCGTAAGACCAAGCGCAGCCCTGTCATAATACCGATCATACTTTATGTTTAGGAGGCAATATGAACGTTTACGATCAAGCTCATGATCTCGCAAGAGCAATCAGAGAATCCGGAGAATTCAAAGAATTCGACAGGATAAGAAAAGAAGCGGAGCAGGACAACGATGTCACACAGATGCTCGCTGAATTCCATCAGCTCCAGATACAGCTGCAGACTGCACAGATGACAGGGAATACTCCTGATCAGGATATGATGTCAAGAATGCAGAGTCTGGGAACAATGCTGGCGACCAAGCCTCTTGCAGCAAGATACATGCAGGCTGAAGCAGCTTTCACGATCATGATGAACGATGTGTTCGGGATCATCGGAGAAGCTGTAGGACTTCAGCAGTAAAATACGCTATAATATAATTTGACCAACAATATTTCATAAGAGAGGTAGATACAATGATTTATGCAAGCGATTTCAGAAAAGGCATCACTTTCGAGATGAACGGAGAGCCACATGTAGTACTTGATTTCCAGCATGTAAAGCCTGGTAAGGGTGCTGCTTTCGTAAGGACTAAGTACAGAAACATCCTTACCGGAGCAACAAGAGAAGAAGCGTTCAACCCTAATGACAAGTTCCCTAAGGCTCATATCGAGACAAAGCAGATGCAGTATCTGTACAATGACGGCGAGCTGTACTACTTCATGGATCAGGACACCTATGATCAGGTTCCACTGACCGCAGAACTTGTTGAAGACGCTATCAAGTACATCCGTGAGAATGATATCGCGACAGTCAAATTCTACAAAGATAACGCGTTCACAGTTGAAGCTCCTAACTTCGTCGATCTCGAGGTAGTTGAAACTGAGCCTGGCGTCAAGGGCGATACCGCTACTAACGTAACCAAGGCAGCAACAGTAGAGACCGGAGCTGTTATCCAGGTTCCTATCTTCATCAACGAAGGTGAGAGGATCCAGATAGATACCAGAACAGGAGAATATCTTGGAAGATCCAAGTAATCAGGAGACTGACTTGAGCACTGTCAACGCTTCCGGCAGTTCCTCTGCCGGAAGCAGCAAGAAATATCTCAAACCGCTGAGAATCATAATTCTGATCCTAGCGGTGGTTTTTGCTGTGTTATTTTCTCTGAGCTTCTGTTCGAGGCCATTTGACAAGACAAATAACAGGTTCACGAATATCACGATCGAGAAGACAGATAAACTCAGTGATGCAGCAACCAAACTCGAAGAGGCAGGCATCGTATATAATGCCCGCAGATTCGCATTCATTTCCAGACTGATGTTTCTTACTGACTTCAAGCCAGGAACATACTATCTGTCACCATCAATGGATACTGTTGAGATCGCCAGGACGATGGTCAAAGGCCTGACGACATCCAACGGCTTTACGATACCTGCGGGATACACGATCTATCAGATAGCGGATTCGCTTTCCAGAGACGGGTTTGTAGATAAGGACAAATTCCTCAAAGCCGCTTCCAGCGATTTCTTCCAGGATATCGAGATAATAGGCCATAGTATCAAGGGCGAGAAACAGCTGGAGGGATTCCTTCTGCCGGATGAATACGTCATCAATTCCAATGCAGACGAATCCATGATCCTGATAACTATGATCGACAGATTCAGCAACTTCTTCAACGATGACTACAAAGCCCGCGCGGAAGAACTGGATATGAGTATCAGAGAGATCGTTGTCATTGCTTCGATGATAGAATCTGAGACCAGCATTGAGAAGGAAAAAGCCCTGATCTCAGGGATCATTCACAACAGGATCAATCTGGAGCTGATATCAGACGCGGATCTGCCTGATGTACCGCTCTGCTGCCCGTCAAGAGAATCCATCACTGCGGCGCTGTATCCGGAAGACACAGAATATACATATTATGTTCTGAGTGATAAGCTCGATGGTTCTCACGTCTATACTGACAGCGAAGAAGAGTATGAAGAACTGGTCAAAGCATACAACCAGGCGAAAGAAGACAGAAATCAGAATATGGAGTCAGGAGAAGAGGAGAGTGACGGGGAATGAGCTTCACCAGCGACAAAGTCACTGAATATCTGAGTACGTTCTACAGGCCGGTCGATGATGATCTTGCGGCTCTCAGATATTACAACGAAGAGAATGAGGTGCCGCTGATCCTCAGAGAAACCGAAGGTCTGCTGTCGTTCCTCCTTGAGATCCTCAAGCCTCAGCATATACTTGAGATCGGCACAGCCTATGGCTATTCGGCAATGTTTTTTGCGAAGAAGCTTCCGGCTGCCCGCATCACTACGATCGACCGTGCACCTGCAATGATACCTGTTGCCACACAGGTGTTCTATGATCATGAAGAAGGGGAGCGCATCGATTTCCGCACAGGTGATGCTGCCGATGTTCTGGATGATCTGGTCGAGAACTGTTCCGGTGACGATCTATACGACTTTGTCTTTATCGATGCAGGCAAAAGCCACTACAGGGACTTCTTCGATAAAGCTGAGCAGCTCTGCCGTCCGGGCGCAGTCATCGTATGCGATAACATACTGATGCACGGCTGGACCGTGGACCGCAGTTATGAAGGTGCTAAACGCCACAGGACCAATGTCAAGTATATGAGACAGTTCCTGGATTATATCTATGAAAGGGAAGACCTGACCGTATCGCTTCTGTCGAGCGGGGATGGTCTCGCAATTATCAAATTACATGAATGATATGAAGAAGAATATCGAACTCCTGGCACCTGCCGGAGATCTCGAAAAACTGAAAACTGCAATACTGTACGGTGCTGATGCCGTCTATTTCGGCGGAGAGATGTTCAGTCTCCGAGCCGGAGCCGGCAATCTCAGTGTCGATGAGATCCGCTATGCGATGGATTTCATACATGAGCACGGATGCAAGGGGTATATGACCATCAATATATATGCCCATAACGACGATATTCCGCTTCTGCGCGATTATATCGGCAAGATCAAGGATATTCCTATCGATGCTTTTCTCGTGTCAGATCCGGGCGTTTTACTGCTGATCAGAGAGCAGATCCCTGATGCTGAGATCCATCTGTCGACGCAGGCGAATACTACCAATTATGTCACTGCTTCATTTTGGGTCAGCCAGGGTGTGAGCAGAGTAGTTGCAGCCAGAGAGATGAGTCTCAGAGAACTTGCGGAGATGAGAGCGCAGCTGCCGGACGAAATTGAAATAGAAGCTTTCGTCCACGGTGCGATGTGTATCTCCTATTCCGGAAGATGTCTGCTGAGCAATTTCATGGCAGGAAGAGATGCGAACAGAGGTGCTTGTACTCATCCTTGCAGATGGAAATACTCACTCGTAGAGGAACAGAGACCGGGAGAGTATTATCCGATAGAGGAAGATGGCAGAGGCAGCTACATCATGAATTCCAGAGATCTGTGCATGATAGACTGCATACCTGATCTGGCTGCTGCCGGAGTTACATCCTTCAAGATCGAAGGACGCATGAAGTCCATGTATTATGTAGCTACTGTAGTATCGGCGTACAGGTCCGCGATCGACAGGTATCTGGCAGATCCTGACAACTATGAATATGACCCGGCTGATTTCAGTGAGCTGTGCAAAGCCAGCCACAGAGAATTCACGCACGGTTTCTATTATAACAAGCCGACTGACAAGGACCAGAATTATCTCACCAGTGAATACACCAGAGATTATTCGTTCGTTGGTCTTGTAAGAGGCACAGATCCTGTGACTGGTCTGACAACGGTCGAACAGCGCAACAAATTCTCAGTAGGGGATGTGATCGAGATCTTCGGACCGCGCACACCTTACTATGAAGAAACTATTACAGAAATGTATAACGAAGAGGGCGAGCCGGTCTCGTCCGCGCCTCATCCACAGCAGATCCTTAAGATAAGATTCAACAGAACGCCGGGTGAGGATTTCATCATGCGTAAGAAGAAATAGAAAGGAACGGAACATATGTCTGATGACAGTTGCCCTTTATATCTGATCATTTCGTTGATAGCAGTGATAATGCTCATCAACGCACTTGTCGTAGCATGTAAGAGGGCTCTCGATTATATAGACCGCAACATCATCAAAGAGAATCTCGAAGACGATCCGGAAAACGTCAAACTCAAGACGGTAACAGCATTCCTGGCAAAACCTTCGAAATATCACTATGCAGATCATGCAGCAAGCTTTATCAGCATCATCGCTGCGTTCATGCTCTTCAACATCGCGGTCGTTCCGAGGACGACACTTCCTGTCCTCATCGCTGCAAATATCGGCTTCTATGTCTTCTATACCGCATTCTCGGACATTCTGCCTAAGAAACTCGCTGCACAGTCCAGTGAGTCGACAGGTGTCGGCCTGATCGGTTTCCAGAAGTTCATCTATATCATCACATTGCCGCTGGTATGGCTCTGCAGGGGGATCGCTAACTGCATCCTGCGCATCATCGGCAAGAAAGTAGATGTCGATGATTCCTATTTCTCAGAAGACAAAGTAATGTCAATGCTTGACAGAGGTCAGGAATCCGGCGAGATCAAAGAAGAAGGGCGCAAAATGATCGACTCGATCTTCGAATTTGACGATCTGCTCGCATACGAGATCATGACTCCGAGGACCGATGTGCTGATGATCGATCTCGATGATAAAAGAGAAGAGTACTTTGACGAGCTGATGGAGCTCACGCATTCCAGGATCCCTGTATATGAAGGAGATCCGGACAATATCGTCGGAATACTTCATCTCAAGGATTACCTCCATAATGCCACAGAGAAAGGTTTCGACAACGTTGACATCAGATCACTGCTCAGACCTGCATATTTCGTTCCAGAGACCAAGAATATCGATTCTCTGTTCCGGGAACTGCAGAAAGAGAAGCAGCATATCGCGATTCTGATCGACGAATACGGCGGTTTCAGCGGGATCGTTTCCGTTGAGGACATCATCGAACAGATCGTAGGTGATATCGATGACGAATTCGATGAAGAAGACCGTATCATCGAGAAAGTTGACGATACTACATTTATCGTAGACGGCAATGTCTATCTTGATGATCTTGAGGAGGAAACCGATGTAGAACTCGAATCAGAGACAAGTGAGACTGTCGGAGGATTCCTGATCGATCTTATGGGTGAGATTCCTAAGGAAAATGTAGTTTATGATCCGATCACTTATGAGGATTACTCATTCACGATCCTTGCTGTCAAGGACAGACGTATCGAGAAGGTCCGCATAGAGATCATAGACAGAGAGGAAGACAGAGATGAATGATGAAGCAAGGCTCATCGAATTTATAGAATCTGAAGTCCTTGCGTTCAGTGGGGTCAGCAGATTTGCTGATGCGAGCCTCACAGAGAACATTCAGGTCGCGCTCGGACTGGATATACCGAATCCGAGCATAAGGATCTCGGAAGATGACGGTAAGATCACGATCAGTATCGAGATCATTGTTTACTACGGAGTGAATATTCCTCAGCTCTGCTATGACATACAGACTAAGGTCCGTAACAACATCCGCGAACTGACAGGTCTTGATATCAAGGCTGTCAATATCAAAGTCGAAGGGATAGATAAGGAGTGATCTGTCAATGAACAGAGAAAAGATCAGAGAGAAAACGATGCAGCTAATATTCCAGATGGACGTCAACGGAGAGTTCGATTACACCAAACTCTCTCCCGTTGAGGAGAACGTGCACGCCATCGAGAAGAAACAGGCTGTACAGACTCTTGAAGCGGTCAGAGCACATATAAATGAAATTGACGGCATGATCAGCCGCAATCTCGACAAGTGGACGATGGAACGTGTCGCTAAGACCGATCTCGCGATCCTTCGTACTGCTGTTGCTGAAATGATGTACGTGGAGAGCATTCCGGTCAAGGTATCGATCAACGAGGCGGTTGAGCTTTCCAAGAGATATGGCGATGAGAAATCCTATGCTTTCGTCAATTCCGTACTCAGCAAGATCGCCAGAGAATTAGGAGTATAGATGATGTCCGGCCTGTATCTGGGTATCGATACTTCCAATTACAAGACCTCTGTCGCAGTTACAGATTCCTTGAATCATGTCGTTTTCGAGCGTTCGGAATTCCTCGAAGTAGAGAAAGGCAAGCGTGGCCTGAGGCAGTCAGAGGCCTTCTTCAGACATTCTCAGCGTCTTCCGGAATACATCGAAGAACTGTGTAAATCATTAGATATCCGATCTGTGGAAGCAATCGGAGTCTCGTCAAGACCGCGCAGGGTCGAAGGCTCCTACATGCCTTGCTTCCTTGCAGGGATCAATACCGCGCGTGAAATCGCAGCAGTACTGGATATCCCTCTTCATGAATTCTCCCATCAGGAAGGACATGCAGCAGCCGTCATAGAAGATTCAGACACGTGCAGCAGGGATCTGTCAGGCTCAGACTCTCTTATGTTCCATCTGAGCGGAGGTACGACTGAGTTCCTTCTGTGCAGAATGGATGATGCCGGATATGATCTCAGGATCGTCGGAGGCACACGGGATATCAGCATCGGCCAGCTGATCGACAGAGTCGGAGTTGCGATGGGATATCCTTTTCCATCCGGAGCATATCTCGATGAGGAAGTCAGCAGATCGTCTGATATTCGCACACATATACTTCCGGCCATTAAGATCAAGGATGGGTATTTCAATCTGTCCGGTGCAGAGACCAAGCTCCTCCGCGCGATCGGAACAGCAGAGAAGAAAGACTATCCGGCTTATTCGGCAGAACTTTTCGATTCTGTCGCTGCACTTCTTGCGGCGGCTTCATACAGATTATCAAACGAATATCACACGGATACTGTGTATATGGCAGGCGGTGTAGCTTCCAGCGCATATATCAGATCCGTCATACAGGATAAACTACAATCTATCGGAAAAGACAGCCCCGCTGTCATATTCGGCAAGCCTTCACTCAGCGGTGACAACGCTGTCGGGATCGCAAGGCTTGCGCGCAGGATACAGAATTCCAGATGAAACCCGTAACAGTCACTCAAGTAAATGAATATATAGCCAAGAGACTGCGTGATGACTACAATCTCCGCGGTCTCCCTGTAGAAGGCGAGATCTCCGGGCTAAGCAGAGGAGGGCAGCACTGGTATCTTACTCTCAAAGACTCGGGGAGTATTCTCAAGTGTGCTATCTGGGGATCCAATGTACGCAGGATAGATATGAGTCTTGTTGAGAATGGCAAGAAGATCATAGCCGTCGGAGACATCAGTCCTTATCCTAAGGGCGGCAGCTATTCCTTCAGCATCACCCATGTTGAAGCTGTCGGAGAGGGAGATCTGATGGCGGAATTCAACCGCATCAGGAAAAAGCTTGAAGAAGAAGGCCTCTTCGACCGCAAGTGGAAGAAGCCTCTCCCGGAATTCCCTCTGCGGGTGGGTGTTGTGACTTCCTCGACCGGTGCGGCTGTCGAAGATATCAAGAAGATCATCACAGGCAAAAATGATCTTACGGACATCCTCATTTTCCCGACCCAGGTCCAGGGAGACGGTGCTGCACAGAGCATCATCCGCAATATAGAGATCGCAAATGAACTCGTACGAAGCGGCTACAGGATAGATACACTGATCGTAGGACGTGGAGGCGGTTCTGCTGAAGACCTCGCAGCGTTCAATGATGAAGGTGTGGCGAGAGCGATCTTTGCATCCGATATCCCTGTCATCAGCGCGGTAGGACATGAATCAGATTTCTCCATCAGCGACTTTGTTGCTGACGTCAGGGCTGAGACTCCTACAGCTGCAGCGGACATGGCAGTCATGGACACTGCACAGCTGAGGGATGATATCGAATACGACATGCAGCTGCTTCTGACATCTATCCGTCATAAGATCAAGACGGAACGGCAGCTGCTCACATCAAGAACAGATCTGCTGTATTCCAATATGAAAGGAAAGCTGGCTGATGCCCGCAGTTCTATGGAAAAAGCGATGATACTCATCAGAGAGAATGATCCGCGCAGCATTTTCTCAAAAGGCTACGCGGCTGTCCTCGATGATGAAGGATCGGTAATACCTGATGTCACCGGAATTATTGAAGGTAATGATTATACTGTCAGAATGAGAGACGGATCATTTACGGCAAGAGCCATCGAGATAAGGAAGGAATAATATGGCTGATAAGACATTCACTGAGGCACTCAATAATCTTCAGAAAGCTGCTGCTGAAATCGGCAAGCAGGCGACTACCCTTGAAGAGTCTCTCAGACTCTTCGAAGAGGGAATGAAAGAGGCTGAGTTCTGCAAAGAGATCCTTGATAAAGCAGATCAGCATATCGAAGTCTATACAGAAGGGAATGATCAGAATGTTTAGTTATGAGGAATACAGGGCTTTCATCAATGAGCATCTCACGGACTGTATACCGGCAGTAGGAGATGAGGCCGGAGTCCTCAGAGATGCTATGGAATACAGCCTTCAGGTAGGCGGCAAAAGGCTGAGACCGGTACTTCTGCTGGCGAGCTGTGACTGGGCAGGAGGGGATCTCGTACAGGCTCTCCCATACGCGCTGAGCCTTGAATATATACATACATATTCGCTTATTCACGATGATCTCCCGGCAATGGACAATGATGATCTGAGAAGAGGCAAGCCTACCAACCATAAAGTATACGGCGAGGATATGGCAATACTGGCCGGCGACGGTCTTCTCAACACTGCTGCGGAAGTGATGACAGGAGAAGTCCTGCTGCACTGCAATGACCAGGGCACCGTCATCCGGCATGCCAGGGCAGCACATGAGATCATGTCACGTGCAGGAATCAGAGGCATGATCGGCGGTCAGACTGCAGACGTACGAGGTGAGTATGCGGAGGCAACGCCCGAACTCGTTTCTTTCATAGAGGATCACAAAACCGCTGATCTCATCACCGCACCTGTCCGTGCGGGCCTTATTCTGGCAGGCGCAGACGAAGAAGTTCTCGAAGCCTTCACAGAATATGCACACAATATTGGTGTCGCGTTCCAGGTCCTTGATGATATTCTTGACTTCGAGGGCGACGCAGAACTCATCGGCAAGAATGTTGGTAAAGATCAGGATCTCGGGAAATGCAACTATGTATGTGTACATGGCATGGAAGCAGCAAAGAACGAGCTCCACAGACTTACTTCCGGCGCGAAAGCATCTATAGCGAAGTTCGGCAGCAGTGCATCATTCTTCAATGAGCTCGCAGACAAACTCGAGATACGTAAGTACTGATCGATCAGGTAATGGCAAACAATGAAATACGATTTATATAACGACGACCTTCTCAATATATGCAAGACTGCTCCAGTGTCTGACCTCAATGAACTGTGTGAAGACATCCGGTCTTTCATTGTAGAGAAAGTCTCCAGAACAGGCGGACATGTTTCATCCAATCTGGGGATCGTCGAACTTACAGTTGCTCTCATGAGGACTTTTAACTGTCCGAAGGACCGTATCATATATGATGTCGGGCACCAGACTTATGTACATAAGATCCTTACGGGACGCGCTGCAGGTTTTGATACACTCAGGCAGTACGGCGGCATGTCAGGCTTCCCTAAGAGCCGTGAGAGTGCGTTTGACGCATATGATACCGGTCATTCAAGCACTTCAGTCAGCGCTGCTTACGGAATGGCTGTCGCAAGAGATATCAGCGGGGAAGACTACAACGTTGTTGCTGTGATCGGCGACGGTTCGTTTACTAACGGTACAGTTTATGAAGCGCTCAATAACATCGGAGCGAATCAGACCAATGTCAATATAGTGCTCAATGATAATGGCATGTCGATCTCGCACAATGTAGGAGCGCTGTCGAAATATCTTAACAAAGTCCGCTCATCGCAGAAATATGATCAGGCTAAAGTATCTGTCAAATCCGCCCTGGATAATGTACCGTTCATCGGACGCCCGATCACCAAAGGCCTCAGGAGCTCTAAGCAGAAGATCAAGTATTCTGTACTCGGTGAGGAAGGCCACCTGATCGAAGACCTTGGGATCAAGTACTTCGGACCTGTCGACGGTTATGATATCCGGCAGATGTCAGATATTCTCAAAGCAGCGGCAGAATACGACGGGCCAACACTCATCCACGTCATAACAGTCAAAGGCAAAGGCTACAAATGGTCTGAGAAATATCCGCGCAAATTCCACGGAATCGGACCATTTGACATTGAGACAGGTGAGGAACTGAAGAAGAGTACTTCGCCGTCATACTCCAAAGTCTTCGGAGAGACACTGACAGCACTCGCTGATAAGGATGACAAGATAGTTGCTATCGCGGCAGCTATGGGAACGGCAACCGGATTGATCCCGTTCTATGAAGCTCATACAGACAGGTATTTTGATGTCGGAATCGCGGAAGAGCACGCAGTAGTTTTTGCGGCGGGACTTGCCAAAGCAGGCATGAAACCGGTCGTTGCCATCTACTCGAGTTTCCTCCAGAGGGCTTTCGATTACATCATCGAGGATGTGGCACTTCAGGATCTTCACGTTGTTTTCGCAGTAGACAGAGCGGGTCTTGTAGGAGCAGATGGAGAGACTCATCATGGTCAGTTCGATCTGTCGTATCTCTCTATGATCCCGGGAATGACGGTGCTTGCTCCTGCAGACGGCAACCAGCTGGCTGAAATGCTCGAATTCGCAGTTGACATGGATGGGCCTGTCGCCATCAGATATCCGAGAGGTTCGAGTGAGGGAGATCATCTCAGGCTTCGCAGATTCCGCGGCGCTAACAGCACGATCAGTGAAGGCAGGGACGTTACGATCCTTGCAGTCGGAGCTATGCTCGATGAAGCGATCCGTGCTGCAGAGATCCTCAAAGCTTCCGGCCTTGATACCGGTGTCGTCAACGTGGCGGTTGTCAAACCTCTCGATACGACATGGGCTGCTCTTGATACCGGACTTGTCGTCACAGTTGAAGACAATGTCTTCTCAGGCGGTTTCGGAGAATCATTCGGAGCGGCCAACAGCGATGCTTCATACGATATCATCAATATTGCGATCCCTGACAGATTTATTCCTCACGGAGATATTCCTTCGCTCAGGAAGGAATGCGGGATCGATGCTGAATCAATAGTTCGAAAGGTGCAGGAAAGACTTGAAAGAAAGGCTTGACGTACTGCTTGTGAATAATGGTCTGGCGGAATCCCGCGAGAAGGCCAAGAGAACGATCATGGCCGGTCTTGTTACGGTCAACGGAAGACTCGAAGACAAACCTGGCCAGAGTTTTGATGTGGATTCAGAGATCGTAGTTGCAGGCAAGGAATGTCCGTATGTAAGCAGGGGAGGTCTCAAGCTGCAGAAAGCGATCGAGGACTGGGGAGTTTCCTGTGAATGTGCTGTATGTATCGATATGGGCGCTTCCACAGGCGGCTTCACGGACTGCATGCTCCAGCATGGCGCATCCAAAGTCTATGCTATCGATGTCGGATACGGACAGCTCGATTACAAGCTTCGAACCGATCCGAGAGTCGTAAATATGGAGAAGACCAATATCCGGTACCTCGACACAGATCTTATCGAAGAGCCGGTTGAGCTTATATCAATAGATGTGAGTTTCATCTCTGTCAGCCATATGTTCCCGGTTGCAGCGAAGGTCCTCGCTCCTGGAGGTAAGATCCTGTGCCTGGTCAAACCACAGTTTGAAGCAGGCAGAGAACAGGTAGGAAAGGGCGGTATCGTGAGAGAGCCGGCGGTGCATGAAGAAGTCATCCGCAAGGTCATAGGATATGCTCAGGACAATGGCTTGTATCCTGTAGAACTGACCTATTCACCGATCAGAGGAACCAAAGGAAATATTGAATATCTGCTTTTACTTTCCAACAAAACGTGCGATAATAAAGTAAGTGTGCGGGATGTGGTCCAGGCATCGCATTCTGAGCTTCACTGACTTTATATCAATACATAGCGTAACCCTTAAGCTATCAATATTTATATGTAAGGAGATCAACATGGAAGTATCAAAAAGATGTGCAGCAATGCAGTTCTCACCGATCAGAAGATTCAACGTATTCGCTTTTGAGGCCGAGAGAGAACATGGCAAGAAAGTCTATCGTCTTAACATCGGTCAGCCTGATATCGAGACACCTCCTTGCTTCATGGAAGCAATCAGAAATTTCGATAAGAAGGTCATCGCATATGCTGAGTCGCAGGGTATCGATGAACTGCGCGATGCAATGATCTACTACATGAAGAGAGACTTCGACATGGAGTATGAGAGAAAGGACATCCTTATCACTAACGGTGGTTCTGAAGCTCTGATCCTTGCCTTCACAGCTCTCCTCAACCCTGGTGATGAAGCTCTTATCGCTGAGCCTTTCTACACCAACTACAACACATTCTGCAATGAGGTTTCCGGAGTCCTCGTACCGCTCACAACATCTGCTGAGGACGGTTACAACTGGGCTAAGAGAGATCTGATCGAGGCTGCTATCACCCCTAAGACGAAAGCAATCTGCTGCCTCTCGCCTGGCAACCCTACAGGAAGAGTTCTTACTCTTGAAGATATGAGACTTATCGGCGACATCGCTAAGGAACATGATCTCTGGATCATCTCTGACGAAGTATACAGAGAGTTCGTATATGACGGAGCAGAAGCTCACTCATTCGGACAGCTCGAAGATATCGCTGACAGAGTCGTTATCGTAGACTCCGTTTCCAAGAGATGGTCTGCATGCGGTGCGCGTGTAGGTGCTGCTATCTCCAAGAATGAAGAGTTCATGAGCGCACTCCTCAAGCTCGCTCAGGGCAGACTCTGCGTACCAACACTTGAGCAGGTCGGCGCAGCAGCTCTGTACAGAATGGACAAGAGCTACTATGACGAAGCTAAGGCTGAGTACGAAGCAAGAAGAGACGCTGCTTATGAAGAGATTTCCAAGATTCCTGGCGTAGTTTGCCAGAAGCCTGCAGGCGCATTCTACATGACTTGCAAACTCCCTGTAGATGATATCGAATCCTTCCTGATGTTCATGCTCAAGGAATTCGATGATAACGGCGAGACTGCAATGTTCGCACCGGCTCCTGGATTCTATGCGACCAAGGGCCTTGGCGGCAACGAGATGCGTATTGCATACGTCCTCACACCGGACAAGATGAGAAGAGCTTGCGAACTCATCAAACTCGGTGTTGCTGCTTACAACGCTAGATAATCAGAACTCATTAAGATGATGTTAAGGTGGTAGGGGGGATCCGATCCCCCCTACAACTTTATTCAGGAGAATACAATTTGGCTCAGGATAAACTTTCCCCAATGATGCAGCAATATATGAAGATCAAGGATGATTACCGCGATACCATCCTGATGTTCCGTCTCGGAGATTTCTACGAGATGTTTTTTGATGATGCCATAACTGCGTCACGGGAACTGGAACTTACGCTGACAGGCCGGAACTGCGGCCTTGAAGAGCGTGCGCCGATGTGTGGTGTTCCTTATCATTCCGTCGAATCGTACATTGTAAGGTTGGTCAAGAACGGTCACAAAGTCGCGATTTGCGAGCAGATGGAAGATCCTGCAGAAGCCAAAGGCATCGTACGAAGAGACATCACCCGTGTCTATACGCCTGGAACGCTGGATCTTACGGATACAGGCAGCCGTGAAGAGAATGTTTATATCGCTTCAGCCTGTCTGTCCGGAGAACTTGCGGCTCTTGCAGTGGCGGATATCACGACCGGAGAACTCACTGTCACCGAGTTCAGAGATGATCCGTCATTCAGCATCCTGACTGATGAACTGTCTGTCATGGGTATCAGAGAGCTTGTGCTTGCTGAAAGCAGTGCCGATACAGTCACTGCGGCACTCAATGATCATTTTATCAGTCCGTTTATAGACAGAGTTGATGACTCATATTACAGAGAAGCATCCTGCAGAGAAATCATCCTCCGGCATTTCGGCATGACCTCACTGGTACCGCTTGATCTCGAAGGCCATCAGGAGATGGTATGCGCAGTCGGATCTCTGCTGATGTATCTCATTGATACGCAGAAGAGCGAACCCGATCAGATCAGGGAGATCAGCATCAGGCAGCATGGCAGTCACATGCAGCTTGACCGGTCGACACTGCGCAATCTGGAGTTGCTGGAAACGATCTATGATCATGACGTCAAGGGTTCTCTGCTTGGGGTCCTCGGCAAGACTCGTACAGCAATGGGCGGCAGGCTGCTCAAACAGTGGCTCAGAGAGCCGCTTACAGACGCAGCTGAGATCAACAGCAGACTGGATGCTGTCGAAGAACTCAGGAACAATCCGATCGTTGCGAACAATATTTCAAATTCACTCAAGAACGTATATGACTTCCAGCGCCTCACTGCGGCTATCGCAGCGGGACGTGCCAATGCAAGAGATCTCATCGCCCTCAAAACAACCCTTGGACAGCTGCCGGATATCCGCGAGCAGCTCGACTATCTCCAAGGCGCTCTGATCGGTGAGATCAAAGAAGGGATTGCAGATTTTGACAGTCTGTACACCATGATAGACCGCTCAATCTGCGAAGAACCTCCGCACGTCATTACAGAAGGCGGACTTATTAAGCCGGGGTATTCCGAAGAGCTGGATGAGCTCAAGGCATCGATCGCTGATGCCAAAGCGTGGATTGCCGGTCTGGAAGCAACCGAGAAGGAGCGTACAGGGATCAAGACTCTTAAAGTCGGATATAACAAAGTATTCGGCTATTACATCGACGTCAGCAAAGCTATGGCTGACAAGGTCCCTGAAGACTATGTCAGGAAGCAGACACTTGTCAACAATGAGAGGTTCATCACTCCGGAACTTAAAGAAAAAGAGAACCTTGTATTCAGTGCTGAAACAAGGATCAACAAGCTGGAATACGAAGAATTCCGCAGGATCAGGTCCTCCGTGGAACCGTTCATAACCGATCTGCAGAAAGCCTCTGCATGCGTAGCGTCACTGGATGTGCTGCTTTCGTTTGCTAAAGTCGCTTCTGACAATAACTATGTCAAACCTGTTATCAATAATGGTGACATCATAGATATACGCAAAGGCCGTCATCCATCTGTAGAACAGCTGCTGGGTGCAGGTATGTTCGTGTCCAACGACACATATATCGATATGTCTGATCGCAGCATGCTGATCATCACCGGCCCAAACATGTCCGGTAAATCGACTTACATGCGTCAGACGGCTGTTATCGTCCTCATGGCACAGATCGGATCTTTCGTACCGGCAGAGTCCGCAGAGATCGGTGTCGTTGACAGGATCTTTACGAGGATCGGCGCATCCGATAATCTTTCGTATGGGCAGTCAACGTTCTATATCGAGATGAGTGAACTTGCCGGGATTCTGCGCAATTCGACATCAAGAAGCCTCATCATACTCGATGAGATAGGAAGGGGCACCAGTACTTTCGACGGTTTGTCCATAGCATGGGCAACGGTCGAGTACCTGTCAGATCCTGCTCACCGGGTAAGAACGATGTTTGCTACGCATTATCACGAACTTACCGAGCTTGCGGACAGTTTTGACAATATACACAACCTTTCCGTTGCTGTAAGTGAAGAGGGGAGCAATGTCGTTTTCCTGCATAACATTGTGGACGGATCTGCCAGCAAGAGCTACGGGATCCATGTCGCGAGGATCGCAGGCGTCCCGGAAGAGATCCGCAAATCAGCGAGGATCAAACTCAGAGAACTCGAATCCGGAGCGCCTTCTGCCGATTCGCACAGCGTAGGAGAAGAACAGGTGCAGCTGTCGTTCATCCCGCAGGGATTCAGCATGGCAGAACTCGCAGAGAGCAACGAGAAGTATGACAGGATCCTCAATAAGATCAAAGAAATCGATATCAATGTGATGACGCCTCTCGCGGCGCTCAACACTTTGCAGGATCTCATTGATGAGGTCCGTGACGGAGCAGACAGATAATGATCAGAGTACTTGACAAATTCATTGCGGATAAAATAGCGGCGGGCGAAGTCATTGAGCGCCCTGTTAGTGCTGTCAAAGAACTCGTGGAGAACTCTATCGATGCCGGCTCCCATTCGATCATCGTTGAGATCAGGGGAGGAGGGCGATCCTATATCAGGGTCACTGATGACGGCTCGGGAATCCCTGCTGAAGAAGCTGAGACTGCTTTTCTCAGACATGCGACCAGCAAGATCTCGGGTATTGCCGATCTCGATAACATAACTTCTCTCGGATTCAGAGGAGAAGCGCTTGCGAGCATTGCTGCAGTTTCCAAACTCACGATGGTGACAAGAACTGCAGACAGACCTGCCGGTGTCAGACTGATGCTGCACGGCGGCAGAGTGATCTCCAACGAGACGACCGGCGCGAATCCGGGGACGACCATAGTAATAGAGGATCTCTTCTACAACACTCCGGCACGCCGCAAATTCATGGGATCTGAGGCACGGGAAGGCTCAGCGATCATCGATCTGATCGAACAGTATGCTGTCTGTTACGCGGACATACGCTTCATGATGATCCGGAACGGCGAAACTGTATTTACTACTGCAGGGGACGGCAATACTCTCGCAGCGATACAGAAAATCTACCCTGATACCGATCATGCCCGTCTTATTCCTGTAAACGGCAGCCGTATCCACGGCTATGTTTCGGATCCGGGAACCACCAGGAATACGAGAAAAGGCCAGCTGTTCTTCGTCAACGGCAGACTTGTCAACAGTCCTGTCATCGAGAAAGGCCTTGAGAAAGGCTATGGCGGCAGGATCTTTTCCGGTTTTCCGATCGCCATACTGTTCATTGAGGCCGATCCTCATGACATAGATGTCAATATCCATCCGGGTAAGAAGGAGATCAGATTCCTCCATTCTGACGAGATCATCAGTATCATCTCATCAGCGGTAGAGGAAGCCATGAGATCCAGAGACGCTGTACCGGCAGGACTGGTACGCGACACGGTATCAGTGGATCAGACTCCTGATGTGAAGCGTGAGAAACCGGTCGTAATGCCTGCTGATGCGGAGTATATTTCGGAGCGGACTCTCTATCCGGACAGGATCAAGGATGAACCGCTGATGGCAGGGGAGCAGTCTTCGATCAGAGACTTCCTGGGCAGTATTGTACGGGAAACAACGGTACCAACAGTACCGGCGTCTGAGCAGCCTGCTGTGATTGACGACAGATCGGCAGCTGTGTCACTGCCGGAAGCTGCAGACAGACCATTCAGCTTTGATGATCTGCGATTTGCCGGATATGTTTTCGATACATATATCATCATGGAATCCGATGATTCGATCTATATGTTCGACCAGCACGCAGCTCACGAGAGAATATACTATGAGAAATTCACATCGGCTTATCTCTCATCCAATCAATTGCCACAGCCTGTTCTCACACCTGTCACAATCAATGTCAGCGCTGATGTATACTATATAGGCAGAGAGATGTTAGAGCCTCTGCATCGTATGGGGTATGACATCACCGATTTCGGTTCGGGTACCTTCCTCGTCAGGGGAGTGCCGCCGTACATCTCGCTTTCTGAAGCAGAGCAGTGGCTGCGCGCGTACTTCGAGTCTATCGACAACGCAACAGGCAGGAACGATACTGTAATCGACAAACTGATCATGAAATCGTGCAAATCTGCTGTCAAAGGCGGTGAGAAACTCTCCCGCATGGAGATCGATGATCTGATCAAAGAGCTTGCGGCATGCCGTGATCCTTACGCATGTCCGCATGGAAGACCGACTTTCGTAAGATTTACCAGATACGATATAGAGAGATCATTCAGACGTAAATAAGGAGCCTGTATGAGCAAAGGAACTGTATATATAATTTCGGGACCGACCGCTGTCGGCAAGAGCCTGGTAGCGTTCTACCTCGCCAAGCGAGTGAGGGGAGAGATCATTAACTGTGATTCGGTCCAGCTTTACAAATATATGGATGTAGGCAGCGCCAAGCCGGACGAACACGAGATGTCCGTAGTAAGACATCATCTGTATTCGATCGTCGAGCCGGACTACAACATGACGGTCGCGACGTATCAGAAGCTTGCGCTTGCTGTGATCGACGATGTACTCGCACGCGGCAAGACCCCTATCGTATGCGGAGGAACAGGACTGTACCTTAACTCCATTCTGTACGATATGAGTTTTGCGGGGAGCAGAGGTGACTCTGAGAGACGTCTTGAACTGGAGAGAATGGCGGAGGAGAACGGCAGCGAATACATGCACCAGTACCTCAACGCGCTTGATCCGGAGTCTGCTTCCAGAATACATCCTAACAATGCACGCAAGATCATCAGGGCGATCGAAGCTTATGAGCTTGGCAACGGCATCAAGGACTTATCCGAATGTCCGCTCAACCCTGATTACGACTTTAAATTCTTCGCTCTCAACATGGAGAGAGGGTGGCTGTATGACCGTATCAACAGGCGTGTACACAAGCTGCTCGATGATGGCCTGATCGATGAAGTCAAGGGTCTGCTGAAACGCGGATATACTCTTGAGAATCCTTCCATGAAGGCTATCGGATATAAGGAGATCGTAGGGTATCTGAAAGGCGAATACGATCTGTATGACGCTGTTGACGATATCAAGAAGAACACCAGACATTACGCTAAGAGACAGCTCACCTGGCTCAGAAGATATGATTTTGTCAACTGGATAGAGATCAGCAAAGGCGAGTCTGTCGGTGCAGTTGTAGACCGTATACTTGCTCAGTAATCGCACAGATCATGGCAAGAAAGACCACCACGAAAACCGAATACCGAATCCACAATAAGAGCGACAAGCCTGATAACATCGTCAGGAAGGAGCACGACATCCAGAAGGCCTGTGAAGGGATACAGTCTGAACTGCCTTCTTTCCTGAGATCGTATTTTGCTTATCTCAAGGGAAATGTCCTCCCGATGACCAGGCTGGCCTATCTTCATGATGTCAGGTTTTTCTTCAACTATCTGATCGAAGAGACCGATCTGACGAAGGCAAAGGTGCCCAAAGACATCAAGTCTGAAGAGCTCAATAATATAGTTGCTGCTGATGTCAATCTCTTCATCGATTACTGCAGGAATTATACTGTCGATGACGGGGAGACTGTGACAGTGTATGAGAATGGCAACCGGTCTCTTGCCCGCAAGAAATCCTCGGTATCAGTTCTGTTCAAACAGCTGTACCGTGACGGCCTGATCGAGAAGAATATCACTGACGGATTTGACCCGATCAAGGTCGCGAAACCGGGGGAGAGGGAGATCAAAGCTCTGCAGGACGATGAAGTCATGGTGATGCTTGATGCAGTCACCAACGGGACAGGGCTCACGGATCACGAGAGAAAATACTGGGAGAAGACCAAACTCCGTGACAAGGCGATACTGATGCTGTTCGTCACGTATGGTCTGCGTCTCAGTGAGCTCCAGCAGCTGAACGTATCCTCGTTCAACTTCTCAAGGGGCGAATTCAAGATTTACAGGAAGCGCGGCAAGGAGTCGATAATGCCGCTCAACCGCTCCGTTGTGATGGTTTTGACTGATTACCTGACAACGGAGAGAAAAACCGTCACAGCGCAAAATACGGCCGCTGAAGACGCACTCTTCCTGTCACTCCGCGGTACACGTATCACAGAGAGAGCCATACGGGAGCTGGTAAAGAAATATACAGCCATCGCACTTGATACTTCACGGCATTCGGGATACAGCCCGCACAAGCTCAGAGCTACTGCTGCGACATCGCTGATAGGGCGGGGCAATTCGATCTATGACGTACAGGCTCTGCTCGATCACGAACAGGTCACGACGACTCAGCTGTACGCGCAGCACAAGATGAATGTCAAGCGCGACCTGGTCAATGACATGGAATGGGAACTCGAGAGAAAGGACGATAAATAGTGTCAGCACATACACAATATGAAGACTATCTGATCAGGGACTTTGACATTTCACCCAAAGTCCTTGATATCGTAAGGGAAGCAGAGGAGCAATTGGCAGACAGATTCGCGGAACTCGATGATATCTGCGCTGTCAATCAGATGAAAGTCCTGCGTGCTTTCCAGGATAACCACATAAACGCAACTCACTTTGACTGGAGCACCGGTTACGGATATGATGATCCGGGCAGAGATGCCGTAGAGAGGGTATATTCTTCCATTTTCAATACGGAAGCGGCTCTTGTCAGGCCGAATATCGTGAACGGTACACACGCGATCGCCACGACATTGCTGGGGCTTCTCAAACCTGGTGATGAATTGCTCGAAGCGACCGGAACACCTTACGATACTCTCCGTACAGTCATCGGACTGCAGGGAAGAGAACCTGGGAAATTCACTGGAACGATAATTGATTATGGTATACTTTACAGCGAAGTACCTCTGAATGACGACCTGGACGTCGATCTGGACGCGATCCGCGCTGCAATCACTGATAAGACCCGTGTTGTGGCAATGCAGCGCTCAACGGGCTATGACTGGAGACCCGCGATCTCTGTCGACAGTATCCGCAAGGTAACTGAAATGGTCCATGAGATCGATCCATCTATCATAGTGATGCTCGACAACTGTTACGGCGAGTTTGTCGATATATATGAGCCTACAGATTTCGGTGTTGATGTCATGGCAGGATCCCTGATCAAGAATCCTGGAGGCGGTATAGCGCTTTCCGGAGGTTATATTGTTGGAAGGGAAGATCTGATAGAGCAGATATCCTATAGGCTTACATGCCCCGGAATCGGTGCAGAATGCGGTCTTACTTATGGCCAGAACAGACATGTCCTGCAGGGCATTTTCTTCGCTCCTAAGGTCGTAAATGCCGCCGTGAAAGGTGCTATGCTCGCAGGTGTAGTGTATGACAGAATGGGATTTGAGGTCATGCCGCATGTGATGTCACAGAGGAGCGACATCATTCAGGCGATCAAGTTCCTGGATCCTGAACGTACAGTTGCGTTCTGCCAGGCGATCCAGTCCGCTTCTCCGGTCGATTCGTACGTTTCACCGGTACCTTGGGACATGCCGGGATATCAGGATCAGGTCGTGATGGCGGCAGGAGCTTTTGTCCAGGGCTCATCGATCGAACTCAGTGCCGACGCACCGCTCAGAGAGCCTTATATCGCTTATTTCCAGGGCGGACTGACTTACGAGCACTCGAGGTTCGGGGTGATCAAGAGCCTTGACACTCTGTATAAAAAGGGACTGCTTATCAATGAAAAATAGCAAGCGTTCAATCGCTGTGATCAAAATACTTCTGCTCGCTGTTATCGTAATTGGAATCCCTGTATATCTATATTTCAGCTATGGCAGCGAGTTGTTCAGCAGTGATGTTTTATACAGGCTTGAAGATTACCTGAACCTGCACCGGTCAGAATCAGCATTGATCCTCATCGGTCTTCAGATCGTTCAGGTCATCATCTGCATCCTGCCGGGACAGCCGATACAGTTTGCGTCGAGCTATATGTTCGGGATACTGGGCGGTTTTCTGCTGTCTATTACAGGTGCATTGATCGGTGTAACGATATCTTTCTACATTGCGAAATTCCTCGGGAAGGATTTTCTGGAGATCGTATTTGACGCCGATAAGATCGAAAATTACCGCCGCAAGCTGAATTCCGGCAAAGGCCTGCTGATCGTATTGCTGATCTATCTGCTGCCGGGCGTTCCCAAAGACCTCGTGTCGTATGCCGCAGGTATTTCGGACATGCGTTTCCGGCCATTCCTGCTGGTATCGACCATCGGAAGATCTCCGGGTATGCTGGGAAGCCTTCTGCTCGGTCATTTCTTCAGTGAAAGAAATTATACTGCAATAGCAGTGCTCGCCGTTATTACAGTGATCATACTCGTGATCTGCCTGATCAAACGCAGATCGATCCTCGAATTGCTTGACAGAATAGAAGCCCGTGAAACACAGAGACTGGAGGTCCGTGATGGCGAAGAAACAGAAGATCGATAAAACCAATGCCATGAGACAGCTGGATGCAGCCGGCATCGAATATGAAATGGCAGAATACGATGTAGATGAATCCGATCTCTCCGGCGTACACGCTGCTGAGGAACTCGGTGTCACTGAAGATGAAGTGTTCAAGACTCTCGTCACCAGAGGCGATGAAGGTCTCCTGTCGGTATTTGTCATTCCTTCAGGTGCCAGTCTGGATCTCAAGAAAGCTGCGTCAGTATCCGGAAATAAGAAGATCGAGATGATACACGTCAAGGAAATGTTCGACCTGACAGGCTATATCAGGGGCGGATGTTCGCCTATAGGAATGAAGAAACAGTATCCTACATATATCGATGAGACTGCAGTTCTGTTCGATAAGATATACTTCTCAGCGGGGAAGAGGGGAGTCCAGATCATCCTTGAACCTGATGTACTGGCGGAATTCATCGGAGCGGAATTTGCTGATCTGACCAAGGAATAGATCTGATAATTGTTGAAATTCCAACGCTTACAGGACGTAATTATGCGTTCCGTAAGCGTTTTTATATTTTTCGAACTTTTGTTCATATTCCTCTTGACAGAAAACGAACATATGTTTATAATACGTTTAGAACAGATGTTCGTCAGATGTTTTATTCTGAAAGAAAGACTTCATCAGATGGTTCGGTCATATACCGATTATATATAGAGGCAGGTGGACAACATGAGAAAGCACAGTTACAGAATCACGAATCCGGTAAGGTTCTTCATCTTCATACTTTTATCAATAATGATCATAGTATTCGCCGGATACAGCATCATAGGCGCCGGCAATGCCGAGGCTGCAACTGCACGTAAGTATGCCCAGGTCACCATACAGGAGAATGATACATTGTGGGATCTGGCATGCAGCTATAATCCTGAGAGACTGGATATAAGAGATATCGTACATGAGATATATGATATCAATGATATATCTGCAGATGATATACATCCTGGAGATGTAGTATTTATACCAGTGTACTGATGGGCTAGTTATATATATACCTCCGCGGTATGTATTTCTAGAATAGTGTGTTTTATTTGATAGATCCGGATACCTGACAGCAACATGCATCCCGGCAGTCAGGGTCCGGATCTTCAATTGTATGTAAATCAGTGGTTATAACTATTCCGAAAATTGTGATTTTAGGAATAGTTGAAGATCGAAAAAAAGGACCTCGCCAGAGGTCCCTACTTCTTTTCCTTATAAACTGTGTCACAGTATACGCAGCGGTATTTTTTATTTTCCGGATCAGCTAATTTAAACTGATGCACGATTTCCTGTTCTACAGATGTGATACATCTTGGATTACGGCACTGGATAACTCCGGTGAGTGTTTCAGGGAGTTTGAGATGTACTTTCTTGAGCAGTTCCCTATCCTTGATCCTGTTCACAGTGATATTGGTATCAAAGTATCCGAGAACGTCCAGATCGATGTCGACGTCACCGTCAACTTTGATAATATCCTTCCTGCCGTACTTGGTGCTGCTGACACGCTGTATGATCGCGACTGTGCAATCGACTTTCTCAAGTCCCAGCAGATTATAGATGTCCCAGCCTTTGCCTGCCTGTATGTGATCCAGAACGATGCCGTTCGTTACTCCGTCAAGATTCATATATTCCTCCCTTCAACTATCTGATGCCGAGCATGAACAGTATGAGTGCCATGCGAATATATTTACCCATAAGAGCCTGGAAGAAATAAGCGGCTCTAGGATCCTCATCCACGTCTAAAGAGATCTCGTTGACACGAGGCAGCGGATGCATTACGATCATGTCTTCTTTGGCAGTCTCCAGCATGTTGCGGCGCAGGATAAAGCTGTCCTTGAGTCTGATATAGTCCTCTTCGTTGAAGAATCGTTCTTTCTGAACTCTTGTCATATACAGCACATCGAGTTCAGGCATCGCTTCTTCAAGGCTGCGTACTTCTTTCCATTCGATGCCCTTAGCATCGAGAGTCTCCTTGTTGTAACTCGGAAGATCAAGTTCTTCCGGGGATATCATGATGAATCTGACGTTGTCATACCTGATCATAGCCTCGATCAGAGAATGTACTGTACGGCCGAATTTGAGATCTCCGCAAAGTCCGATCGTCAGGTTTCCGAGTTCGCCTCTCTTCCTGTGTATCGTCATCAGGTCTGTAAGAGTCTGTGTCGGATGGAAATGGCCTCCGTCTCCGGCGTTGATGACAGGAACACTCGAGTGTTTTGCTGCTACGAACGGAGCGCCTTCCTTAGGGTGTCTCATAGCGATAATATCCGCATAGCAGCTGGCCATTATGATAGTGTCAGAGACGCTTTCGCCCTTGGCAGTTGAGCTGGATGCTGCCTGATCAAATCCAAGAACGTTGCCGCCCAGCTCCATCATTGCAGCAGTGAAGCTGAGTCTGGTCCTGGTACTTGGCTCGAAGAACAGCGTAGCCAGTTTCTTGTGAGCACAGATATCCTGATATGCTTCAGGATGCTCAATAATATCGTCGGCAACATCGATAAGATGAGCTATCTCCTCTACCGACAGATCAGTGATGTTGATCAGATGGCGTAATTCACTCATATATTTCCCTCCGTATTATTACTGCTCACGGAAAATGATCTCAGTATCAGTCATTTCATCAACGATAGCAAGGGATTCTATTCTGTATCCCTGTTCTCTCAGACGATCTCCGCCCAGCTGGAATCCCTTCTCGATTGCTGCACAGCATCCTACAACTTCAGCACCTGCCATTTCACATATCTCGATAAGGCCTGTCAGAGCACTTCCGTGTGCGAGGAAGTCATCGACGATCAGAATTTTGTCATCAGAAGAGATATACTCTTTAGTTACGATAACATTATTCTTGTTACCATGTGTGAATGAATGCACTAACGTACTGTAGCAATCGCCGGAGATATTGGAACTCTTGTTCTTCTTGGCATATACAACAGGAAGATTCATTGCAAATCCAGCAGAAACAGCGATCGGAATGCCGGAAGCTTCGATCGTCAGGATCTTGGTAGCACCGGAATCTTTGAATAACTCAGCGATCTCCTCGCCGATCTCACGCATGAAAACTGTGTCGATCTGTTGGTTGAGAAAACTGCCGACTTTCAATACTCCGCCCGGCAGGATCTTTCCTTCTGCAAGGATCTTCTCCTCCATCTTCTTCATATCTTGTGTCCTCTCTTAATTCGATTGTAATCAAAATATATAGATTTCTAGAGTGAGCATACCACAAAAAACATGCTGTGAATTGTATTTTTTATGATAGTTATCTGAATTCTCAAAAACCCCGTATCCTGCATAGATACGGGGTTTGAGTCTTCATAAATACATGGCGGAAATTGCACATTATTTGATGTCGTTGTCTGTCTTACCTGCACGGAACTGCATTACATCACCGGTCTTCTCCTCGTCAGGATACAGTGGAATTGCAGCTGCATAAAGTGCTGCGCAGGTAACGAGATCCTGCTTCCATGTGATCTCGTTAGGAGCATGAGCCTGGCTCTCTGCACCAGGTCCGAATCCTACGCATGGGATACCGTAACGGCCCTGGATCGATACACCGTTCGTTGAGAATGTCCATTTATCGCAGAGAGGACGTCCGTCTCTCAGATGCATTGCTGTAGGCGAACCGATTCTCTTCTCACCGAAGAGTGCGTTATGTGCATCCACAAGAGCTTTGACATGAGCTGCGCTCTCTTTGTTGATCCATGTCGGGAAGTAAGCCTCTGTCTCATATACCTCACCTGTCCAGGATGGACGGTCATACATGTACATCGAGACCTTGACATCGTCACCATACTTCTTCACGCTAGGAAGCTGTCTGATCTCCTCAAGGCAGCTGTCCCATGTCTCACCTGCTGTCATACGTCTGTCGATCGAGATCGCGCAGGAGTCAGCTACAGCGCAGCGGCTTGGTGATGTATAGAAGATCTGTGAAACAGCGCAGGTTCCTTTGCCAAGGAATCTTGCATCTTCATAATGATCAGGGTTGAACTTAGGATCAAGCATCTTGACAAGTCCATTGATCGATGTGCTGTCATCACAGCCATTGTTGTTGAGCTGTCTTACTTCGTCGATGATATCAGCCATTTTATAAATAGCGTTATCGCCTCTCTCAGGAGCTGATCCGTGGCAGGATACACCCTTGACATCGACTCTGATCTCCATACGTCCTCTGTGTCCGCGATAGATACCGCCATCAGTTGGCTCGGTCGAAATGACGAAATCGATCTTGCCTGCAGCATCTTCAGGACCATTGAAGTACTTGTTGACGATGTACTGCCAACACATTCCGTCACAGTCCTCTTCCTGAACAGATCCTACAACCATGATCTTGTATCCTTCCGGAATAAGGCCGAGATCCTTCATGATCTTAGTTCCATATACAGCACTTGCCATTCCGCCTTCCTGGTCGGATCCGCCTCTGCCGTAGATGATATCATCTGTCTCATATCCTTCATAAGGATCGTGAGTCCAGTTGTTGATGTTACCGATACCTACTGTATCTATGTGAGAATCGATAGCGATGATCTTGTCTCCATCGCCCATCCAGCCGATAACGTTGCCGAGTCCGTCGACTTCGACTTTGTCATAGCCGAGCTTCTCCATCTCAGCTTTGATACAAGCGACAACTTCACCCTCCTCACAGCTCTCGCTCGGATGCGAGATCATTGCTCTGAGGAAATTGCTCATATCAGGTCCGTAATTTACTGCTGCTTTTTTGATTGCTTCAAAATCAAGTGCCATTTCTATTGTCCTCCCTGATCAGTAATATTTGTTCAGAAATACTTATATAATAAAATTTTTATTGTTAGATAAAAATAATTTTGCTAAAATAATCGTACTTATTAACCAGAATTGTTCCTCATCCGGGTAATAACATCGGAAAATCATCACAGAAAGCGAGATACTCTCATGGATCATGATAAAGATTTCGAATTTGCAAAGCATGTCGCCCGCGGCCTCGCTGTTCACTTCGGCAAGAACTGTGAAGTCGTGATCCACGATCTGAGAGGTCAGGATCACGCTCATTCGATCATAGCCATAGAGAACGGTCATGTCACGGGACGTTCTGTAGGTGACGGCCCTTCCCACATAGTGCTGGAAGCTCTTCAGGAAGGTTCTGACAAGCTGCAGGACCGTATTTCATACCTTTCCCGTACTCCGGACGGTAAGGTGCTCAAATCAACCACAATATTCATCCGGGATGACGATGGACAGGCCATAGGCCTCATGGGGATCAACTACGATGTCAGCATGCTGGTAGCTCTTGATCATTCCATCCGTGAATTCACGGAGCAGGAACAGTCAGAACCTGAACCTGCTGCGATCTCACGGAATGTCGCTGATCTCCTTGATGAACTGCTTGAGCAGAGTGTCAAGCTCGTCGGCAAGCCGACAGCGCTCATGAACAAGGAGGATAAGATCCGCGCGATCAGATTTCTCAATGACAGCGGAGCTTTCCTCATCACCAAGTCCGGGCCGAAGGTCTGCAAGTACTTCGGCATCTCAAACTACACTTTGTACAGCTATCTTGATGAGATCAAATCATCTTCAGAAATCGAGTAGCGTCTGCTCAGCAAATACAACGCAGCCGGAGACCGGCTGCGTTTTTCATTATGCATGGATTCTCGTACCGGTCTTTCCGTTGATACCGTCTCTTGCTTTCTCGAGCAAAGTGATGAGAGCAGTTCTGCCCGGCTTTGACTCAGCGAACTTAACTGCAGCCTCTACCTTAGGAAGCATCGATCCCGGTGCAAACTGTCCTTCTGCGATGTATTTCTTAGCCTCTTCTGTGGTGATGTCACCGAGCTTCTGCTGATTCGGCTTCCCGTAATTTATCATCGCATTTTCAACAGCTGTAAGAATGATCAGGAAGTCAGCGTCCAGTTCTTCTGCAAGAAGCTCCGATGCACGGTCCTTATCGATCACGGCAGGAGAACCTTTGAGGTGATTGTTCTCCCCTTTCGTCACAGGGATACCGCCTCCGCCTGCAGCGATCACGATATGACCGGAATCTGCAAGTGTTCTGATCGTACCGATCTCAATGATCGCTTTCGGTTCAGGGCTTGCAACGACTCTTCTGTAACCTCTGCCGGAATCTTCGATGAAGACGTGATTTCTCAGTTTCTTCTTGGCCTCGGCTTCTTCCTTGGTGAGGAAAGGTCCGATAGGTTTTGTAGGATGCTGGAACGCAGGATCATCAGGATCAACTTCTACCTGAGTGAGAACACAGGTAACATCCTTCTTGATTCCCCTGTCAAGCAGTTCTTCTCTCAGTTTATTCTGGATATCATATCCGATGTAGCCCTGACTCATTGCTGTACATACTGACAGCGGGAAGTGTGGATGCTTCTCAGGATTCTCCCTTGAGAGAAGAGTCATAGCGTCCTGAATAACTCCGACCTGCGGTCCGTTTCCATGGGAAACGACTACTTCATACCCTTCTTCAATGAGATCAGCGATCGGCTTGACCGCATCTGTGACAGATCTCATCTGCTCTACCAGGTTACTGCCCAGAGCATTGCCGCCAAGAGCGACTACGATTTTCTTATTTGCCATTTCAATCATTCCTTCCTCTAGAATGCTCTTCTTGGGTTTGCTTCCTCATCAAGCTTCCTGAGAGCAGCAGCAGGATCCTTGACCTTAGCAAGGAAGATCATTGCTGCGATGATGTAAGGCTTATTGGATGCTTCTTTGTACAGAGAGTCGCGAGCGCGGTCAAATACTTCAGCTGTAACCTCACCGTGCTCACAGGAAATACCCTGGATATCTGCAGGAAGCGGATGCATATACAGAGTATCAAGACCATTCTTGGTCAGCTTCATCATCTCGTCATCGACGAGCCAGTCCTGATGTGTCGCATTCTGTGCGAGCAGTTCCTTCTCGAGCTTGTCAATGCCGTCAAAGTCACCCTTGCCATAGAGGTCGGTACGGATCTCCATAGCTGCGAAAGGCGCCCAGCTCTTCGGATATACGACATCAGCGTCTTTGAAGGCTTCCTTCATGTCGTTTGTGATCGTGAATTTTCCGCCGTTTTCAGCTGCATTCTTCTTTGCGACCTCGACTACATCGCTCATGACTTCATATCCTTCCGGATGAGCGAGAACAACGTCCATTCCGAAACGTGTCAGGAGTCCGATGATGCCCTGAGGAACGGAAAGAGGTTTACCGTATGACGGTGAGTAAGCCCAGCTCATAGCGATCTTCTTGCCCTTCAGATTCTCTACACCGCCAAACTCATGAATGATGTGCAGAGCATCAGCCATTGACTGTGTCGGATGATCGATATCACACTGCAGGTTTACAAGTGTTGGTTTCTGCTCGAGTTCACCGTCGTGATATGCCTGTGTGACAGAGTTGACAAACTCATGCATATAAGCGTTGCCCTTGCCGATGTATATATCATCACGGATACCGATTACATCTGCCATGAATGAGATCATTGTAGCTGTCTCGCGTACAGTCTCTCCATGAGCGATCTGTGACTTCTTTTCGTCAAGATCTGCTACCTCAAGTCCGAGCAGATTGCATGCGCTCGCAAATGAGAAACGTGTTCTTGTGGAATTGTCACGGAAAATAGAGATTCCTAGCCCTGAATCAAAGATCTTTGTGGATTTGTTGCGCTCTCTCAGATCTCTCAGCGCGTCCGCTACAGCAAATACCGCCTCAATCTCATCGTCTGTCTTCTCCCATGTCAGGAAGAAATCGTTCTCATACATCTTGCTGATATCAAGTGCAGCAAGCTTTTCAGCAAGTTCAGTTGTCTTAGACATAGTATATCTCCTTATTTACCTTAAAATATTTAATGCTCCCTAAATCATTTTCATTATACACCTGGTATAATCCATTTCAATAACTTTTTATATAGAAAAATCATTCTGATACAAGAATGCTTTCTCCCCTCTTGATATATCTTCCATCTCCACGGGATCCGAGGAATTCGCTGTTTCTTACGATCTCCTCTCCTCTCAGGAAGACATGTTCGATGCGGCCTTCCAGTTCCATTCCTTCATAGCAGGAATAATCGGAGGCGCCGCGGATATAATCCTTATCGATAACTGTTGATGACTTCGGATCAATTATAACGATGTCTGCATCGGTTCCCGGATCCAGGCTTCCCTTCTGCGGATACAGACCGAACATCCTGCATGGGTTCGATGAGCTGTATCTGACGACCTGAGGTAGTGTCAACCTGCCTTTCATGAAGCCCTCGGAGAACATGAGCATGAGTCTCTCCTGGACTCCCGGAGCTCCGTTAGGGCATTTGGTGAAGTCGTCTTTGCCATACTGCTTCTCAGCTTTGCCTGCCTTGTAGTGGAACGGACAGTGGTCGGTCGCAACAGTATCGATCACTCCGTCTCTGAGGGCCTGCCACAGTTCTTCCCTGTCAGCGTCTTTTCTCAGCGGCGGCGACATGATAGCTTTGAGCCCTTCTTCAGGATCCTCGTACATCTCATCGGTCAGCAGCAGATACTGAGTGCACGTTTCGACACCTAGGTGCTTATGGTGCTCCGCTCTTGCCTTCTGCACTTCATGCAGTCCCTCCTTACTTGAAAGATGGACGATGTACAGAGGCGCAAATCCAGCCATAGCGGCGAGATGGATCATGCGGTTGACTGCTTCTGCCTCACAGCGCGCAGGACGGCTCAGAGGGTGAAATTTCGCCGATTTACAGCCATTCTCTACGTACTCCCGGCGCAGCAGCTGGATCACCCCGTGATTCTCGCAGTGAACTGTGATGACAACTCCGGCTTCTCTGGCAGCCCGCAGAACTTCAAGGATCTCGTCGTCATGGAGCATATAATCATATGTCATATACACCTTGAAACTTGTGATCCCTTCCTGTTCTTTGATCTCCTTCATCTCAGCAAGAGTATTCTCATGCACATGCTGGAAAACACCGTGGAACCCATAGTCAACGACTGCATTGCCGTCTGCGAGTCTGTGGTATTCATTCACTTGATGCCAGAGGCTGCAGTCCTTAGGACCGAATGCCATATGATCAACGATCGTGGTTGTGCCGCCGCACGCAGCAGCAACAGTCCCGTCGTAGAAATCATCGATCGCCCGCGCAAAACCGACGTCCAGATCCATATGTGTATGGACGTCGACTGCACCCGGAAGGACATACTTTCCCGTCGCATCGATGATCTCCGCATCATCGCATACCAAACCGGTCCCGACTGCAGATATCTTTTCTCCGTCGATAAGGATATCCGCAGTAAAGACTTCAGAGTCCGTTGCGATCATGCCGTTTCTGATGATTTTCTTCATAGTCTTTATTTTTTCTTCTTACTGTAGTAAGTATTTTCGATCGGCAGTGACGTTCTCAGGACACCGTCTCTCGCGTAATACGCGCCGGCTATTGCCGGTGCGGCAGGTATCGTGGTGATTTCGCCGATTCCCTTAGCGCCGTATGCTGCATCCAGCAGCCAGTCTTTCTCTACATGGATAGCGTGGATATCCGGCGCATCCGTGGATCTGAGAAGTCCAAGAGTTCCGTACTTAGCAGTCGGGACGCAGTCCTCGAGCGGCCAGTCTTCTGTCACGGCATATCCCATTCCCATGAGGACTCCGCCTTCTATCTGACCTGACATGGACAGCGGATTCACCACCTTGCCGGCATCGAATGCCGCGTAAATGTCAGTGACTTTGCCTTCATCATCAAGCACCGCTACATTAGTAGCAAATCCGTAAGCTATATGGCTCCTCGGATTAGGCTTGTCAGCTCCCAGTTTGTCTGTCGGCTCATAGTATTCGTAAAAGTAATCTTTGCCATTGAGCCTTTCCAGGTTCGCTTCGATGATCCCGTTCTCGTCCATGGCTTTTCTGAGCAGAAGAGCTGCACCCTTGACCGCTTCACCTGTCAGAAGTGTCTGACGCGAACCGGAGGTCGTTCCCGAGTCCGGTGCGTTCTCGGTATTCGAGATGCCGTATCTTACCTTGGATATCGGAAGCTCTGTAGCCTGTGCCACATCCTGGCAGAAGACTGTCTGACAACCCTGCCCGATATCTGATGCTGCAGAGTATATGACCACGATTCCGTCCTCAATGACCAGTCTCGCTCTTCCTTTGTCCGGAAGTCCTACGCCGACTCCTGCATTCTTCATTGCGCAGGCACTGCCCACTCTGTCAGGCGGTGCTGCATCATAGTATGGTTTGACTGCGAGTAGTGTCTCCTTAAGCGCAGTGGATACGTCAGCTATCTGACCGTTCGGGAGCACCAGTCCCGGCTCTATCGCGTTCCTGTACCTTATTTCCCACGGACTGATACCGACTTTCTCCGCCAGTACATTGAGAAGAGACTCGAGTGCGAACTGGCTCTGGCATACTCCGAATCCTCTGAACGCTCCTGCAGGAGGATTGTTCGTATAGTATCCGAAGCCTCGTATATCCGTATTATGATAGTTATATGGTCCTACGCTGTGTGTGCAGGCTCTCTCAAGGACAGGTCCGCACAGGCTGGCATAGGCACCTGTATCAAAGTAGATCTCGCAATCAAGTCCCGTGAGGATACCGTTTTCATCACAGCCTATCGTGAAGGTACCGTCCATAGCATGTCTCTTCGGATGCACTCTGAGAGATTCTGTGCGGCTGAATTTTGCCTTGACCGGACGTCCGAACTTCATCGCCGCGAGAGCTGAGATATGCTGTGTTGTTACGTCCTCTTTGCCGCCAAAGCCTCCTCCTATGAGCTGGTTCTCGACGACGACCTTCTCAGGAGTATCCTTCCAGCCGAACATTATCGAGACTTCTTTGCGCGTATCATAGGCTCCCTGATCTGTAGACAATATCTTGACCCCGTCTTTGTACGGGAAGGATACCGCGCACTCAGGTTCAAGGAATCCATGTTCAGTGAAAGGTGTATGGAATTCCCCTGTCACTGTATATGCAGCTTCAGCAAGCGCTTTTGCGGCATCTCCCCTTACCACGTGTCTCTGCTGGCAGAGATTGCCGTTTTCATGTATCGCAGGAGCACCTTCCGCGCTTGCTTCCTTAACGTTCCTTACAGGTTCAAGCGGTTCATATTCTATCTTGATCTGTTTCTTCGCCTGCTCAAGTATATATGGAGTCTCAGCTACCACAAGGCAGATGGCATCGCCCATCATCCTTGTGATATCTCCCTCAGCGATCATAACATCCCAGTCCTGCTGGATATGACCGACCTTATTGCAAGGTACGTCTTCTGCTGTGAGAACGCCCAGTACTCCAGGCAGTGACTCCGCTTTTTCCTTGTGGATCTTCTTTACTACTGCCCTCGGATACTGCGATCTGACGGCGGATACGTATGCCATCGGAGGCATATCAGGATCAACGATCGTACATATGCCGCAGCCGTGTTCGCCGGAACGGTATATGGTCGAACCGATCCTGATCTCACCTTTTTCGATAGCCGCATCGAGCTCTTCTCTGCTCCATCCGGCCTGCTCCATTATGAGCTCAGGTTTATCTGCCGGAATGAAGTATTCAGGTCCGATGTCATCAGGATATTTACCATATCCGAGGACCTTCTTCCTTACATCAACACGGAAGACGTTCTGTCCGACCCCGTAGATCGAAGCTCTGCCGTGGCTGATAGATGTATCTATTCCCTCAGCCTGAATCGGGTCGTAGCGAGTGCCGAAAATCGATGCGTGTCCATAGTTCCGGTAATTAGCTATACCCGAAACGACTGCCGGATCGTATTTGGTGCCGAATTCAGAGATATATTCGATTCTGCCATCTGCATCTTCGTCAGCAAACTGAGTGACGAATTTCACATCTTCATCTCCACGAAGGATCGCGGCTGCTCTTCTTATGCCCTGTATGATCTTTTTGTATCCGGTGCACCGGCAGATATTGCCTCTGATCGCTTCCTTGATCTCATCATCCGTCGGATCAGGATTTCTGTCGATCAGGGCCTTGCCTGCCATCACCATTCCAGGTATGCAGAAGCCGCACTGCACCGAACCGCAGGATCCGAACGCGAATACGAACACTTCTTTCTCCCTGAGAGACAGGCCCTCAGTGGTCAGGATGGTTTTGCCCTGTGCTCTTTTTGTTGTCAGGACGCATGATTTGACTGCGTATCCGTCCACAATGATAGTACATGTTCCGCAGGCGCCTTCAGAGCATCCGTCTTTGACAGAGTATAATTTCAGATCATCTCTGAGGTATCTCAGGAGAGGCTTGTCTTCTTCGGTCGTTCTTACAACACCGTTTACTGTGAATGTATATGCCATATGTGCCCCTCCTTTCAGTCAGTCATGATCCCAAACCGATCACGAATGACACCGCGAGGACATTTGACTGCACACATTCCGCATCGCAGACACACATCCTGATCGATAACTGCACAATTATCGATCACATGGATCGCATCGGCCGGACAGTTCTTCTCACATATCCTGCAAGAGATACATGAATTGACACAGGCAGTTCTGGCTTCCTTTCCGGCATCTTTGTTGCTGCACTTTGTCTGTATATTCGCTGCCGGAAGCACGAGTTCGATCAAGCCCTGCGGGCAGGCTTTGACACAAAGCCCACAGCCCACACACTTTGATTCATCGATCTGCGGAGGTCCGCCAGCTTCTATGCTGATAGCGCCCAGACGGCACGCGGAAACACATGAACCGCCCCCAAGACATCCATATGGACAACCCAGGATCCCGTCAGGATACTGTTCTTTGATCGCACTGCAGTCTGCAGGCAGAGAAGATCTCTCGCATCCGTCCTTGAGAGGACTGCCGCCCCTACAGCGCATATATGCAATTCTTTTGATTCTTTTAGCCATATTTTTCTCCAGGAAACACAGGCGGCCTGTTCAGCGCTGATCTGCGGCAAATGCTGCTACTGCCTCAAGCGCGCCGCCGGCTATTGCCATTGCTTTATCAGATACAGTCATAAAGTCGACAGAAGTGCCTCTCGGGTCGACATCACCGCATTTGAAACCTTTGGTGACATACACTCCGTCCTGAAGCATCCCCCTGATTATTCCGCTGATCACAGTAAATACAGGTGTCCCGTCAACATAAGCTACGATGTCCCCTTTATAGACAACATTTCCGAAATCCTTAGCAGGATGGAATATGCCATCTATAGGTGCCCTTATAACACGGTTAACTGTCTCTCCCCCGATCTCGCCCGGTATCCCTGTATTTGGGATAGCGGAACCTTCATGGATGACTCTGCCCAGATTGTGACCGCGCTTCGTTTCGATAACTGCATGACAGTCCTCGCCAGCAGTAAAACCTGGACCGACGCCGATCACAAGCTGCGCATCATCGATATTCGTGCCAAGATTCCTCTTGGCAATGATTGCATCTATGATCACCTCAGGATGGAGGCTGTTAATGACCTGATCAGCAGGAACAGGAACTACAGGGATAACACCCCGTGAAATGCAGTTCCTGACCTGCTCAACTGTATCTGCTCTCTCTGCTTTGACATCTTCTACCATAGTACTGCCGAGACGGATGGCTTCCGAGAAAGCCACCGTCCTGCGTACTGCTGTAGGCACAGGAAGATCAGTCATCACGATTTTGAATCGCGCGTGATGAAGTCTCAACGCTATTCCGCTTGCCAGATCCCCCGCCCCTTTGATGTATATAAGCATCGAATAGTCCTTCTTGTGATCAACCGATAAGATATGAATAATTACCGATCACAGCTTTGATAAATGCAAGGATGCCTGCCGGCAGTGTGCACTTAGGATCTGCTGTGTCGTGTTCCGAAACGTTTCCGAACAGTCTGACGCGCACTTTGGATCCGTCAAGTACCAGGAATCCGTTGTTCTCGCTGTCAGTGAAGTCTTCTTCGCTCCAGAACAATGTGAATTTGTCTTTGAACGGACGGCCGCTGTACGGGCAGAATACTGCGCAGTTACCGCACTCGTTGCACATGCCGTCGACATGGAGAATCTGAGGTTTCTCAAATCCCGGTACATCAACGACAACATTTGCTCTGTTAGGACATACATCCGCGCATACCTCACATACTGTCGAGCAGCCTAGGCAGCGGTCATCTGCTTTGTCAGCAGGCGGATCAGCAAGGTTGCCCTTCCTGTCGAGGAGTTTGTCCATCTTTCCATCTGCATTGAGTTCAGCATACTTATCAAAGTCTGCTCCGATGATTGCAGAAGCTATCATCTGTGCATCAGCGATCGCCTTGACAACGGTTGCCGGGCCTCTGCGGCAGTCTCCTGCTGCGTAAATGCCAGGAACTGTAGTCATGAGGTTCTCGTCTACTACAGGTTTGCCTTTGCTGTCGAGCTGAACACCTGCTGACTGATAGAGGCCAGAATGGATCCTCTCTCCGACAGCTGCGATAACAGCTGTAGCAGGTACTTCTGTATACTCTCCTGTTCCTACAGGTGAACGTCTGCCGCTTTCATCTGGCGCACCGAGGACACATACTTCGCATTTCAGCTTGCCGTTCTCTACGCCTTCCGGAGCAAGGAGTTCCATGAACTCTACTCCGTCATCGATCGCCATCTGCAGTTCTTCCTCATCAGCAGGCATGTATCTTCTGGTCCTGCGGTATACGAGGCGGACATGCTCTACTCCAGGCTGTCTCTTTGCAGCTCTTGCTACGTCCATAGCAGTATTGCCGCCGCCGATTACTACTACATCAGTTCCCAGTCTGACAGTACCGAGCTCTGCTCTTCCGATATTATCTGTATCCGGAGCGTTCTTGACGTCAAAGAGGAATTCGAGCGCATCGATCTCTTTTCCGTACTTAAGAGTCTTGCGGCCTTCTGCCCATGCTCCGATACAGATCACGAAATCAGTGTAGCCTTCTTCTTTCAGCTTGTTGATCGAAACGATCTCTCTTCCCTTGACGATCTTAGCGCCATATGCTGAGCAGAGTGCTACATCCTTGTTGATAGCATCTTCGCTGATCCTGAATTCAGGGATCACGTAGCGAGGTACGCCGCCCAGTCTCTTACGCTTTTCGAATAATGTCACATCGACTCCGGCGCGGCTCAGGAAGGAAGCTGTTGCAAGACCTGCAGGGCCTCCGCCGATAATAGCTACTTTCTTGTCACTGGTTATAGCTGGTGCATGGAGCTGCTTGGCAACTCTGGCAGAACCCTGCTCTGCAGCCATCAGCTTGACTTCACGGATCCTGAGAGCCGACTCATAGTGATTGCGCATACATCTGTCAGCGCATGTATGAGGACAAATCGTTCCTGTGATGAACGGAAGTGCGTTCTTCTCAAGGATGATCCTGAAAGCATCTTCAGGTCTGCCCTTTTCCATAGCCTCAAGGTAAGCCGGGATGTCCTGATTGATCGGGCATCCGCCGCTGCAAGGTGCTGTGAAGCAGTCGAGCATAGGCAGCTGCTCACCGTTCTTGCGGTCAGGAAGCGGTTTGATCTGCTTGCGGTTGCGTTCTCCCTGCGAAAGCTCTACAAGTGCAGCAGCTTTCTCTTTGTCTACGCCGTGGAAACGCTCACTGCCGCATCCCATAAGAAGTTCGCCGATCTGCGACATTCTTTGATATCCACCCGGTTTGAGGATCGTAGTAGCCATTGTGATCGGCCATATGCCTGCCTCAAATATCTCTTTGATATTGAAGTAGTCTGCACCGCCGGAATAGCTGATCCTCAGTTTGCCGTCGAACTGTCTTGTCAGTTTCTCAGCAAGAGCGATCGACAGTGGGAACAGGCTGCGGCCGGACATATACATCTCCTCTGACGGGAGCTCGCCTGCCTTGACATCTACCGGGAACGTATTGGTGATCTTGACACCAAACTCAAGTCCTCTCTCGTCGCACAGCTTCTGCAGACGCTCGAACATTGGTATAGCGTCCGCCCACTGGAGATCCTCCAGGAAGTGATGGTCGTCGAATACGATGTAATCGAAACCCAGTGAATCGAGACGTGTTCTTGCGAACTCATAGCCGAGCAGTGTCGGATTGCACTTGATGAATGTATTGAGGTTCTTCTCCGTGATGAGGTAAGAAGCGATTCTCTCGATCTCATCCGGCGGGCATCCGTGAAGTGTTGACTCAGTAATAGAATTCGAGATCCTTGCAGGGATGCTCTTGATGAATTCCTCATCGACACGTCTGAATCTTCCGTCTTTGACTGCCTGGAGAGATACCTCCATTGCGTTCTTGAATACTTCAGTTTCTGAAGCATCCTTCATTTCTTCAATAAACTTATTGACCTTCTCAGTCTTGATTCCTTCCAGATCATATCCAACGGACATGTTGAATACAAATCCTTCAGGATCACCGAGACCGAGTTCCTTAGCCAGGATCTTGCAGAGGAACCATGCCTTGACGTATTCCTCATATGCCTGCGGTACGTACAGCTCAGTTGACCATTCACAGTTGTAGCACTCATCATGAGCAGTGATACATGGTTTTGCAACACATGCAGCGAGTTCTGCTCCGTCCATCTTCTGAACTGTCTTGAGCTCGAAGAATCTTGAACCGGCCAGATAAGCAGCCACGATGTTCTGTGTCAGCTGTGTGTTAGGTCCTGCTGCAGGTCCATACGGCGACTCTATCTTCTCATCGAAGATCGGAAGCGCCTGACCGTCAGTGTGTTTTACGAACTTGGAAACACCGAAAATACTGTTGCTTTTCCCGTACTCTTCCAGCACCCAGTCGAGCAGGTGCTTGTACGGCATTGGACGCATAATGTCGCTCATATGTACCTCCCGTTAATAAACTCTGTGATTGAGTTCGCCCCAGAGCTTCTTGCTCTGCTCCAGCGTCCAGGCATTGATCGCCTCTTCGTCTATACCGACAAACTCTCTGTCTTTATATAATACCTTGCCATTGATGATCGTTGTCCTGCAGTTCTTGCCCATCATACCAAACAGCATATGTCCGTCAATATTCTCATCTGAGAACGGTGTGAACGGTTTGTAGTCCATTACGATGACATCTGCAGCAGCGCCTTCTTTGAGAATGCCGAGAGGCTTCTTGAAGTACTTCGCAGCGATCTTGCGGTTGTTATCGAACAGCATGCTCATTGCTTCGCCCCATGCAACGTTCGGCATTGCGGCATTGTGCCTCTGGATGATCAGGAATACCTTAAGGCTCTCGAGCATATCATGCGTATAAGCATCTGTTCCCATACCTACCATGATACCCTTGGCCATCATTTGGAGCACAGGAGCACATCCTACCGCGTTGCCCATGTTGGACTCTGGGTTGTTTACGACCATAGTACCGGTCTCTTTGATGATGTCCATTTCAGCCGGGCTGACATGGATGCAGTGCCCGAGGAGGGTCCTGTCACCGAGCAGGCCATTATATAGAAGTCTATTGACCGGACGGCAGCCGTAATTGCGGAGGCTGTCATATACATCGTTCATACCTTCTGCGATGTGAATATGGAAACCTGTCATACCATCATTGGCCTCAACCATCTTCTCGAAGGTCTTGTCTGATATCGTGAAGAGAGCATGACCACCGAACATAGCCTTGATCATGTCATCGTCTTCTTTGATTGCCCATTTCGCGAATTCAGCGTTCTCCTGGATACTCTGAAGAGTTTTCTCTTCTCCGTCTCTCTCAGAAACCTCGTAGCACAGACAGGACCTCATGCCGAGTTCTTTCGCAACGTCTTTGATTGCGAAAAGTGAACCCGGGATCTCGCAGAAGCTCGCATGATGATCGAAGATCGTCGTTACACCGTCTCTGATGCAGTCGAGGATGGTCGCATACGCACATGCTTTGGTACCGTCAATCGTCAGATGACGGTCGATTGCCCACCAAGTGCCGTCCAGTACTTCGAAGAAATTCGTAGGATTATTGCCCTCTATTGCAAGACCTCTTGCAAGACCTGAATAGATATGCGTATGGGCATTGATCAGGCCCGGCATGATAATGCCGCCCTTAGCGTCAACGAATTCAGCATCAGGATATGCAGCCTTCATATCTGCCAGAGTTCCTACAGCTTTGATGACTTCACCGTCTGTCACGACAGCTCCGTCTTTAAGATAAGGAAACTCCGGATCCCGTGTGATCAATTGTCCGTTTCCGATTAATAGCATAGATTTTCCTCCCTTCCTGCAATACTGCAGTGCAGTCGTCAGCATCAACGGACTGCACCGTTAGATTCTACAATGATCTGTATATAAACTTTACGATAATATCATATCGTTATATCATTTGATTTTGCCAAGTTCTTTCAGTATCTTCTCAGGACTCATCGGCCAGCTTCTCATCCAGACTCCGCACGCATCATGTATCGCATTGCCGATTGCCGGTGCAGCACCGTTGCAGGCGATCTCAGAGATGGATTTCGCTCCGAACGGACCGTGATAGTCATCAACATCAATGAGCACTGCCTTGAAATCATCTGGCTGCTCGGAAATCATCGGAACACCGTAATCAGTCATGTTGGCATTGACGCAGCGGCCATCCTTGTCGAGTTTCATATCTTCATACAGTGTATGTCCGATCGACTTGAGTGCAGCTCCATACATCTGGCAAAGCGCAGCTTCCGGATTGATTGGTGTGCCGGCATCCTGTACCGCAGAGAATTTCTGGACTTTGACTTCTCCGGTCTTGATATTGACTGCTACCTGAGCGAAATGCGCTCCATACGGTACTGACGAAGCCATTGTCGTGTAGCTTCCCGGAGTGATCAGCTGTCCATGTCCTGTTCCGGATGTTGCTGTATGAGAGATATCATAATATGTGAGTACTGCTCCGGTCTTGGTGGAGTGCACCTCTCCCGGCCATCTGAGTTCAAGATCATCCTCTTCCTCTCCCAGCTGGTAAGCAGCTTCGGCAAGGATCTTGTTCTTCATATTGGTCAGAGCATTGATCGCAGCGTTGCCGCTGAAGAATGTTCCTGAAGAAGCGTAGGATCCGGTATCGAATGCGCCGGAATCGGTATCGCCAGACAGTACAGTGATCCTTTCCATCGGCATGCACAGGATATCGCTTGTAGATTTTGCTATGATCGTGTCAAGACCGGTACCAATGTCTGCGGCGCCGCTGGTCACTATCACAGTTCCGTCAGTTTCAAGCTTGCAGATCGCGTTGGACTGATCCAGACCCGGAAGTCCGGAACCCTGCATGATCATTGCAAATCCTTTGCCGATCTTCCAGTCAGGGTCATCGCTCTCCACGCGCTTGCCCCATTCGATCATTTCGCAGCCTTTCTCGACGGCTTCTCTCAGTCCGCAGGAACCGACCGGAACTACATTTCCTTCACGTCCTTCTCCGAGACCTTTGAGAATGTTGAGCATATAGCCTTCCTCTACGTGATTCTTGAGAACCATCTCTTTATAATCAACGCCGAGTTTCTCAGCCAGCTCACACATAGCCATCATCAAGCCATAGGTTCCCTTAGGCGTTCCATATCCCTGATATGCGCCTGCAGGAGGTATATTCGTATAGTAGATCGTAAGATCGTATTTCATGTTGTCACATTTGAACAGCGGCAATGTTTTCGAGCAGCTGTTCATAGGCACTGTAAGTGCGTGGTTACCGTAAGGTCCGGTATTTGCATCGACTTTCATGTAGATCGCGTTGATGCTGCCGTCTTTCTTACCGCCCATCTTGACATGGACACGCATTGGGTGCCTGGTGGAATTCGCGATGAACTCCTCCTCGCGTGTATTGTGATAAAGCACCGGTTTGCCGGTGATAAATGCCGCGTAAGCAGTCAGGTCTTCTACCAGAATATCCTGCTTGGAACCGTAACCGCCGCCGACACGTGTTTTGATAACTCTGATCTTGTTCTCCGGAAGGCCGGTGATCCATCCGATGATCCTGCGTACATGGTACGGTACCTGTGTGCTGGCATGCACGATAAGGCGTCCATTCTCCATTCTGGCGAAGCAGATATGTGTTTCAAGCGGTGTATGCTGGATCTGGCTTGTCTGGTAAGTAGCCTCCACGATGGCATCAGATTCCTTGAATGCAGCGTCTACATCACCTATTCCGCCGTGATTCGCTGCTGCAACGTTGTGAAGAATATCTCCATGCAGCGGGAACTGATAGACTACTTTGCCTTCTCTCTCGTCTCCGGATAATTTCTTGTTGTATTCATCCAGGTCAGCAGGAGCTCCCGAATTGTACTGAACGTAACCGTTGTGTACGCGCGGTGCGCCTTCTGCCATTGCTTCTTCGACAGTAAATACCGCATCGAGCGGTTCATATTCGACTTCGATCAGATCTCTGGCACGGATCGCAGCCTCAAGTGTCTCAGCCACGATCGCAGCGACTCTGTCACCGACGTGTCTGACTTTTCTGTTGAGAAGTTTCCTGTCGTGCGGTGACGGTTCCGGATTGCCCTGGCCTGCAGACATGTAAGTCACATCCGGGCAGTTGAATGCTGTTATGATCTTGAGAACGCCAGGGACCTTCTCTGCCTCAGAGGTATCGATCTTATTGACATATGCCTGTGCGTATGGCGAACGAAGAACGACCATATAGTTGGTCTCCGGAACGACATAGTCTTCAACGAACGCTTTCTCGCCGGAAACCAGCTGAGGCGCATCGACCTTCGGCATGTTCTTGCCTATTGCCTTGAGATGCGGCCTGAATTCAGGCGCTATCTCTGTACGGTATTCTCCGCCCGCAAGTTTCTCCTTGATGAGTTCAGCCGCGAGATAATAGTGCTCATAGCTGGCATCACGGATAAAGATGCCTGAGAGAATATCTTTGACATCTTCTCTGGAAGGATTCGGGTTGTTTTCAAACAGCCATGTCATGAGCAATGCTGCCGCTGGAGCATTATATGCGCTCTGGACGACTCCGGCATCGATCAGTGCCTGCTGCACTATCGACAGATGCAGGGAATCACCAAGACTGTCAGGAGTGCGGATCTCACATCCTTCGACCTCACCTGCCAGAACAAGATTGGCAAATACCGGTGTGCCGTCGAGAAGAACTGTGTCACTTCCGCAGAAACCTTCGGCATCATCACTGTCTCTGACTGCATAATTACCGTTCAGGAGGAGCATTTCGCGCAGTCTCATCGTAGGACTGACATCGAATGACCGTTTCTTACCATTAATAGTACAACTGATCATGTCTATACCTCCTTTCCAACGAGACGTTTGTGAAGATCATAAGCGGTGACAGCAATGAGGTAGCGCTTATAGGTGTCGCTTCCGAACATATCATCAGCTGTATGAAGTCCTGTGCAGACTCTTACCATCTCAATGATTGCTTCTTCGCTGATATCCGGATCCTCGCGGAACGCTTTCTCCAGATCACAGAAATGAAGCAATCCAACGTTCTTGACTGCACCGTCAAGCCAGATGCCCTCCTCTGTGAGCGCTGCGCTCATCGTGAGTACTGCGTGACTCTGCGCTGTATTCGCGAAGCGTCTGGAGATCACTTTGATCTCTTTCGGAACTGTGACTGAAGTGATGAGTGCATCTGCTTCACTTCTGTCTACGTATTCAGCAATTCCGATCCTGCATGAGCCGTTATTGCCTTCCATTTCCAGGACCGCTCCGACAGCCATGAGAGTCGGGATGAGATAGGAATCGCTCCTGAGCGAAGCGATGTTGCCGCCAATAGTAGCCATATTGCGCTTTGTGCGCGAGGCCATGAAGTGTGCAGCTTCTTTAAGGTAGCAAGGTACAGTATCAGATTCGATCAGGTCTTGGAAAGTACACATCGAACCAATAGTGATATAACCGTCTGCTTCAGTAATGTCACTGAGTCCGCTGCACTTCTTGAGTGAGATCAACATATCAGCCTTGACTGCGATATCAGATCCGAGACGGTTTACCTCTGTCCCCCCTGCCAGAAAAGCTGCTGTTGCTGTTTTGTTGTTAACAGCTTCTTCTGGGCTTTTCGCCATTAATAGTTGAGTTGCCATGATCGTACTCCTTACTTGAACGGCATTGGTTCCGGATACTCAGTAATACCCTGTGAATTGACAAGCTCAGCTTCATCGTATTTGCCAAGATGCCTGAGCATTGTCTTCTTGACAGCACGGAAGATGTTCTCATATCCGGTACATCTGCAGAGATGTCCGGACAGAGCTTTCCTGAGCTCGTCATCAGTATATTCTTTGCCTGAATTCACGATTTCCCAGCTTGTCATGATAAAGCCCGGCGTACAGAATCCACACTGGATTGCACCTTCATCCACAAATGCCTGCTGGATATCTGAAAGTTCACCTCCCGGACCGGTCAGTCCTTCGAGTGTCCAGATGTCTTTGCCTTCTGCCCAGACTGCAAGATATATGCAGGAGTTGAAGCCTTCACCATTGATGATGACTGTGCATGCGCCGCACTCGCCTACTTCACAGCCTTTCTTGACAGAAGTCAGGCGGAAGTCGTTGCGCAGCATGTCGGTGAGTGACGCGCGTACATCTACGACCTGCTCAACCTTTTTGCCATTGATAGTGCAGTGGACCACTTTATATTGTCTATCCATTTACCACACCTCCTGCAAGACTGATCGACTCGCGAAGCGCGCGCTCTGCCATGACTACTGAGATGTGACGGCGAAGTGCCCTACCGGCACGCCAGCTGTCACGCGGATTGATATCCTTGAGCACGGTCTCCGCAAATTCTTTGATATTCTCATCAGTAATTTCTTTGCCCTGAATAAACTCTTCTGCTGTGTAAGCTCTGACAGGTACCGGTGCGGCTACTCCGTAACCTATGCGCACACGATCGAAAGTCTTCTTGTCTTCACTCAGCCTGACGTTGACCGAGCAGCCTGTCGTTGCGATATCCAGAGCGTTTCTCATTGAATATTTGATATAGTGGCCGAAGCACCCTTCATATGATTCCTTAGGGATCAGGATCGCAGTCTGGATCTCAGCAGGTCTGAGGTCAACTACTTTAGCCTTGATATACCAGTCTTTGATAGGAACACGTCTTACTCCCTCAGGACCGGTAACTTCCATTACCGCATCCCATGCCATCAGAGTTGAGGCAGAATCTGCGGATGTTACGCCATTGCATGTATTGCCGCCGATCGTTCCGATGGCTCTGATCTGCGGTCCACCGACCATATCAACGGCTTCACCGAGTACATTGATATACTTCTGAATGATCGGATCATTAGTGATATGCGAGAAGCTGGTCAGAGAACCGATACGGATGTTCTCTTCCTCATCGATCGATACGCCTCTTAACTCATCAAGCATATAGATGCTGACAAGTTCGACTCCGGCTCTGCGGCCTTCACGCACCTGGACAAGGACGTCTGATCCACCTGCCAGTATCTGTGCGGATGGATGTTCCTGCAGCAGCCTGACAGCATGATCGAGACTCTCAGCTTCGTATAGAGCTTTAATGTCATACATTGTCTGTACTCTCCTTTCCCTGTGTATTATTCCGCGAATGAATCGTTGATCAGTCCCGCATCCGTGAACTCACGGAAAAGAGTATGCGGTGATAACGGCAGTTCATTGATATAGAGTCCAGTAGCCTGTCCTATAGCGTTTCTGATCGCAGGAGCTACAGGGCATACCGGCGGTTCGCCGAGTCCTTTGGTTCCATAAGCACTGGTCGGTTCGTAATTCTCAACGAAATCTGCTACGAGTCTTGGATGATCCATGAAGGATGACATCTTGTAGTCCAGAAGATTATTGTTGAGCGGCTTTCCTGTCTTAGCATCCCAGAGGAGTTTCTCTGACAGAGCGTATCCTATGCCCATGCTCTGTCCTCCATGGATCTGTCCTGAAGCCAGCATCGGATTGATGACCTGACCGCAGTCATGGACATTGACGATATTGAGCAGTCTTACGCGGCACATCGGGATATCTACTTCTACTTCGGCGAAGCAGCAACCGAACGAGTATGCGTTAGATCTGATCTGATATGTGGATTCAGCTGTGAGATGCTGAGATCCTTCTGTTGTGTATAATTTTTCAAGTGCAAGCTCGCCGATCGTCATCAGCTTGCGTCCGTCAGTCGTTCTGATAATGTTGCCGTCCACGATATCCAGGTTATAGACCGGCATACGTGTGAACTGATTTGCAGCCTCCAGAACTTTCTGCTTGAGCAGAAGCGCAGTCTGCTTGATTGAGAATCCAAGTGTATAAGTTCCGCGGGAAGCATATACACCGGTTCCGAACGGTGTGACATCAGTATCCTGGCAAGACACCGGATGTACCATATCGAGAGGAATTCCAAGTGTATCTGAAATCATCTGCGCAGCGACTGTATCCGCGCCCTGTCCGATCTCTGTCTCACCGAGCTGGAACTGTACTGAACCGTCCTGGTTCATCACGATACGGCATGACGATGTCTCAAGAGCGATTGGGTATACTGCTGTGTTGTACCAGTAAGTGGATACTGCGATTCCTCGTCTGATATCACCTGTCTGGTTCGCATATTCTTTGACTTTATCGTAGTATCCGATGATCTCAGCACCTTTGTCGAAGCACTGATTGAACGTATCTGAATACAGCTCGTTCTTGGAAAACGCGTGATAATATCCTACCGGCATCAGGTTCTTGCGACGGAATTCGAGCGGATCCATCTTCATCGCACGCGCACAGTCTTCAGCATGGCACTCAAATGCGTAGCTGGCCTGAGGCATTCCGTATCCTCTCATTGCGCCTGCTACTGATCTGTTCGTGTACACCGTCCAGGTCTCACCGTCGATGTTGTCGCAAGGATACAGCTGTGGGAAAGCGTTCAGACCTTTGGCAGCGATAGCGTGTCCATGAGAACTGTAAGCGCCATTGTTGACCCAGGCTTTCATCGTTCTTGCAGCGAAGCTTCCGTCAGGGCGCATCCATGATGTGATGTGATACTTGATCTCATGTCTGATACGGTTGCAGATAAAGGTCTCTTCTCTCGGTACGTCAAGTTTGACCAGTCGTCCTCCCATCTGTATGCTGATCCACGCGCAAAGCGGCTCATAGAGAACGTCCTGCTTGTTGCCGAATCCTCCGCCGACATATGGCTTGATGACTCTGAACTTGCCCCAGTCCATACCGAGAGCCTGTCCGATGACACGCCGCGCTATATGAGGGATCTGTGTGGATGAGACGACTACGGTCCTGTCTCCTTCACCGTATGCGTAGCATATGAAATTCTCGATGTGGCAGTGCTGTACCGGCTGGGTATGATACCAGCCTTCTACTTTGGTCAGCCCCGGCTCTTTGATCGCTTCTTCAACGCTGCCCATATGTATCTCTGTATGGGTCAGAACATTGTTCGGGAAATCCTCATGCAGCAGAGGAGCTCCTTCTTTCATCGCCTCCTGAGCATCCAGCACAAAAGGCAATTCCTCGTATTCTACGCTCTTCTCGAGAACACGTATAGCCTGTGCCGCTGCGACTTCATCCTCTGCTACTACGGCACCGATATCGTCACCGTAAAACAGCGGTCTGTCAGTCATGACCAAACGATCGGCGATATCCTGATGATGGGGGTCTGTTGACCACGGATGTCCCGCGGTCGGGAAATAGTGCTTCTCTTTGATATCGAAGCAGGTGAAGACGCGTACAACACCAGGGATCTTCTCGGCTTCACTGGTATCGATCTTCTTGACGATACCGTTTGCAACCGTTGAATGCAGTACTCTGATCACGAGCGCACCTTTGTCACAGAGGTCATCTGTATACTTGATACGGCCCATGGCTTTGTCGCGTGCATCCAGCCTGGTGACTGCCTGTCCTAATATTTCTTTGGACATGCTCAACCCTCCTTGTCGTTTATCAATAACTTTAATTGCTACTTCTATGAAATATCTTATGATTTATCTATTTATGTTTTTCGTCATACATCAGTGAAGAATCATACTGAACAGATTCCATTTCCTCATCCAGACGATGGATAACTGCTTCATACTTTGCCGGATCTTTCGGCAGAAGAAGTTCCATGACGAGTCCTACTACGAATACTCCTGCAACCATGTTGCCTGCGAAGATCTCGCTGATAATAGAAGGCATATAGTCAAAGAATCCTTCGACCTGTGTAACACCTACACCAAGGCAGATCGATGTTGCGGCGATCAGAGTGTTGCGGTTGTCCAGACCTGCTTCGATCATCATCTTGATACCTGCCATCATGATCGAACCGAACATGATGACTGTACATCCGCCAAGTACACAGTCAGGCAGTGTAGTGAAAAATGCACCGATCGGTGGGAAAAGTCCTCCGAGGATCATAGCCAGCGCACCGAACATGATGCAGAATCTGTTAACTACATGAGTCATCGCGATAAGGCCTACATTCTGGCTGAACGATGTGATCGGCGAACATCCGAATACTCCGCCGGAGATCGCTGACATGAATCCGTCTGCGCAAAGTGAGCCGGATACTTCTTTCTCTGTGATGTCTCTTCCGAGACCGCCTGTACAGGCAGCTGTCGTATCTCCGATAGTCTCTACAGCTGAAACCATAAACACCAGACAGAAAGAGATGATTGCACCGGCCTGGAACTTAGGTGTAAATGCGAACAGTTCAGGCACCGAGAAAACTCCCATTTCACTGATCGTCGCTCCCATAGCGCCAAAGTCTACCATTCCGAAGAAAATGGAAACGACATATCCGACTATGAGACCGAGAAGAACGTACATCTGCTTCGCTACGCCCTTCAGTCTTATATGAAATGCAAGTGCTGCAACGAGTGTGATCAGGGCAACCAGAAGATTCTGCCAGGAACCCATTGGATATTTTGATGAATTACCGAATGAAGATACTCCGACGTTAAGAATGCTTAGACCGATCGCAACTACTACACAGGAAGACAGCAGCGGGGAGATGATTCTTCTCCAGTATTTGGCTGTAAGTCCGAGAATACCTTCGAAAATACCTCCGACGATGATCGCTCCGACCATAACACCGTAGTCCTTCGACGCTGCGGACATGGCAGCAGCAAGGAATGTAAAGCTCAGTCCCATTACGATCGGGAGTCCGGAACCCACACGCCATACAGGATACAGCTGGACTAAAGTTCCCAGACCGGCAATCAGCATACAGTTCTGGATCAGCCTGGCTGTCTCGACTGCAGTGAACGGCTGCCCGTCATAAACTGCGACTGATGCAATGATGATCAGAGGCGTTACGTTAGCTACGAACATAGCCAGAACGTGCTGCAGCCCAAATGGAATAGCTCTGCTTATAGGCACACGGCCTTCAAGCTGATAAACATTCTCGATCCGAGCTTCGTGTTTTACCTTCTCTTTCATACCTATAACCTCCACAAACTTTCCGTATATCTAATAACAAGCCTGTATCTCAAGGCTGTAATTAACAAATCACGGCAGCACATAGCAATGGCACTGAAACTTCTGTGTAATGAGGATCTACACAGAATGCCGGATCATGCCACGGAGCACTGTCTTTGCCGGGAGTCCCGCTCCCGACCCAGTAGAAAAATGACGGGATCTTTGTTCCCCATACAGCAAAGTCTTCGGAAGCCAGACTCGGCGGACTGTCTTTGACATGATCTTCGCCAACTGCAGCCACTGCAGCTCTGTATGCGGGTTCATACATCTCATCAGTATTCACTACTGCAGGAACCATTGGAGTGATCTCCACCTCACATCTGCATTGATAGGCTTCAGCAATTCCTTCAGCTAGAGATCTGAGTCTCTCTTCCATATGCTTATGTGTTTCATGACTGAAAGATCTGATGTAACCTGTCAGTACGGCGGTCTCCGGTGCTGAGTTGTCCGGTTTGCCTCCTGTTACGCTGTTAATGGTACATATTGCCGGCTGGAACGGATCGATATTGCGGCTGACGATTGTCTGCATGCTGCATATAAGAGTACCTGCAGCCACGATCGGATCAATATTCTTGTGCGGCAGCGAACCATGTCCGGGTCTGCCGGTCAATTTGATCTCAAATACGCTCTTCTCAGACATCAAAGGCCCACGGTGAACGATAATATCTCCGCAGTCAACTTCCGGGCGGTTATGTATCCCGAATATTCGCGATGGCCGCATCGGTATTTTGTTCAGGATACCATGGTCCAGCATTGCTCTGGCACCACGTGTGCCCTCTTCCGCCGGCTGAAAAATGAACAGCACATTATGCGGCAGGCTTTTACCCTTGCCGCATAATATGTCATTGATCGTACACAGATAATGCATAGCCCCCAGCAATGTCGCTGTATGTGCATCATGTCCGCAGAAATGATGTGGCCCGTGTTCTGTCGGGACAGCATCAATATCTGTTCTTAGAGCTATGGTATCTTCCATTCCGGCATCTAACCAGCAAACGAGGCCGGTCTCCATTCCGATATCGATGATCTCGACTGGGTATTCTTCACACACTTTCCTGATATATGCCGTAGTCTGATACTCTTCAAATGCCTTCTCAGGGATCGTGTGCAGATAACTGCGGTGCTCTTCTGCAAGCTCCACAGACTTTTTCATAATAGCGCTGTCAAAACAGCTGTTCTCCATTATTATATTATACTCCTGTTGTGCTGAAAAAACTGGTCAAATGTTAAAATTTTGCCAAAGCATACGGAACTTTTTCGGTTGCATCACAATAAGGCGCATTAACGCGCCTTATTGCAAAATCACTTAATAAACCCTGACCCTTTGGCACTGACTCTGTATAGTCCTCTTGGAGTGATACGTAGTTCAGGTATTACTGTCAATGCCATGAATGATAGTGTGATGAATGGATCGAAGTCCTGAGATACTCCCATTTCATAGGCTTTATTCTTCATCACTTTAAGCTTTTCGTTAACTTGCGCGAAATGTACATCTGTCATCAGTCCCATGATAGGCAGCGGCAGTGTTTCGAATACCTGGCCGTTCTCTACGACCGTATACCCTCCCTGTACACGTGCGATCTCGTTGACAGCGATAGCAATATCCTCATCGTTATCACCGATTACAATGATGTTGTGCGAATCATGAGATACTGATGAAGCGATAGCACCGCCGCGAATACCATATCCCATTGCAACGGCAACGCCAATCTTACCGCTGTTCTTATGTCTTTCGACAGCAGCGATCTTGAGATATCCGTCATGAGGGACAAAATTGTCAGTCTTCGGGAAGTGGACCATAATATCATTCGTCACGATCTGCTTTGGCTCCATGTCAATTACATGAGTGTGCTGCGATTTGATCGGAAGCGCAAAATCAGCAGCATTCACTTTGGCAATATTGACAGTGTGCTTAAGATGCGGCGGGCATTTCTTGACTTTGACTTCTGCATTCCTGTCGATGCGTTTGCCTTTGAAGTAAACATCGAGCACATTGAAGTCCTTCATGTTGTCGAAAATCACGAAGTCTGCCTGATATCCCGGCGCAATGGCTCCGATCTGCTTGAGGCCATAGCATTTTGCCGTGTTGATCGTTGCCATCTTGATAGCCTTGAACGGATCCAGCCCGAGCTCTACTGCCCTTCTTACGTTGTAAACGATATGTCCGTCCCGCAGAATATCCTCGATGTGTTTGTCATCTGTACAGAAGCTGAAATGCTCTGTATCAATTCCAGTCTTAACGATACCTGAGATGATATCGTCGACGTTATGAGCAGCAGAACCTTCACGCACATGTACATGGATACCTCTTCTGGCTTCTTCAAGGGCATACGCGAAGGTAGATGCCTCATGGTCAGTATCTACGCCGGCAAGCTTATATGCGGAAAGCTTTCTGTTCGGCAGGAACGGAGCATGACCGTCGATCGTCTGATGACCGAAGAGCGCAAATTTAGCGAACATCCTCGGATCACCATTGATTACAGCATCATCGTCCATGACTTCTCCAAGGCCGAGGATACGTTCGTTACCGATGAACGGATACATGTCATTTGCCGCAAACATACAGCCATTGTCGTCAATATTGGTTGCCGGTACGCATGAAGGCAGCATTACAAAGACATTTGCCTGAGAGTTTTCCGTCTGATCCAGAATGTAATTGATACCATCTGCACCTGAAACATTTGCGGCTTCATGAGGGTCAACGATGAATGTCGTTGTGCCGCACGCTGCAGCTGTAGCGACAAGCTCAGCCGGAGCGACCATTGTTGATTCGAGATGGAGATGTGCGTCAATGAATCCCGGAGCAATATAAGCTCCCTCGAGATCGATCTCCTGTTTGCCCTGGTAAGACTTGGAAACTCCAAGTATTATTCCGTCCTTGACTGCAATACCGGATTTTACTATTTCTCCTGTAAAGACATCTACGATGTTGCAGTTTCTAAAAACCAGATCTGCTTTGACTTTACCTAATGTTGCATTGGCAAGTCTTTTGTATGTCTCATACTTCACAGCCTTCTCCTTTCCGCCTGAGCGATTATCTCTTATGCAGGAAAAGGCGCCACAAGCGCCTTTTCCAGTTTTAGTATTTGTATAGGCGCATCATCGATCTTCTCGGAAGTATGGGAGTCCAAGGCCTTCAGGAGGCTGGTTCTCATTCTTGTCCTTGAGGCTGATGGCTATCAGCATGAATATAGTTACAAGATAAGGCAGCATCCTGTATATCTCTTTGATCGCAAGATCAGTCCCGGTAGGGATGTACAGATACAAGATATACAGACCACCGAACAGCATCGATTCCCAGATCGCCCAGTTCGGACGCCAGATCGAGAATATTACGAGTGCGATAGCAAGCCATCCTCTGTCTCCAAATGCGTCATTCGACCATACGCCGCTCGCATAGTCCATTACGTAATAGAGTCCACCGAGTCCGGCAATCATACAACCTATGCATATTGCAAAGTATTTATACTTCGTTATATTGATTCCTGCGGCATCTGCTGTAGCAGGGTTCTCTCCGACAGCTCTCAGTTCAAGTCCCGTGCGAGTCTTCTTAAGAACATATGATGTGATGATAGCTATAATAATTGCCACATATGTCATGAATCCGTATGAGAACAGTAATTTGCCGATTGCTCCTGCGCTGCCTGCAAAAGGAAATGTTGTTTTGAATGCTTTACTTGTGATCGAAAGTGTGATCGAAGGAACATCAGATCCAGTCAGCTTGATGATCGATCCGCCGAAGAAGTTTCCAAATCCTACTCCGAATGTTGTCATAGCAAGACCTGTTACGTTCTGATTTGCGCGAAGTGTTACTGTCAGGAAACAGAACAGCAGTCCCATCAGAAGCGAGCCTATCAAACATGCGGTTATCGGGATAATCACACCCAAAACAGGGTTGAAACTGGCTGCGTAATTCTCGTAGAAAAATGATCCGATGACTCCCGATATAGCTCCAACATACATTATGCCTGGAATACCCAGATTAAGGCTGCCGGACTTTTCATTCAGAGTTTCGCCAACACAGCCCAGCATCAGCGGTACGCTCTGAACTATAGCTCTCGGAATGAATGTTATAAGACTAAACATCAGCAGCCTCCTTTCTATGTGACTTACGGAAATGTACCTGATAATTGATGAAGAACTCACTTCCTATAACGAAGAACAAGATCACACCAGTGAGGATATCTCCGAATGAACTGTTGAGTCCGAACGCTGTGGATATCTCGCCTGCGCCTCTGGACATGAACACCAGAAGGAGTCCAGATAGAATCATGCCAATTGGGTTGAAGTGAGCCAGCCACGCTACCATAACTCCGAGGAAGCCTCTTCCACCCTCAAGGGATGTAGACATCGTGTGATCAGTGCCTGCAACAAGCAGCCAGCCTGTAAGTCCGCAAAGAAGTCCCGTGAAGATAAGAGTACGAATGATTACTTTGCCTACATTGATACCTACATATTGAGCAGTATTATGGCTCTCACCGACTACAGAAAGCTCATAGCCATGTTTAGTGTATCTCAGGTATATATACATGATAATCGTTACTATAATAGCAATTATCACAGCAAGGAGGTACTGCTTGCCGGCTATGACAGGCAGCCATCCTGCCTGTGTATTCTGATTGATCATACCAATCTGTCCGGAGCCCTTAGGTACTTCCCATTTAATGATGAAATACGCTACTATCTGCGTGGCGACGTAGTTCATCATCAGGGTGAACAGCGTTTCATTCGTGTTCCATTTTGCCTTAAAGAATGCAGGTATGAAAGCCCAGAAAGCGCCCGCTGCAAGTGCAGCAACAAACGATATCACTATCAGAGCGCCACTTGGGATACTATCTCCTATAAGGATCATACATGTAGTCGTGGCGAGTACACCAGCCATTACCTGGCCGCCGCCTCCGAGGTTCCAGAACTTCATCTTGAATGATGGTGCCAAAGCGACCGAGATGATCAACAGAATTGAAAGTTCCTTGAGAAGTGCCCATATCTTACGTTCACTTCCGAATGAACCTCTCCACATCGAAGCGTATACACTTATCGGGTTCAGATCCGTTGTAAGAGTCGTTATGATAGCACATACAATGAGAGCTATCAGGATACTTCCCAAGCGTATTGCCCATTCATTTTTCTTCGAGATCTCTCTGCGTTTGGTTATATGGATCAGAGGTTCTTTTTTAGTTTTTTCCACGTTCACCACCTCCGACTCTTGTCATGAGAAGTCCGACTTCATTCTTATCGGCAGTCCTCCCGTCAACTATACCACTTACCTTACCAGCACACAGGACAAGGATGCGGTCGCTGAGCTCAAGCAGAACATCGAGGTCCTCACCTACGAATATGACAGCAACGCCCCGCTCTTTCTGCTGGTTGATCAGATCATAGATCATATACGATGCATTGATATCCAATCCTCGTACAGCATATGCCGACATGAGGATCGTTGGGTTCATCGCTATTTCACGTCCAACAAGGACTTTCTGGACATTACCTCCGGAAAGTCTGCGTACCGGTGTTTCTATTCCAGGAGTAACAACTTCGAGCTCGTTTACGACTTTCTCTGCAAGTTCTCTTGGAGTCTTTCGGTCAGTAAATCCGGCAATACTGCCTTTTCTTCTGAATGATCTGAGCATCATGTTGTCAGCAAGATCCATGCTGGCCACAAGACCCATTCCGAGTCTGTCCTCAGGAACAAAGGCAAGTGACACGCCTTTCTTGTCGATCTCTATCGGATCCATTCCGACCAGACTTGATTCACTTCCGTCATCTTCAACAAAGAGGATATCCCCTTTCTCTATATGCTGAAGCCCGGCGATAGATTCAAGAAGTTCCTTCTGGCCGCAGCCAGATATGCCTGCAATACCAAGCACTTCTCCGGTATTCGCAGTGAAAGAAACATCGTCGAGCTTGAGGATCCCATCTTCTGATCTGACCGTCAGTCCTTTGATCTTTAAGCGTGGTTTGACATTCTTTGGTTCTGGTCTGTCTATGTTAAGCTTGACCTCACGTCCGACCATCATATTGGTCATCTCTTGAGCATTGGTCTCGCTGGTTATCAGATCTCCTATATATTCACCTTTACGAAGCACAGCTACACGATCTGAGATTTCTTCTACTTCATGAAGCTTGTGTGTAATGATGACCATGGTTTTGCCGGCTTCCCTCATATTACGGAGCACTTTGAAAAGTTTCTCTGTCTCCTGAGGGGTAAGAACAGCTGTCGGTTCATCCAGTATCAGTATATCCGCGCCACGATAAAGGACCTTGACAATTTCTACAGTCTGTTTCTGCGATACAGACATGTCATATACTTTCTGATCAGGATCGACATCAAATCCGTATGTATCGCAAATCTCGCGGATGCGTTTCTTAGCTGATTCGACATCAAGCTTACCAAAACGCGAATTCTTTCTTCCCTGATCAGTTTCAAGTCCAAGAATGATGTTCTGGGCTGCAGTAAATACATTGACCAGCTTGAAATGCTGGTGTATCATCCCTATCCCATAGTCATATGCATCCTTAGGAGAAGATATATGGACCTGCTTGCCATCTATCAAAATCTCTCCCTCATCAGGATAATAAATGCCAGCGAGCATGTTCATCAGTGTTGTCTTGCCTGAACCATTCTCGCCCAGCAGCGACAGTATCTCGCCTTTGTATATATCGAGATCGACATTATGGTTCGCTACAATACTGCCGAATGTTTTCGTTATGTTTCTCATCGAAACTGCGGGTGTTCTGCTATCCTGCAAAATAATCGCCCCTTTCCGATATCAGATCTTTGTTTCCTTTGAAATTTGACCGGTCCTGCCAGTGCAGGACCGGTCAACACTTATTGATCTATTGCTATTATGTTTTAATTTAGAATGCTACGTCGAGCAGATTAATGCCGTCGACTGGATCAGCGTTCGGGAAGTACGGAGCCGATCTCATCTCAGATTCGTGGAAGTATCCATCGCTGACAACATTTGTATCAGGTGTGTAATCAGCATCGGAATCTACGTCAGCCAGGAAGTCATCACCAAGAGTCTCACCCTTGATTGTGAATGTGCTGGTATCGAATACGTGGATAGAACCATCCTCAAGACCTGCCTTTACCTCATCCAGCTTAGCCTGAGTTCCCTCAGCTGCTACGTCTTCGTTAAGGTCTAAGATCTCAACAGAACCTGTAGCAATAGTACCTGTATAGTCAGGGTCCATAGCTGTGCCGTTCTTTACGGATTCAATAACATATTCATAGTATGGGGACCAGTTGATTCTTGATGAAATGATGTAGGTGTTAGGTCCCTGTGCTTTGGTGCTGCCGTTGTAGGATACATCAGGTACTCCTCTGTCCTCGCAGGCTGTAGGAGCTCCGAATGAGTCAGCGTGCTGGCTGATCAGTACGCAGCCGTTATCCATCAGCTTGTTAGCAGCTTCTTTCTCAGCAGTCTCGTCATACCATGAACTTGTAAATGTTACATCCATAGTAACGGATGGGCATACATAACGTGCACCGAGGAAGAATGAAGTGTAACCGGAAACTACCTCGTTGTAAGTATAAGCTCCGACATAACCCATCTTAGCTTTATCTGCAGTAATCTGACCGGATTCGATCATTTCATTCAGCTTCATTCCTGCTGCAACTCCTGCAAGGAAACGTCCTTCATAGATAGCTGCAAATGCGTTGTGATAGTTTGCTAGTCCCTCTGTGTGAGCCTTGGTTCCTGTCGCATGGCAGAACTGTACATCAGGGAATTCCTTGGCCGCCTGGATCATGAAGTCCTCATGTCCGAAGGAGTCAGCAAAGACGATGCTGCAACCCTCGTCAACGAGTTCGCCAGCTGCCTCATAGCAAGCCTGGTCTTCACCAATATTAGTTTTGATGATAGGTTCTACACCTTCCTTCTCACAGGATGCCTTGAAAGCTTCAATGAAGTTCTTATCATAAGTCGAGTTCTCATCGTGAAGAGTGATCAGACCGACCTTCATTGCTGCTTCTGCTTCGCCGCCTTCGTCTCCGCCGGCAGGTTCTTCACTTCCGCCGCCACCGCCGCATGCTGCCAGCATTGGCATCATAATCATCGCAAGGATAATCATTAAAGCAATAAGTTTCTTCTTCATAAAATTTTTCCTCCCTGTAAAACTAATACAGAAAACACTGCTTATATAAGCTGAATAATGTATTCTGTCAACATCAGGAACAGCTCCTTCTGTATCAAAATAATACTTCTCCAACGTATCAGCAGACCTTATATAAGTTACTCTCATTATAAATCTTTGCTATTATCAAGACAAGAATAAAATGATGTTCATAGTGTATTCCTGCCTACAGACGCAACGTTGACCTGACTGTTACGGAACTGTAAAATACTCAAGAGAAGAAGTATATGGTTAATAATTGAAAAATCAACAGAAATGGACCTTTCTAAGCACCAGCCAAATCATAATAGAATCGTGATTATCCTTCAGGCTGCCGGTAACAGCACCAGATTCGGCAGCAACAAATTGCTGCATATCATGGAAGACGGGCGACCTATGATATGCAGTATTCTTGATGCTGTACGCGATCAGGACATATCCTGCAGGATCCTTGTAACTCAGTATCCTGATGTTGCTGCTCTGGTTCCAGATTTTAAGGTTGTAATGAACGACGCTCCCGCGCTCGGGATCTCACACAGTATGCAGCTCGGGATAGAAGCTGCCGGCGATGCAGAGGCGTATATGTTTTGCGTATGTGATCAGCCTCACCTCAGCGCAGAAACTATCAGCAAACTGGTCGAGGCATACTATGATGGATCTGCAGGTATTGTTTCACTTGCCTGGAATGGCAAAATGTACAGTCCCAAGATATTTTCTTCCCGGTACAGAGATGAATTGATGGCCGTATCCGGTGATACCGGCGGCAGGCAGATCATTGCAAACCATATGGAAGATCTGCTTCTTGTCGAAGCTGCTGATGAAAGAGAAGTTGCCGACATTGACACCCCTTACAGGCTCTGGAACTACAGGGGTGAGCAGTACAGCATCAGCGAAGCACTGCAGATCACACTTCCTGAACAAGCTGTGATCAGCATTGTCGGAGCAGGAGGCAAAACCACCCTTCTTACTGCGTGGGCACGCGAACTGGCATCTTCCGGTAAACGTACTGTCGTGACTACAACGACCCACATGCTCGATCCACGATACGTCCAACATGGATCATACGACCCTTATCAGGGGATTCCTGCTGTCATCCTCGATCATCCAACTGCTGAACCGGACACAGCATTGCTCTCACAGATCGATGGGTTACTTGATAAACACCAGCCGGCAATGGTTATCTCTGCTGACCCTGACAGGCCGGGCAAAGTTAAATCACTGCCTTCGTGGGTCATGGAACACATCTGTAAGACCGCGGATGCCGTTCTGATCGAAGCAGACGGGTCCCGGCGGCATCCGCTCAAATGGCCGGCGCCGTGGGAACCTGTAGTTCCGGACAATACCGATATCACAGTGTGCGTCGCCGGCCTCTCCGCCTTCGGCAAACCGCTCCGCGAAGTCATGTACCGTGCGGATGATCTGCCTGATCGCCTCTTCCGGGAGACAGTCGATGAAACACTTATCACAGCCGTCCTGGCTTCCCTTGACGGAGGACAGAAAGGCTCACACGGAGAGTTCCGTGTATTCCTCAATCAGGCAGACAATGAAGATCTCAGGAAAATTGCCGCGCGTCTTCAACAGATACTCGGAGTCCAGGGCATACAGAGCGCCTGGGGCATGCTGCGCACAGACATATAGACACATCCCTGATATAATAGAAAGCCTCAGCTGCAATGCTGAGGCTTTCTCATGTATCACATTTTCAGTTTTATCTTTTGATTACAGATCAAGCACTTTGCGAAGTTTGTCCATATCAGGTTCCAGTCTGATCGGTTCACCGGCTGCCTTGATGCCGTTTGCGGTATCTTTGAGGCCGTTGCCCGAAACGATGACCGTAACGGTAGCATCTGCAGGGATCTTCCCTTCTCTGCAGAGCTTCTGCAGTCCAGCCATGCCTGTTACACCGGCAGGTTCTCCGAACACACCGCACTCTCTCCCGGTAACTCTCATTGCTTCGAGGATCTCATCATCTGTGACTTCCACAGGTATGCCCTGCGACTCGACGATAGCATTGATTGCCTTGTCAGGATTGCGCGGTACACCTACAGAGATCGAATCTGCAATCGTATTCTCTTCCATCGGCTCCCAAGGTTCTCCGGTCCTTGCAGCTCTGTTGATCGGGCAAGTATTGACTGACTGAACGGAGATGAGTTTTGGCAGTCTGTCGATGAATCCCGCATTATAGAGATCCTTGAATCCTTTCCATACGCCTGCGATCGTACATCCGTCGCCGGTAGACAGCGCAACATAGTCTGTGACTTTCCATCCGAGCTGCTCAGCAATTTCCAGCGCTACCGTCTTCTTGCCTTCCATCAGATAGCAGTTGATCGCAGCATTGCGGTTATACCATCCGTACTCATCGATAGCGGCTTTGGACAGTTCGAAAGTTTCCTCATAGTTGCCTTTGACAGAGATAACGGTCGCGCCGAATATGAGCAGCTGCGCGACTTTGCCGATCGGAGCTCTTTCCGGTACGAAGATATATGTCTTCAGTCCTGCGGCAGCTGAATTTCCCGCCAGCGAACTTGCAGCGTTACCTGTCGAAGAGCATGCAATGGTATCGTATCCTGCCTCAATCGCTTTTGCGACTCCCATCGAGCTGGCTCTGTCCTTGAGGGATGCGGTCGGATTGAGGCCGTCATCCTTGAGATAAAGCTTGCCGATACCGAGTTTCTCTGCCATCCGAGGTTCTTCGTAGAGAGGTGACCAACCTACTCTGAGTGGAGGCTGAACGGTGTCTTCTTCTACCGGGAGGAACGGCCTGTAACGCCACATCGTGTAGTTATCACTGGCCGAAATGCTTTCAGGACTCGCAACAGACTTAATATAATCATAGTCATATACAACGTCCAGAATACCTCCGCATTCGCAAGTTGTTGCATCCGGAAGAGCTTCATATTCCCTGCCGCATTTGATGCATTTGAGACATTTTACATTCTTCATAAAACATCCTCCTGTTAAGTATGATTCTATCGTCAAATTTTCTGATCACATGATTGATGTATTTATTCTACCGCAAATGACTCATATTTCACAACATCCGACTTGCACCTGCCCATCGATATCACCATGAGCAGTTTTTACTGCACATACCTGATTATGGTATAATGATATTAATATTTATCTCTTGAGGAGAATTTTACATGGTTAGAGAAGTTCATAACTATTCTGAAATCGGTAAGCTGAACAAAGTTCTGCTGCACCGTATCGGAAGTGAGGTCGAGGGTCTTGTTCCTGATAATTTCGCGAGACTGCTCTTCGATGATATCCCCTATCTCAAAGTAGCACAGCAGGAGCACGACTGTTTTGCGGAGCTGCTGAGATCCAATGGTGTCGAAGTCGTTTATTACGAAGACGAAACTGCCAGAGCTCTCGTCAATGACAGTATTCGGCGGTCGTTCATAACAGAGATACTGGATGAAACTCCGCTCACTTCTGAAAACATCCGCGAAGCTTTATACGATTATCTGGTCGAGCTTCCTGCAGATGCTCTTGTGAAGAAAGTGATCGAAGGCGTCAGGAAGTCAGAGATCCATGGATTCCAGCCGAGAACTCTCGCAGACAGGATCAATGTCACCTATCCGTTCTATATGGATCCGATGCCTAATATGTATTTTACGCGTGACCAGGGAGCCTGTGTCGGAAGCGGTATCAGCATTCATCACATGAGCACAGCAACACGTCGCAGAGAGAGTCTGCTGCTCAAGTATATGTACCTATATAACAGAGATTTTGCTCCGGAAGGCACTCAATGCTGGTACAGATACGAGGATCCGGTATCGATTGAAGGCGGAGACATCCTCGTTCTCAGCAGTGATACTGTCGCTGTCGGCATGTCCGAGAGGACTTCCGCAGTAGGTATAGAAACTTTTGCGCAGGAACTGCTCCGCAATTCAGATTTCTTCAAGGTCCTGGTGTTCGATATTCCTAAGAAGAGAGCTTTCATGCATCTCGATACTGTATTCACTATGGTCGACTACGACAAATTCACGATACATCCTGAGATCGAAGGCCCTCTCCAGCTCTACGAGATCACGCTTGACAGAAACGGCGAAGTGGTCGTCGATTCTATGACTGACAGGCTGAAAAAGCTCCTTGCGAGAGAGCTCAAAGTCCCATCGGTTGAACTGATACGTTGCGGCGGAAGAGATACCATGGCAGCACAGAGAGAACAGTGGAATGACGGCTCCAACACTCTCGCCATTGCTCCGGGCAAAGTCATAACGTATGAACGAAACAATGTTACAAACGATCTGCTGGACAGAAAAGGCATCGAAGTACTCACGATACCGAGCTCAGAGCTCTCAAGAGGAAGAGGCGGCCCTCGCTGTATGTCATGTCCTGTCAACAGAGATGACCTTTAACTGTAGTTAACCAATAATTATTATTCAACTAACGAAGGGAGATTCACGCAAAATGGCTGTTAACCTTAAAGGAAGAAGTTTTCTCACTCTTATGGATTTCACTCCGGCCGAGATCAGATATCTGCTCGACCTTGCTCATGACCTCAAATCGAAGAAGCGTGCCGGCATCAGGACCGGAATGCTCGCCGGCAAGAATATCGTGCTTCTTTTCGAGAAGACATCCACAAGGACCAGATGCTCTTTTGAGGTCGCTGCGATGGATGAAGGTGCGGGTGTCACCTTCCTGGACAGCAAGAGTTCCCAGATGGGCAAGAAAGAAACGATTGCTGATACTGCCAAAGTCCTCGGCAGGATGTTCGACGGTATCGAATACAGAGGATTTCATCAGTCGACAGTTGAGGAACTCGCAGAGAACGCAGGCGTTCCTGTCTGGAACGGCCTGACAGATGTAGATCACCCTACTCAGATCCTCGCAGATATCATGACGATAGAAGAGCACATCTTCAAGCCTCTCAAGGACATCAAAGTCGTTTTCGTAGGTGACATCAGGAACAATATGGCATATGCATGGATGTATGGATGTGCCAAAATGGGAATGAAATTTGTCGCTTATGGACCTGAAGAACTCGCCCGTGAAGTCGATCCGGATGTGCTTGCCAGAGCCGGTGCAGTCGCTGCCGAGACAGGTGCTGAGATCTCTGTCAGCAGCGATCCTGATTGTCTCAAAGGTGCAGATGTAGTCTACACAGATATCTGGGCATCTATGGGTGAAGAGGATCAGATCCCGGAGAGAGTCAGGCTGCTCACTCCTTATAAGGTCACAGAGGAACTGATGGCATCAACCGGTAATCCTGATTGCCTGTTCATGCACTGCCTTCCTTCTTTCCATAATTTCGACACTACGATGGCCGCTGAACAGATGGCGCTCGGATATGATATCCGCGAAGTCACCGAAGAAGTATTCTCCGGCAAGAATTCAGTAGTATTCGATGAAGCTGAGAACAGGATGCATACGATCAAAGCCGTTATCGTCGCAACGATCGCATAGTGGCCACACACTTTAACAACAATAACGCAATAAGAAAAAAGGGAGCTGATGCATCTGATGCATCAGCTCCCTTCAGACCGTAGACAAAGTCCTTTTTCAGGCATTCGCCTGAAGGAGGGCTTTTTTCATTCGCGAATTAAATTGGCTGCAGGAAAATCTCAGGTCTTATGCCGGGAAACAATGAAAGGATCCGTGTTTTTAAAGACAGCAAAG
>JAFRGC010000012.1 GCA_017434025.1 Mogibacterium sp. | reverse complement strand
GGTGCAACGATGAACGACAGAACTATTCATTAAGCCGCCCCGGGAAATCCGACGGCGGCAGCGCAAACGAACCTTGAAAACTGAACATTACGAAATAAGGAGAATGACAAAATGGACAAAAGAAGTGAATTGTCAAAGATATTCAAAGATTTTATTCTGTATGGAAAGAAGTTGGTCCAGAGCTTACGTGACCTGGTTAAGATCTTGGACGATCTTACAACCTGCGGAGAAATGGCTATTCAGACAGCAAGTGCCATTATGGAATGCTTCAGCGAAGACGAAGCTCCTGCAGCTATTCCTGAGAAAAAGTCAAAGCCTGCAAAGAAAGAAGCGAAGGCTCCTGAGCCTGCGTTGAAGACCTACTCGAAGGAAGATGTCAGAGCCCTTCTAGCAGCAAAGGCAAATGAATCCGGCGGCCAGTTCAAGGCTCAGGTGAAAGCCCTGGTCAAGAAGTACGCGAACGGTGGAAGCCTTACCGACATCCCGGAGGATCAGTATCCCGCCCTTGTAGAAGAAGTGGAGGGATTAAAAGATGCCTAGACACGCATACCTCTCTGCATCAGCCTCGCACCGGTGGCTGTCATGTCCACCATCTGCAAAGCTGTGTGCAGATGTAAATGATGAAGCTTCTCCATATGCCAAACAAGGCACGGATGCCCATGAGCTGTGTGAGTACAAGGTGCTTCATGCGTTAGGCGAAGACGTTAAGGACCCGACTGAGAACCTGGACTACTTCGATACTGAGATGGAGGAATCCACCGACGAATACTGCAACTACGTTTTAGAGCAATATGAAAAGGCAAAGCAGTTATGCAAGGATCCGAAGGTCTTGGTAGAGCAGCGACTGGACTTCTCAAAATGGGTACCGGATGGTTTCGGAACCGGCGACTGTCTCATCATCGCGGATAAGGTCTTGCAGATCATCGACTTCAAGTACGGTCTCGGGATCCTCGTAGAGGCTGAGAATAACCCTCAGATGATGTGCTATGCACTCGGTGCTCTCGACACCTACGACGGGATCTACGATATCGAATCCGTTGAGATGACGATCTTCCAGCCTCGCAGGGACAACGTAAGCACCTTCACGATCAGCAAGGAAGAGCTCCTGAAGTGGGCTGAAGAATTTCTGGCTCCTACCGCACAGCTGGCTTACAACGGCGAAGGTGAATATCACGCCGGAGACCATTGCCAGTTCTGCAAGGTCAAAGCGACCTGCCGCGAACGTGCAGCCTACAACATGGAGCTTGCCGCCTACGATTTTGAAGAACCTGCAACACTTGATGATTCTGAGATAGCGGACATTCTTCCCCGGATCGACGATCTTGTGGCATGGGCAAACGATATCAAAGAGTACGCACTGCAGCAGGCCATGAGCGGCACTGAGTACAAAGGCTTCAAGGTAGTGGAAGGCAGATCTGTACGAAAGTACATAGACGATGCAGCTGTTGCTGCAACAGTTGAGAATGCCGGATATGACCCTTACGAACGCAAGGTGCTCGGTATCACAGCAATGACTTCCCTTCTTGGGAAGAAGAAATTTGAAGAACTGCTTGGCGGCATGATCACAAAGCCGCCCGGTAAACCGACACTCGTGCCGGACTCAGACAAACGACCGGCACTAAACACAGCAAAAGATGATTTCAAAGAAGAAGGAGAAAACCTATGAAGAACGTATCTATTCCTACCAAAGTTATCACAGGAGTCAACACCAGATGGTCATACGCCAATGTCTGGGACCCGAAGAGCATCAACGGCGGCGCTCCGAAGTACAGCGTCTCGCTCATCATCCCGAAGTCCGACACAGCCACGATCAACAAAATCAATGCTGCTATCCAGGCGGCTTATGAGGAAGGTCAGAGCAAGCTGAAGGGCACCGGCAAGTCCGTTCCTCCCCTCACTGCCATCACGCCACCTCTCCGTGACGGAGATCTCGCAAGGCCGG
>JAFRGC010000011.1 GCA_017434025.1 Mogibacterium sp. | reverse complement strand
CATAGTCGGCAAAACACTTGCCGTCGCCCTTCTCAGCCGGACGGTTTCTCTCGACACTGCCCGGATGTGTGAGGTAGTAGCTTCCGAGGATCATGTCCTGAGTCGGGATCGTGATAGGCGATCCGTCCTTAGGTGCCAGGATGTTATTGACTGACAGCATGAGGAATCTAGCCTCAGCCTGTGCCTCGACGGACAGAGGTACGTGAACAGCCATCTGGTCTCCGTCGAAGTCAGCGTTGAACGCAGTACATACCAGCGGGTGCAGCTTGATCGCTTTGCCTTCTACCAGTACCGGCTCAAACGCCTGGATACCGAGTCTGTGCAGTGTAGGGGCACGGTTGAGCAGAACCGGGTGATCCTTGATAATGTAATCAAGAACGTCCCATACTTCTGTATCGGCTCTCTCTACCATCATTCTGGCCTGCTTGGTGTTCTGAGCGATCTCTCTCTCAGTCAGCTCTCTCATGATGAAAGGCTTGAAGAGTTCGAGTGCCATAGTCTTAGGCAGTCCGCACTGATAGAACTTGAGATCCGGTCCTACTACGATTACCGAACGTCCTGAGAAGTCAACTCTCTTGCCGAGCAGGTTCTGACGGAATCTTCCCTGCTTACCCTTGAGCATGTCTGACAGGGACTTGAGCTTACGTCCGCCCGCACCCTGAACAGGTCTGCCTCTTCTGCCGTTATCGATAAGCGCGTCGACTGATTCCTGAAGCATTCTCTTCTCGTTCCTGACGATGATGTCCGGAGCGCCGAGTTCGCCCAGTTTCTTCAGTCTGTTATTTCTGTTGATGACTCTTCTGTACAGATCGTTAAGGTCGGAAGTAGCGAATCTGCCTCCGTCGAGCTGTACCATAGGTCTTAATTCAGGCGGGATCACAGGGATCACGTCCAGGATCATCCACTCAGGCCTGTTGCCGGACTGCTTGAATGCCTCGATCACTTCGAGGATCTTGACAAGTCTGATCCTCTTCTGACCTGTTGTCTTGGTGATCTGCTCTCTGAGTTCCTCAGCCATCTTGTCTACATCGATATCCTCGAGCAGCTTCTTGACAGCCTCGGCTCCCATGCCAGCTTGGAAGCTCTTGCCGTAGATCTCGCGAGCTTCGTTGTATTCGTCCTCTTCGATGACCTGCTTGTACTGGAATGGTGTGTCGCCCGGGTCAGTTACGACGTAGGAGGCAAAGTAGAGCACCTTCTCCAGTTCCTTCGGTGTCATGTCGAGAACAAGGCCGATCCTCGAAGGGATGCCTTTGAAGTACCAGATGTGCGATACAGGTGATACGAGCTGGATGTGACCCATCCTCTCTCTTCTTACCTTAGCCTTGGTAACTTCTACACCGCAGTAAGGGCAGATCAGGCCCTTATAGCGGATCTTGTTGTACTTGCCGCATCCGCATACCCAGTCCTTGGTAGGTCCGAATATTCTCTCGCAGAAGAGGCCGTCAAACTCCGGCTTGAGGGATCTGTAGTTGATGGTCTCAGGCTTGGTGACCTCACCGTGGGACCAGCTGAGCATCTCCTCAGTCGACGCGAGCTTGATCTGAAGGGATTCAATATTTCTGAGATCCTGATTGTTATCTGTCATCATATCTATTTCCTCCCTTTCTTACTCTTCTTCATCAAAAGTCTCGTCAGCTTCAGCGTCTATCAGCTCATCGAGGCTTTCCATTTCAACGGCTTCTGTCAGATCAACGTCCGGCTGCGCGAAAGAACCGGTCAGCTTGCTGAGGAATGCTGCGAGGCCCTTCTCATCGTCCTCGTCCTCTTCCTCATCCGCATTGAATTCAGCTGCAGCTTCTGCTGCTTCCATATCCTGTTCGAGTTCTCTTCTCTCGCGCTCAGCTCTTCTGTCGTTCTCACTGAGCATCCTGTCGAGAGTGAGCGCTCCGTCATACTCGGATGTCTCTCTGATCCTGATCTCACTGTCATCTCCGGCCTTGGTCTTGATATCCAGAGCGAGTGACTGGAGTTCCTTGATGAGTACCTTGAAGGACTCAGGGATACCAGGCTCAGGGATATTGACGCCGTTGATGATGGATTCGTATGTCTTGGTCCTGCCGATGATATCGTCGGACTTGACTGTGAGGATCTCCTGCAGTGTGTATGCAGCACCGTACGCCTCGAGTGCCCATACCTCCATCTCACCGAATCTCTGTCCGCCGAACAGAGCTTTACCGCCGAGAGGCTGCTGAGTTACGAGCGAGTAAGGTCCGATCGATCTTGCGTGGATCTTGTCATCTACGAGATGGTGCAGCTTGAGCATGTACATGTAACCGACTGTTACAGGAGCAGCGAAGTACTCACCTGTACGTCCGTCTCTGAGTCTCAGCTTACCGGTCTCAGGATATCCTTCTTCTCTAAGCATATTGATAACGTCCTTCTCGCTCGCTCCGTCGAATACAGGCGTGGAGATATACCAGCCCTTCGACTTGGCTGCGAGTCCGAGATGGACTTCGAGGACCTGTCCTACGTTCATACGGGAAGGTACGCCCAGAGGGTTGAGCATGACCTGCAGCGGCTCACCGTCTTCCTTGAACGGCATGTCCTCCTGAGGCAGGATCCTGGAGATAACACCCTTGTTACCGTGGCGTCCCGCCATCTTGTCTCCGACATTGATCTTTCTCTTGGTAGCAACGTAGACTCTGACGATCTTGTTGACTCCAGGAGGCAGCTCTGAGCTGTTGGATTTGTCGAATACTCTTACATCGATTACGATACCTTCTTCACCGTGAGGCAGCTTGAGGGACGAATCTCTGACTTCCTTGGACTTCTCGCCGAAGATCGCACGGAGCATCCTGGCTTCCGGTGTGAGGTCGGTCTCGCTCTTAGGTGTGAGCTTGCCGACGAGGATATCGTTGGATTTGACTTCAGCTCCGATTCTGATGATACCTTCCTCATCGAGTTCCTTGAGCATTTCGCCAGGGAGATTAGGGATGTCTCTGGTGATCTCTTCAGGTCCGAGCTTGGTGTCTCTTGCTTCGCACTCATGCTTCTCGATATGAAGTGATGTGAGTACGTCGTCCATGAGAAGTCTCTCGTTGAGGATGATAGCGTCCTCGTAGTTGTAGCCTTCCCATGTCATGAATCCTATGAGCAGGTTCTTGCCGAGAGAAATCTCGCCGAGGCTTGTCGACGGGCCGTCAGCGACGACTTCGCCTGCCTCAAGGTGCTCGCCATAGGAAACGATAGGTCTCTGGTTGATGCAGGTTCCCTGGTTGGAACGCTTGAATTTGAGCATGTGGTACTCATCGATGGTGCCGTCGTCATCTCTTGTGATCCTGACTCTGTTGGCATCAACGTAAGATACTGTACCCGCGCTCTTGCAGAGTACTACAGCGCCGGAGTCGCAGGCTGCCTTGTACTCGATACCGGTTCCTACATAAGGAGCCTCGGTGACGAGCAGAGGAACAGCCTGTCTCTGCATGTTGGATCCCATCAGAGCACGGTTAGCGTCGTCGTTCTCGAGGAACGGGATCATAGCGGTAGCAACGGATACTACCTGCTTTGGCGAAACGTCCATGTAGTCGACATCGCCCTTTGGCACCATGGTGATCTCACCCTTGATACCTCTGACAGCGACTTTGTTGTTGAGGAAGTGTCCCTCTTCATCCAGCGGTTCGTTAGCCTGAGCGACGATCATGAGGTCCTCGTCAGCGGCTGCCAGATATTCAACATGGGTCGTTACGATACCGGTCTCCTTGTCGACCTTGCGGTAAGGAGTCTCGATAAAACCATACTCGTTGATGATGCCGTATGTCGTGAGCGAACCGATCAGTCCGATGTTCGGACCTTCAGGTGTCTCGATAGGGCACATCCTGCCGTAGTGTGAATAGTGAACGTCTCTGACTTCCATGCCGGCTCTCTCTCTGGAAAGTCCGCCAGGTCCGAGCGCGCTCAGTCTTCTCTTATGTGTGAGCTCTGCAAGCGGGTTGTTCTGGTCCATGAACTGTGACAGCTGGGATGAACCGAAGAACTCCTTGATGGCAGCCGTAACAGGTCTGATGTTGATGAGCTGCTGAGGTGTTGAGTTCTCAGTAGTCATTCTCTCCCTGATCGTCTTCTCCATCCTTGCAAAGCCGATCCTGCACTGGTTCTGCAGCAGCTCGCCGACGGTCTTGAGTCTTCTGTTGCTCAGATGGTCGATGTCGTCGGTGTCGCCGATGCCGCAGTTGAGGTTGAGCAGGTAGCTGACCGAAGCGATGATGTCCTCGAGGATGATGTGCTTAGGGCTGAGCTCTCTCCTTCTGTTGGCGATCGCTGCTCTCAGCTTGTCCTCGTCTCCGTCTGCCTCTTTGATGATATCGATCAGGACAGGGTAGAACACCTTCTCGGAAAGCTTGTATGGTGTGAGGTCGAAGTCGATGTACTTGGCCGGATCAACAAAGTTGTTGCCGATGACCTTAGTCACAACGCCTTCCTGGCCCTCTCTCTTGCTGTAAACGTGAACGTACTCAACACCGGCATCCTCGATGACCATAGCCATGGATCTGGAGATGATGCCGTCCTTCTCAACCAGGATCTCTCCTGTGTTAGGATCGAATACGTCTTCTGCAGCTACAGCATCCACGAGTCTGTCGTGGAGACCGAGCTTGCGGTTGTACTTGAATCTGCCGACCTTGGCGAGATCATAACGTCTCTCGTCGAAGAGCAGTGCCATCAGCATCGATCTTGCGTTCTCAACTGTCGGCGGCTCTCCCGGTCTCAGTCTTCTGTACAGTTCTCTCAGTCCTTCTGCGCTGTTCCTGGTCGTATCCTTCTCCAGTGTGCGGAGGAGTCTGTCGTCCTCGCCGAACAGGCCGATGATATCCTCGTTGCTGCTGAGTGTCAGCATATCAGGGTCGATGATACCGAGAGCTCTGAGGAAAGATGTCAGAGGCTGTTTTCTCGTTCTGTCGACTCTTACATAGAGGATGCCCTGAGAGTCTGTCTCATACTCCAGCCATGCACCCCTGTTAGGGATGACCTGGGAGCTGAACAGTCTCTGATTGGACTTGTCTGTCGCAACGTCAAAGTACGGTCCCGGTGAACGAACCATCTGAGTAACGATGGCTCTCTCAGCTCCGTTGTAGACGAAAGTACCCTTCTCTGTCATGAGAGGGAAATCTCCCATGAATACGTCCTGTTCCTTGATCTCACCGGTCTCACGGTTGATCAGTCTGACCTTGACTGTAAGGGAAGTCGCGTAAGTAGCGTCTCTCTCCTTGCACTCCTCCTGGTCATACTTAGGAGTATCTGAGAAGTGATAATCCGCAAATTCCAGACTCAGAGTATTGGTCGTATCACGGATAGGCGATACGTCCTCGAGGACCTCCCCCAGGCCCTCTTCGATAAACCACTTGTACGACTTCGTCTGAACATCGATGAGGTTAGGCATCTCGCATACCTCATGGATCTTGGCGAAAGTCATACGTTCTTTTCTTCCAACTTTGATTGGTTGTGGCATGTTTTCACTCCTTAATATTGTTCTTGAAAAAATGCTTTTTGTTGGCGTTTTTTGGCGTATTTTTTTGCAAAAAACGCCGATTTTCACCTTCTTTAAACGCACGAAATGAGCCTCGTAGCCGGGGCTCATTATATTGCGTGGGTCGGATCAATATCGCATGATCCAATTTGTAACTTTGCATGTGCCGCGTTCCGGACGCGATGGAATCTAAATTCCGGACACGATCTGAACGCGATGAGAATCTAAATTCCGGACACGATCTGAACGCGATGAGAATCTAAATTCCGATGAGATTTTGCGCTGAGCGAGGCGCGTGAAGGAATCGCGAACGCGCATACCTGAAGTATGTAAGTGAGCGATTCCTGAACAGCAACACTGCTCAGCGGAAAATATCGCGGAATTACTGCAGTTCGACAACAGCGCCAACAGCCTCGAGAGCTTCCTTCAGTGCGTTTGCTTCTGCTGCTTCTACGTTCTCCTTGATTGCTGCTGGAGCGGAGTCTACGAGAGCCTTTGCTTCCTTCAGTCCAAGACCTGTTGCTTCTCTTACAGCCTTGATAACCTTGATCTTCTCCTGTCCGATCTCCTTCAGGATTACGTTGAAATCTGTCTTCTCTTCTTCTTCGACTGCTGCTGCGCCGCCAGCTGCTGGAGCTGCCATTGCTACTGCGCTAACGCCGAACTCTTCCTCAAGAGCCTTAACGAGCTCGTTGATCTCAAGAATAGTCATGCTCTTCAGAGCCTCAATGATCTGAGTCTTATCCATTATTTTTCTCCTTTTCTGATTTTCACTATGCGGCCTCTTGGCCGGCTTTCCTAGAATTCTGTGTAATTAAGCGTCCTTCTCTGCGATTGCTTTGAGGGTAAGTGCGAGTTTGACCATCGGGCTCTGGATGCTTCCCATGAAACGTGCGATGAGACCATCCTTTCCTGGAATTGTTGCGAATTCCTCTACCATGGCTTTGTCATAAACTCTGCCTTCTACTACGCCGCCCTTAAATGCCATCTTCTTGTAATCCTTGATGGCCTTGGCAAGTACTCTTGCTCCTGCTGTGACATCATCACCGCTGAATGCAAGTGCTGTTGATCCCTTGAGTACATCACCGAAACTCTCATAATCGGTTCCGCTGATCGCTCTCTTGATCAGTGTGTTCTTGTATACTGTGTAGTTGACGCCTTCCTTGCGGAGCTCTGCTCTCAGCTTGTCGGCTTCTTCTACTGTAAGTCCCAGATAGTCAACGGCTACTACGGAAGAAGCGTTTTCAAACTTTTCCTTGATCTCGTCGATGACGACCTGCTTGGCTTGCTTTGCTGCTACAGACATTAGTTCTCCTTTCCTGAGCGATATCCCTTCGCTCATAGTTTGTTGTCTTGCAGGTACAAAATACCCCGCTTTTGCCTTAAGACATACTGCGGGGTTCAATTTATGAATTGTACCTCGGCGGGAAATTAAGCTTGCGCACCCGCTGTCTCAGGTTGGATATTCTGTTTAATGATTACGCTCTGTAACTGAGTACTACAGAGTTACTGTTGCAGGATTGACCTTGACTCCAGGGCTCATCGTTGCTGCGATCGTGATGCTCTTGAAGTACTGACCCTTAGCTGCTGCAGGCTTAGCCTTAGCGATTGCCTGAATGAGTGCATTAGCATTCTCTACCAGCTGCTCTTCGGTGAAAGACTTCTTGCCGATGATGCAGTGAATGATGTTGGATTTGTCAAGTCTGTACTCGACCTTACCGGCTTTGATGTCTGAGAGTGCCTTGGCGAGGTCCATTGTAACTGTTCCTGACTTAGGGTTAGGCATGAGTCCTCTAGGTCCGAGGATCTTACCGAGACGTCCGACAACACCCATCATATCAGGTGTAGCGACTACTGCGTCGAAACCGAACCAGTTCTCAGTTCTGATCTTATCTGCCATGTCCTCTGCGCCTACGAAATCAGCTCCGGCTGCCTGGGCTTCCTCTGCCTTAGGTCCCTTAGCGAAAACAAGAACCTTCTTGGTCTTACCTGTTCCGTGCGGAAGTACCATAGCGCCTCTTACCTGCTGATCTGCGTGTCTTCCGTCAACTCCGAGACGGAAATGCATCTCTACTGTTTCGTCGAACTTTGCATTGCCAAAGCTCTTGATCTGCTTAACTGCAGTTGCTACGTCTACGAGCTCGTGCTTGTCATAACTCTTAGCGAGCTCTGCGTATCTCTTTGATCTTTTCATTAATTTCCTCCTTGTGGTACTGTCGGCGTTAGCCTCCCACTGAATTACTCAACTACCGTGATTCCCATGCTGCGAGCTGTTCCCTTGATCATGTCTGTTGCTGCCTCGAGGGATGCTGCGTTGAGATCCGGCATCTTAGTCTTAGCGATCTCTTCTGCCTGTGCGAGAGTGATGGAACCAGCCTTGGTCTTGTTAGGTGTTCCGGATGCATGCTCGATGCCTGCTGCCTTCTTGATGAGGACTGCAGCCGGTGGTGTCTTGCATACGAATGTGAACGATCTGTCTGTGTATACTGTGATAACTACAGGGATGATCATTCCGGACTGATCCTGTGTCCTTGCGTTGAACTGCTTGCAGAAGTCCATGATGTTCACGCTCTTCTGTCCGAGTGCAGGTCCAACAGGAGGTGCTGGTGTTGCCGCGCCGGCAGGGATCTGCAGCTTGATGTAGCCGTCGATCTTCTTTGCCATTGTCTTCTCCTTTCCTCAATATTATCTGAGCAGGCCGGGATTACCTCAGCTTGCTCACCTGAGAGAATTCGATCTCTGCAGGAGTATCTCTTCCGAACATCGAGATCCTGGTCTTGACGATCTGCTTCTCCGGATTGATCGCTTCGACGATGCCAAGCTGGCCTTCGAAAACGCCTCCGATGATGCGGACTGTGTCGCCCACTTCGATATCCAGTTCGATCTTGAGTTTCTCGATACCCATCCTTACGATCTCTTCCTTGGTAAGAGGGATCGGGTCCGAGCCATGACCAACGAATCCTGTGACACCTTCGGTATTACGTACGAGGTACCAGGTCTCGTTGTTGACTATCATCTTGATCACGACATATCCCGGGAAAAGCTTGCGGGTCTTGACCCTCTTGACTCCATCCTTGATCTCGATCCTGTCCTCAGTCGGGACAACGACCTCAAGAATGAGATCCTGCATTCCGCGGTACTCTACCATTCTCTCGATGCTGGTCTTAACTTTATTCTCATAACCGGAATACGTATGGACTACATACCACTTGGCGGTACCGTCTCCTCTGAGGCCTTCGCCTTCGAGTGGGGAAACTGTAGTCTTGACCGTATCCTTGCTATCGATCATGTCTGCCATGTTCCTGCTCCTAGGATAATGTTATACCGAGGATACCCTTGAGTGCTGCAAGGAATCCTGTGTCTATCAGCCAGAAAGCGAGCGCAAAGAAAACTACGCAGGCGATAACTACGATAGTATCGGTAGTGAGTTCTTCTCTTGTAGGCCATACGACCTTGCGGAACTCCTGTCTCACACCTCTGAGGTATGCGATGAAGCCGCCCTTCTTCTTGCCCTTGCCCTGATTCTGGCTCTGCTTCTTGGCGGAAGCCTGTCTTGCTGCAGCCTTGGCGAGATCAGCCTTGGCCTTGTCGCTTCCGTTAGTCTTGTTGTTAGCCATGATAGTTCTCCGTCTGTTTATTACTTAGTCTCCTTGTGGAGAGTCTCCTTGTTGCAGAACTTGCAATACTTCATGAGCTCGATCCTGTCAGGATTGTTTCTCTTGTTCTTCATAGTATTGTAGTTTCTCTGCTTGCACTCTGTGCATGCAAGGATGACCTTCTGTCTTACTCCAGCTGCCATTGTTGTCCTCCGTCTGTTGTTATATCGCTTGGAAAATACGCCTTTGCGATCGATATGTACTGATGCTGACGCATCTTCTCAACCTAAAACTCGAAGCCCGGTTTCCCATCGCTCCGATATACACTCATAAAGTCGCTCAATAAATATACTCAATCTGCAAGTCAATGTCAAGGGAAAATTGCACCAATTTGGAGCTTCTATCCCCTTGCTCTCCTGATACCGTACATCAGTACTGCCGCGGCATTCGACGCGTTGAGAGAATTGATTCTTCCATACATCGGGATCGAAAGCACGAAGTCGCATTTCTCCTTGACGAGCCTGCCTACGCCCTTACCCTCGTTACCGATGACGATAGCGATCGGGCCGGTCAGATTCGCTTCATAATAAGTCTGTCCGTCCATATCAGCGGCGCCGACCCATACGCCTCTTTCCTTGAGTTCGTCGATCGTCCTTGCAAGATTTGTCACCTGCACTACAGGAATACTCTCGATCGCTCCTGCTGCAGCGAGCGCTACAGTCTGTGTCAGAGAAGCAGCTCTCCTCTTAGGGATGATCACACCATGAGCGCCGGCGCATTCAGCCGTCCTGATCACTGCTCCGAGGTTGTGCGGGTCCGTGACTTCGTCGAGCATGACGATGAACGGATCTTCACCGGAAGCAGCGGCTTTGTCGAAAACTTCCTCGAGATCGGCATATCTGTACTCGCTGACTTTGGCGACTACGCCCTGGTGCTTGGCGCCAGGAGCCATCGCATCGATCTTCTCCTTCGGCACAAAGTCGACGATGACGCCCTGTTCTTTCGCGATCGCGACGATCTTGGATACTGAACCTTCCGCACCGTCTGCGATGAATACTCTCTCGACCTCACGCTCCCCGGTCAGGGCTTCGGTGACAGGGTTGCGGCCTGCGATGACCTCGAGTCCGTCAGTTCCGATATTCGCTTCCTGCTGTTCACCGATGTCAAAGCCCAGCACTCTGCGTGAATCCGCCTTGCGCGGGGCAACAGAAGCGCGTCTGCCTCTGCCGCCGGCTGCAGCGGTCTGGCTCTTCGGAGCTGCGGATGTACGTGAAGATGTCCTGCGCGCGCCTGAAGATCTGTGCGACGGTTCGTAGTTCTCGCCGTAGTCGCGTCTGTTCTTGCCTCCGCGCTTAGGAGCAGTATTCCTCTCGCTGTCTTTGAATCTCTTGTTGTCTTTCTTGCTCATATATCTGTCGGTCCGTTATCTAGAAATTTAGTGTTCTTGCCCTGATCATTCCTTCAAAATTCCTTGCGTATACCAGGAATCTGAAAGTGATACCGTTCTCGGTCACAGGTTCGCTCTCCGAGATCAGTCTGTAGTCCTCATCTTCATCTATGTTCACGATGAAGGCGTCCGCGTTGAGATCGGCATCCATTTTGGTGATGAAGAGCCTTCTGCAGTACTTGTAGAACCTGTTGTATATGGACGCTCCGCCGATCAGGAAGATGTTGTCGGGATCATACTTCGCCAGTTCATCGAACAGCTCATACTCGGAATGTACAATAATACATCCTTCGGCTTCGAAATCCGGATTGGCTGACAGTACGATATTGGTCCTCTTCGGCAGTCCCTTGCCTCCCGGGAGGGACTCCAGCGTCTTCCTGCCCATGACAACTATCTTGCCCTGAGTGTGCTCTCTGAAGTACTTCATGTCTGTCGGAAGATCCGCCAGCAGGCCGTTGTTCCTGCCGATACCCCAGTTCCTGTCTGCTGCTACGATCATGTTCATAGTGCACCTCCTCTGCTGCGATAGTTATCTGACGTCAAAGCGGTTGATGAGCATCGCGACCTGTTCGTTCTCCATGCGCTTTGCTCTGTATGAATAAAATGTATCTACATTGCACTTCGTGCATACATTGGATACCGTTATGCGATCCTCCGGCACGCCCGCTCTGATGAGCGTCATGCGGTTCGCTTCTCTCAGATCGAGGTGGTATTTGCCGCCGTAGATCCTCCTGCCGTTTGCGTCATACGCAGGATAGCGGCTGAACAGCCTGTCAGCTTCTTTCTTGCTCCACTGCGCGGCGAACATGTCGTAGACTTCGTCGCCCATCTCATAGCAGTCCTTGCAGACTCCCGGGCCGATCGCAGCGTACATATCCTTAGGATCGCAGCCAAATCTCACTACCATGTTGGCTATCGCCACTTCAGGGATCCTGCCAAGGGTGCCTTTCCATCCAGCGTGTACCAGTCCGACCGCTTTGCGAACAGGGTCGACGATATACACCGGAGGGCAGTCTCCGCCGAAAGCGGTCAGCAGCACATCCGGAATGTCCGTCACGAGGCCGTCCACATAACGGCGGTGCAGAGGTTTGGTGACCGGATCAGGGACACCAAAGTCTTCCTTGCTGACGACGTGGACATAGTTGGTGTGTTTCTGATCCGTGATGCATTCGAATTCGATCGACGATCCGAGCTGTCTCGCGAGGATATCGCGGTTGGCCTTGACGATCGGACCGGCTTCCCGGATCGACTCAGTCTTCATGACTGCCAGTCTCAGGCCTTTGACGCCTGTGCCGGTCGCTGCATCGTATGAGATATATCTGGTCGTGAACAGATTAGGCACACCAAGGCGGTCCAGCACGTCGAATGACAGGTACGGGATCCCCTCGGTGTGGATATTGAATATTCTGTTGTCATCGGAAGTTTTGATCACCATGCATCTATCTTCACCAATTCGGCGGGATTTGTCAAGATGCAGAAGTGTTCATTTATCTTACTGATACGAGAATCCTGTGCCGGAGCTCTGTACCGGCGCGAAGATCGACTGCGCCTGCTCGTCTGTCAGGTCGATACCGAACACTTCCTTATAATATGATTTTGCCTCTGCGATCACGTCGAGGTCTTCGAATTTCTCAGGATATGCGGCCTTGGCCATCCAGAGGAGTGTGACCGGGCAGTCAACGCCCGGTGTGTAGCTGCGGTACATACCGAGAGGCATCTTGAACACGCGCTCGTTCTGAACTGCTGTCACTGCGCTCCAGTCATAGCCTTCTACTGTGTTGTTGTAGAGGTCATCCGGATAGTATGTGTTGAAGTTGGTCATGAAAATCAGGTCAGGATTCCATGCGTAGACCTGCTCCATGTTGACTGCTACGGAGTTGTCGGTCGAGAGCTCAGTCGCGACGTTCTTGGCTCCGATCGCGTCTGCCCACCACTGTACGAAGAACTGTTTGCCTGAAGTCAGCAGAGTCGTGTCGCTGTACTGGAAGAGGAAGAATGCATTTGCTCTCTCTTCGTCAGGAATGTCTTTGACTCTGTCCTGAACAAGTGCGTACATCTCCTCGGAACGGGTCCTGACGAGTTCGGCTTTGTCGCTGTCAGGGAACATCTGGCTCAGCAGTTCGATCCAGTGGTTGAGGGTCTCGATGCAGTTGTAGTCCCACTTGTTGACAGAAATGGCGACTGCGGCAAACCCTGCATTGCGCAGCTGTTCGCCGAGTTCCGCGCTGGATGCGCTGTAGAAAACGACATCCGGTTCGAGAGCGGTCAGTGCCTCCATGTTGACGTTGGTACCGTCGATATATCCGGTCTCAGCGTTCAGGATCTCCGGATAGAGCTGGCCGAGCAGGCCGTTTTGCGCGGCTGTCATGCTTGGCATAGGCATGCCGACGATCTTGTCTGCGTTGCCGAAGAATACTGCCAGCACGCTTGGAAGCGGGTAGATGTCGCATACAGCGATCCTGTTGATCTCTGCAGGGACTTCGACCTGGTTGTCTGCATGATCAGTGACCGTGATGGTTGCCGGTGTGTCGGCTGGAGCAGACTCTTCGCCACCGGACGAGCCGCACGCGGACAGGCACATCATCGACATTGACAGTGCCAGCAGCAGGATAAGTGATCTGATCGTTGTTTTCTTCATAGTCAGAATGCTCTTCATACTCAGAAACCTCCTTGAAAATAAATAATAATATTGATGAAAGTGATAATTGATTACAGCTGTTGTATGAGCCAATTGAAGTCCTTGATCAGATCCGGGATCTCATCTCTGTAGATCCTGCCTGAGAAGGCTTCGCTCGGGAGCGGAATGAACTTCGCGCCTTGCGGAACGATCGGTTTGTAGAGCGGATCGGCTATGACGTATGCCGCGCCATGGAGTTCCGGAATGATGTCGTCCTCATCCGGTGTCATGCGGTCGCACTCCCTGAGGATATCTTCCGGGCACTCTGTCGCGCAAAGCACTTTGGCCGGAATCCCGCATTCCATCTCGATCGAGCTTGCGATCGACAGTGAGGACACGCCTTCTCCGATGACTGCGGCAAATCCCTGTTCGTATGTGCTGCCGTCTCTGCCGGTGCTTCCGTCCAGGAAAACACCTGAGTCTATACTGATCTCCCTCGACTCAAAGGTCGCTGAGTTCTGTCCGTCGTTCCTGAATTCCTGCACTTTGATCCTGATCAGGTCTGCCAGCAGCCCCGGCAGTTCATTCCCTGCAGGGACTCCGATGGCATAAGGCATCCCGAATCTCTCGAACAGCACTCTGGCGGCACCATACCCTGCTGCCGAGACAACGAGGTTCACGTCAGCCTGCGCTGAGCGCCTGATCTCATCGAGGGTGCTGCCCATCGCCCATCTGGAAACGACTTCGAATCCCTCATCCTCGAGCCAGCGGACGATCGATCCGTCCTGGCCATTGACCGAGAAATCCAGCGGTGTGAGGCCGAGGATGTTGACTCTGAGCTTCCTGCCTTCGAGCGGCTCAGGGTCCTCTTCCGGTGCCTCGACAAAACGTTCTGCGATCCCCCCGAGTGCCATCGACGCGCCGTGGATGTAGGTGTTCATGCCGGTGGTCGGGAATCCGAACGTCGGGATCCCGGTGCGCATCTCGATGACTTCCGCTACCGCCTCGAAATCGAAGCCGACCATCGTAGGGATCGGCGTCCCGGCGATCGCGATGAATGCCGGATGCAGTTCACTCGCTGCGTCCTCTATGTCTCCGATGAGCTTCTCGTCATCGCCCATGATCGCTTCGATCTCGCTGATGCCGGAGATGTAGACCCTACTGTCCATATCGTACCAGCGCGTCTCCTCATGCGTTGTATAGGTCGAATTGCAGCCGGACGCGTCGTGCATGATGGTCATGCCGCCGAGCTCGAACAGTGCGGAGCAGACCCCCATCACATCGGCTGAATATGTTGAAATGATACTTGCTGTCTGTTTCATTATGACCGCCTTTCCGTTCAGTGCAGGCAAACTTCGCAGCCGAGGCCCTTGATCTGGACCAGCTCGCGCATTTCCTGCGTGTGGAGGTAAGCGTCTCTCATGAGTTCAAGTGTGTGTGTGATCGCTTCGTAGCCGGTCATGCCTCCGCCCTCTACGACGTTGACAAAATGATCGGTGTTCTCGAAGTATGCGGCTTTCTGGCCAACAGCGAGGACAAGCTCCTGATCTGCTGCCTGTCTGTTCTCCGTGTTCGCAAATCTCATGCCGGTGTGCACCGTCGGGTGCAGCATCAGATCCGGGTAGTTCTCCCGGAGGTATTCGAAGTCCGGCTTGTCCGCTCCCGGAATGCCGTCCAGGTAGACTCTGACGACATTGAATCCGTTGTCCAGCAGGAACCTGGCCAGTCCGAGCGGTCTCGGGCAGAAGGTGTAGTCGATCGTGACCGGTGTGTCACCGATCAGTTCTCTGGTCTCCCTGATCGCTGCCGCAGATGCCTCACGGCCTCTGGTGCGGATGTCTGCGAGAGCATCGAAGACATTCGCGCTCGCAGCTGACAGAACTTCTGCCAGCTTGCTGAATTCTGCATCGATCTCATCCGGATCGAAGCTGAACCTCAGATAGTGATGGGTGCCTCCCAGCCTCTCAGCCAGCATATCTCCTCCCGGAGCCGCGTCCGGATTGTAGGAAATGTAGAAAGAACTCTCTGCCATCTCCTGATACTCTTCGTAATTGCGGCAAGAGGTGATCTCGTGGATGCGGAATCCAGCCGCGCGCAGCAACTGTACCAGATCGCTGTCTTCCTGTGCCGGTATATCGTTACCGATGATGGCAGCTGCGCGCGGATCCAGCGGCCGCTCATGCAGCAGCATGTACAGCCTGGATCTCATCAGCTGATCCGGAGTGAGACCACTCTTCCTCATGATCGGGTTCATGTAGCAGTCGGTAAAATCGATATCCGGGAACCTCTCTCTGAGCCTTGCGTAGATCATCTCCAGATCTACTCCTGTGAAGTGATGTACGCAGCTTGTATATACCAGGACTGCAGGCGGACGATGAGGGAGTTTTCCTATTATATCTGAAACTCCTTCGATCACCAGATCTTCCATATCGCCGTCCAGCAGATTGTTCTCGCGGACGGCTACGGTGGAGACCCTGTCTGTCGTGCCCATCTCTGCGGCAGTCAGGACGACACCGCGGAGACAGCCCGCGGCGCACACGAAGATCTCGTGTGCTTCCGGGATGAGCATCCCGGTGTGGACGATGTTCCACGTGCCGCGGGCAGGCGACGAATACTCCAGTCCCGATTTAAACGGAGCAGGAAAAGCCGCGTCTGCCACTCTTACGCCCGGAACTACCGATCCTGATTCTTTCTCATAAACTTTCTTAAGCACTATTTCACCCCGCAGATCTCTATCAGTTTCTTCGCCAGCTGTCTGTACTCGTCTGCCATAGCACTGTCCGGAAATGCTTCTATGACGGTCTTGCCGAGGTCCTCAGCATCTGTGACCGTCTCACTGCGGCTCAACTCGCCGATCACCTCGCTGTGGATATCCTCTGCGAGTTCAGCGACTTTGGCGTCCTCATCCCTGACATTCCTGCGGTTGAGGATGATCCCGCCTAGACTTGCGTAGCCCCTGTCCTTGAATCCGTCGAGTGCGACCGCTATGTTGGCCGCCGCGTGGATCGCCATGTTCTCGCCGGAAGTGATCACGAAGACTTTGTCCGCGTAACCGCCTCTCATTGGCATCGAAAAACCGCCGCATACGACATCGCCGAGCACGTCGTAGATCACGACATCCGGTTTGTACACTTCGTAAGCACCTTTCTCTTTGAGTTTCTCCAGTGCGGCGATGATGCCTCTGCCTGCGCATCCGAGTCCCGGAGTCGGGCCGCCTGCCTCTACGCAGATGACGCCGCCGTATCCTTCGTGCACCATATCCTCAAGCGCGAAAGCATTCTTCTTCTCGCGCACGAGATCGAGCACGGTCGCGATCTGGCCTTCTCCATGCAGGCTCGAGGTGGAGTCCGCTTTCGGATCGCAGCCGATCTGCATCACTTTGTATCCCATATCGGCAAGCGCTGCGGAAACATTCGACACTGTCGTGGATTTTCCGATCCCGCCTTTGCCGTAAACTGCTATCTTGACCATTTCCTCTGATCCTTCCTTTGTATATTACTGATGTATCGCTTCCTTATATCCTGGCGTATGTCGTTTTGACACTGATGCCAGGCACTATCCCGAGTCTGTGCGCAAGGGCTTCTACCTCAGACCGCTTGCCTTCGACCGTCGTATTGATGATGTACAGCCCCGATCTGCGGTGCGGCAGCCCCATGCGGCCGATCAGCAGATGGTTGTATTCATGCAGGATCTGATTGATCCTGTCAGCGTTCTCATTGTTGTTCATAATGATCGTGACTGACGCGATGATGTTCCCTTCCGGGTCTCCGATGCTGTCGGTCTTCTCTCCGCTGCCCGCAACGCTGAGCGGAATGACGTTCATCATGATGTTCTCCGGCGTCTCGATCTCTCCGATCACCGCATTGACGCCGAACGCCCTGCGGATGTTCTCCTCGGTCACCACTGACGGGGTGCTTCCCCAGGTGCAGCTGCCGCCCTTCGACAGGATCAGCGACTTGTCCGCGCGCTGCAGCGCGTGTGCCGGGTAATGCGTGTTGAAGACGCACGCCATTCCCTGCGAAGCAAGCGCGGACATCGTATCCAGCACGATCAACTGGTTCCTGAAGTCCAGATTGGACTCCGGCTCGTCCAGGACCAGGATCTCCGGTTCCGCCGCCATCGCCCTGGCGATCAGGACCATCTGGAGTTCTCCTCCGCTGATCTCATGACAGTGCTTGTCTGCCAGTCCCAGGATCCCCAGCCTGTCCATGACTTGCTCGGTGACCTTCATATCCTCACTAGATGGTGAGGAGAACGCTCCGATCCTGCTGCTCCTCCCGAGCAGCACCGTCTGGAAGGCAGTGTATGATGACGCGGCACTCTTCGCCTGCGGAACGTACGCCATGCGCCGCCATAGTTTCCTGGCCGGCATCGTGTGTATGTCCTCTCCGTCGAGCGTGCTGCGGCCTTCGTTCCATCTCAGCATGTCCATCATGCAGCGGAGCAAAGTGGTTTTGCCCGCGCCATTCGGTCCGAGGATCGCGAGGATCTCGCCCGGTCCGACCTCGAACGAAATGCCGTCGAGGATCTTCGGTCCGCCTCTGTATGCAAAACTTCCGTTCTCTACTCTTAATATCATATACGCCACCCCCCGCTTCTGCGCATCAGCATAATGAAGAATGGCGCGCCGATGATCGCTGTCAGGATCGATACCGGGATCTCAGCGGCAGATATGCTCCTCGCCATAGTGTCGACGATGATCATGAATACCGCGCCGAGGCTGATCGATGCAGGGATCAGCGACAGGTGGTTGCTGCCGAATTTCATGCGGCACATGTGCGGGATCAGAAGTCCAACCCAGCCGACCTGTCCGCACATCGAAACGCACGAAGCAGTGATCGCGGTCGCGCTGATCACTGTGACCGTGCGCAGGGTCCTCACATTGACGCCGGATGCTCTCGCTTCGTCATCAGACAGTGGCAGCAGGTTCATTCTCCACCGGATCAGGCAGAAAACCGCGATCCCGGCGATGATGACCGGCGCTCCGAGCGCCAGGGTCCGGAAGCTGGCTTTGTCCAGTCCGCCCATCAGCCAGTATGTGATCGCAGGCAGCTGCGACTCTTCATCCGCGACGTATTTGATCAGCGAGACCAGCGCAGAGAACAGGGATCCTATCATGATACCTGACAGGACGATATAGCTGAGTCCGCCTCTGTCCTTTCCTGACCCTGCCAGCCAGGTCAGCAGAACTGCAGCGCCGCCCATCGCGAGGGCGATGATCTGCACGCCAATCAGGCCGAATCCCATCAGGATGCCCAGTGCCGCGCCAAAACTCGCTCCGCTCGCCACGCCCAATGTGTCCGGTGTCGCCAGTGGGTTGGCGAAAAGGCTCTGGAACGCGCAGCCGGAGACCGACAGTCCGGCGCCTACCAGCGCAGCCAGTACGATCCTCGGCAGTCTCAGCTGCATGATGGTCTTCTCGACTGGCTGATCCGCCCAGTGCCCTCCGGACAATCTGGTCCGGAGCACGTCAAACACCTCGCCCGGGGAGATCTGCATCCTGCCGATCCCGAGGGCGATGAGCGCTGCCGCGAATGGCAGCACGATCAGTATTATTTTCCAGATGTTAGGTAATCTGCCGTCTCTCCTCATATCTCACCACTCAGTTCACATAATACAAAATGCCCTGCTCCCCTGACGAGGAACAAGGCATGTAAATCAAATCTCCCGGCTGCCGTATGGCGCCTGTGTGTCTTGAACATCGTACTTCGGCCTTAAGTGTCAGTTGCAGCCTCAGGGGATGTGCGGCGGGATATCAGGACTTGGCGTAGGTCACCTTGGCATTGATGCCGTCGAGGCGTCCGAGCGCACCGCTGAGGGAATTGATCTTGTCCATCGGTGCGTCAATGGCGATGCTGATAATGTTGAGGTTCTTCTCTCTGTAAGGGACTCCCATCCTGCCGAGGATGAATCCGGAGTACTCATGGAGGAGGTCATTCAGCACATCGACCTGGTCAGCCTTCGTGACAATAATGCTTATCACTGCGACTCTTGTTTCCATCGATATCTCTCCTTATTAAGTTGTCCGTAGTATTCTATCACAGCTGCGGGTGGACAGCAACCGCGGAAGTCAGATCCTACAGTTCTCTGGACCGGTCTGTCGCCTCAACGACTGCCTTCATGACTGCATAGCGCATGCCGCCTTTCTCGAGAGCTTCAACTCCTTCTATGGTGGTGCCTGCAGGTGATGAAACCATATCCTTGACCGCCCCTGGGTGCATGCCGGTCTCAAGGATCATCTTGGCGGTCCCGAGGACCGTCTGCGCAGCCATCTTCATCGCGACGGGCCTCGTCAAGCCCTGCTTGACGCCTCCGTCCGCGAGGGCCTCTATGAACATCGCGGCGTAGGCGGGACCGCCGCCCGACAGTCCGCAGATCGCGTCGATGTCATACTCCTTGACCCACTCGACGATTCCGATCGACTCGTACAGGTCCACAGCGAACTTCTTCTCTTCTTCCGTGAAGTCCGTCTCCTTGCACAGGCCGAAAGCGCCTTCGAATACCAGCGCCGGCGTGTTCGGAAGCAATCTCAGGATCCTAGGCTTGTCACCGTCGATCGCTTTCTTAAGTCTCTCGATCGTGACACCCGCGACGATCGACATCATCGCTTTGCCCGCGAGAGCCTTGCGGCACATGCCGAGTGCCTCTTCCATCTGCTGAGGTTTGACCGCCAGCAGGATGATGTCCGACTCAGCGCACAGAGCCTCGTCGTCCGCACAGACATTGAGCCCGAGCGCTCTGGCCTCGTCATTCCTCACCTCGAGGATGTCGTAGATGTTGATATCTTCCTTGTTGAGAGTTCCCTTGGCAAGAGCGCCTTTGACGATAGCGCCGCCCATATTTCCAAAACCTATCACTCCGAACTTCATGTCCCTTACCTCCTTCTAGAACTCATCCGCCGAGAAATCCAGGATCTGATCGAACTCGTCCTGTCCGAACAGAGCGATATAGTCAGCGGTCGCTTTGTTGATGATCTCAATGGAATCCTCCGGAAAACGCTTGCAGATCACTCTCGTGATCGCGCAGTATATGTGGGCCGTGTGGAACGCGAAGTCGCGCATCGCACCAGTGCCCAATTCGACTTTCTTCGCTGCGATCTTCTGCCGATCCGCCTCGCTGAGCGGCAGCCCCCAGTCGAACTCGCAGCGTTCTCCGCCCCAGCTCATCGAAGTTGTGGTTGGCGTGCAGACTGCTCCGCAGCCGAAGCCTTCATAGACCGCCGCATCCACATTCACGCAGTATTCGCGGCCGTACTCGAGGATATCGTATTTCTTCCACGCATCGCACCACGCGCATTTGCTGATGTAGGTGACCAGAGTCGGTTCGGTGCGGACATTGCCAAATTCCATCTGCCCCGGATAGTCAGGCTTCCATTCACCGTAAGCCTGGTTGGTCCAGAGCTCAACCGGATCGCCGGCTGCCCTGGCACGCGCGGCCATTCTGGCCCCGCGCTCTCTGCCATATTGTTTCATGCCTTCCTGGATGGCCGCGCGGCCTTCTTCACCGTGCGCCAGCACAGTGTATTTACACAGTAGGGCGAACATCATCGCCTGATTCTCTATTCTCATGATTCCCCTATTTCCCTCGCAGTTATCAGACTTCTGCAACCTCATTCTGCCATGGCCGGAACCTTCTTCATCCGGCTGGCATTACATCTGTAATTGTCCGTGATTCTACCCATGAAATCAAGTACCTGTTAACGAAAACCGGCGTCTTCCCCGCTTCATGTGTCCGCGGTTCCGACGCCGGTCTTCTGAATAATTATAAGGCTGAAAAATTTACAGTTCTATCGGATCCCATCCGTAGTCTTTGACGTACTTGATCCCTATGTCATGAGCATCTACATAAGCTCTGATCGCATCGATCCTCTCCGCATCATTGCTGTTATCTCCGAAAAATTTGTCGGTGATAGCCGGGTAATCTTTGGTGAATTCCTTGATGCTCTCTGCGTAGTCTTCACCATCTCCGGCAACATCGACCGAAACGATCTCGTATCCGTCCGCGGTCTCTTTGAGGTGGTAGCAAGCCGGCATCTCTCCGCCGCTGGTGCAAACCAGCGTATTGCCCTGCCTGATATACCTCTCCACCCAGAAGTTGCCGAACACAAGCAGCTCGTCACCGTTCTGCTCTTTGCCGTAGATGACCGGCGCCGGGATATTGACCCCGCCGTCTTCTTCTCTGCCGTACCAGTTCTCTTCGTCTGCGGCAAGCGCGTTGCAGATCGCGCCGACCGCCGCGTCATCGCCAGTGTACTCATACGCCGGGAGTGATGTCAGGGCTTTGACAGACTGGCGCACGCTGTCTGTGATCCCGAGATCCAGCTGTCTTACAGGGATATCACCGGTCTCCAGCTCGGTGAGCAGCTCATAACCGTCACCTCTTGAGATCAGGATATTCTCCGTCTTGCCGTCAGCAGCTGTTTCACGCACATATGCCAGTTCACTATAGGTGTTGTTGTCACGGCCGATGAGCTCATCCATCTCATCACTCTGCAGGAACCCAATATTGTCCCACGCGTCAACATAGGTCTCACTCTCGAATGCCGAGCCTCTCTCTATGAGCTCGCTGATCACGTCCTTATTGTCACCGGATCCGGCAGGTTCAAGCAGGCTGCCGTCACCCTTCATGAGCGAGAGGTCGAACTTGTGATAAAACCCAAACGGCTCATCGACAGGTACCTCTGCTCCTAATTCATCGGCCTCTTCATTGCTGTATGCCAGACTGTCGCTTTCGCCCTGCGTGTTGTAAACGGTCAGCTCGTCTCCTTCGACCAGGACGTGGGTCCTGATGGTATCGCTGTTGTAGTAACCGCTGCAGATCGCCTGCATGTCGATCAGACCGGCAACTTTGTCATTAGTGAGATCGTATATGATCAATCCGGTCGCATTACCGAAAATGAGTCTCTGATCATCCAGGTAATAGATCTTAGGCGCGTATACATAGATATCACCGGCGGCATCCGGATCACCGACACTGACAAGGATCTCTTCTGCTGTCATGTCTGTCACTCTGCTCTCCATCGCGTAAACATTCCCGGCCAGGACAGGAACGGTTCCTGATCCGCCTCTGTCGGAGAACCATGTCACGCCTCCGACGATCAGCACCAGTGCAGCCGCCACCGCGATGATCCTCTGAACAAATCTGCGGTTCTTGCTGCCGGTCTGCCCGTTCCCCGCAGCGGTCTTCTTCCACATGTCAGATCTGCCGCTCGTGCTGCTCCGTACAGCTTTCCTGTCAGCGCTCTGCGCCGAGGCCTCGATCCTGCTCCACATATCCGCTTTCAGTTCTTCCGAAGGACTGAGCCTGTCCAGAGCTTCCCTGATCAGTTCGTCTTCACGCATGTTGTCTTTCCTTGTATCATCCATATTGGTCTCTCCTCTGTTCTCCGCTGCAGTTCGCATTTCTTTCTTATCTTCCATATCTGCCGCCTTCCGTGATCTTCTTCAGCGTTCTCTTCGCTGAAGCTATCGCCGACCTCACTCCGCTCTCCTTGAGCCCGGTAAAATGTGCGACCTCTTCCACGGTGTACCCTTCATAGTAATGGAGCAGCAGTATCTCGCGCTGTTCCACCGGCAGCTTCATGAGCAGACTCCGCAGAAGCGACGCGTCATCCGATCCGTCGTATGATGCCGGCACGCCGGCCGCGTCATCAGGCACATTCGCATAATCGCTTTGGCCTTCGGGATCGGCATCTCTGCCGTCATGCAGTTCTGCTGCCAACAACGCCTCCTCGCCGAGGTCTGTTCTCTTGCGCCAGGCGCTCTTGAGCAGATCCTTGCAGCGGTTCCTCGTCGTTACGAGCATCCACGCTTTCTCGTATTCAGGGTCGCTGAATATGATACCCTTCTCGATCAGCGTCAGGAAAATGCTCTGGACGACGTCTTCCGCGTCCTGGCTGTTCTTCATGAACACCATGGCCGTCCGGTATACCCTGTCTGCCTGGCGGTCATATATTTCCTTGATCCTATCCATATCCGTCACAGTAACGGTTCTCCTTGCATGCAGTTTATTGATTCAGAGGTGATCTTCAGCGTCCCGTCAGGCCCTGCCTGCGCTCTCACTGATCACCCTCTATTATAACTACGAATCACCCCTCGCAAAAATCATTAAAAGGCGAGATTTTTCGTTTTCATTCCAGAGGTTTTCTGCATATCTTCACTTGATATAAATCCGAATGGGATTATAATTAGACGATACGCATTCAAGGGTATATATCAGAGGAAATATAAATGGGAAGAACTTTTACCGAAGCTGAATACAAGAATATCAAACGCAGGGAGCGCGAGGTCATCGGCGAGATGCTCGACCAGCTCAAGAATTCCAAGGACCGCAGATACCTATTCAGAGACAAGCATGTCGTGACTGACCTCAAGGATATGCTCAATCAGGCTGCTGAACGGTATGGGGACACGACATTTCTCAAGCAGAAGCCGAGCGCTAAGGAGCCGTACAAGGAATACTCCTTCAAGAGGATCCTCAATGATGTCAATGCTCTCGGAACCGCGATGATCGACCTCGGTCTCAAGGACAAGCACATCGGTCTCATCGGCCGCAATTCGGTTGAATGGGCAGAGACCTATCTTGCGATCACCGGCGGTGTCGGAGTCGTTGTACCGCTCGACAGAGAGCTCAACGAGAGCGAGCTCCAGCAGCTCACCGCCAAAGGCGAACTGACTGCTGTCGTGACCATCAACGACAAATACTATGATATGTTCAAGAATATCAAGGCCAGCGGCGAGACAGACCTCAAGTATGTCATCACTGCATCGCTCAGAGAGGATGAGGACAAAGATAACGGTCTTCTCTCCTGGAAGGAACTGCGCTGGACCGGCACCAAACTGCTTGCCAACGGCGTGAAGTCTTACCTCAAAGCCCAGATCGTCAACACCGATCTGGCTGCGATCCTCTTCACATCCGGAACGACCGGCGTCAGCAAGGGTGTCATGCTCAGCAGCCGCAATCTGCTGCTCGACGCGATCCTGTGCCAGTCGATGTTCGAAGCACGTCCGGGAGACACCTGTTTCTCCGTACTGCCGATGCATCACGCTTACGAGTGCACTGCAACATTCCTGACATGCCTGTACAGCGGCGCTTCGATCGCCTTCTGCCGCGGACTCAAATATCTGCGCAAGGACATCCTCGAGGCAAAGCCGACCATCATGCTGGCTGTGCCTATCATATATGAAAACTTCTACAACAAGATCATCAAAGGCCTTCGTGACAAGGTCAGCGATAAGATCCTGCTCAGGATCATCCTTGATGAAACCGAGAAGAAGCATCTCAGACTCCGCCTTCCTAAGAAGGTCGGCAATGAGATCAAGAAGATCTTCGGCGGCAACATGCGCGCCATGATCTCCGGTGGAGCCGCAGCTGATCCGAGAGTCCTGGATTTCTTCTGCGACCTCGGCATCAACACACTACAGGGCTACGGTCTCAGCGAATGCTCACCGATCGTAGCGCTCAACCCTGACAAGCGCAAATACATCAAGAACGCAAGCGCCGGTCACCTGCTCCCGTTCGTCGAGTGCAAGATCGAGAACAAGGACGAGAACGGCATCGGCGAGATCTGCTTCCGCGGTCCGGTCATCATGATGGGTTACTACAAGGACCCTGAGCGCACCGCTGAGGTACTCGATTCTGAAGGCTGGTTCCACACTGGCGACCTCGGTTATCTGGATCATGATAACTACGTCTTCATCACAGGCCGCGCTAAGAATGTCATCATTGCGGGCAACGGCAAGAACGTCTTCCCGGAAGAGCTCGAGGCCTACCTGCTCGAGACCCCTTACATCGAAGAGTGCATGGTCTGGGGCGGTGACAGTGATCCGGGTTCAGAGTGGAACGGCATCTGCGCGACAGTAAGGCTCAACAAGGATGCTCTCGAGTCAAAGCTCGGTGCGAACTACACTGACGAGCAGGCGTATGCTCTGGTCGAACATGAGGTCGACAGGATCAACAACTCGATGCCTCGTTTCAAGAAGATCGCTCACATCATCATCAGGAAGCGCGAATTCGACAAAACAACCGGTCTCAAGATCCGCAGGTTCGTCGAAGACAACAAGCGCGCATGATCATCGTCACGCGGAGAACGAATACAGACGCAGACAGGGAGACAGGGGACGGTGAGGTGACCCCAAAAAGTTAGACTTTTACTCCAGCGAGAAAATCGCTGGAGTTTTTCTATGCAGCGAGCATCTGCTTTCGGTATTCAATGGGACTTCGGTAACCGAGGGATGCTTTGCTGCGCTTCTGGTTGTAATAACGTATGTATTTATCT
>JAFRGC010000010.1 GCA_017434025.1 Mogibacterium sp. | reverse complement strand
TTGTCTTGCGTTTATACATATCTGCTCCTAACCGCAGATAGTGACCGTAGACTGAAGGTACCAAACGCCGTTGCAACAGTAAACAAGATCTTTTTTGATGTTTTTTTGTTTCAGAACTCGGTTTTAATTTTTCATTCTAAGTATCTGTTATTAGCATTGTAGCCTCTTATGTGTACGAAAAAACGCCCTGCAATGCAGGGCGCGGCTGTGTTTTCCCGGTTTTAAGCCTAAATTGAAGATTTTTGATTATTTATCTGTCGGCACTTCTGCGTACTCGAAGGTCAGTCCATCCCGTCACACTCGATCAGGACGCTTGCTCTGCCGCTTCCGTAGACGCCTACGAAGTTCATTGCAGGATTCTGACCGTCTTCTTCTGCTGCCTGCTCTTCAGCTGTTTCCTGAGACTGGTCCTCTGCAGGCTCTTCCTGCTGCGAAGCACCGCATGCACTCAGCGCGAAAATAAGACATAAGATAGTGAGTAAGCTGATAAGTTTTTTCATAGTTGTGATCCCTTTCAAAGTTCTGCTATATTTCGAAGAGTGCATTTATAATGCATACTCGTCCGACATTTTTTCGATCAGTTCCCGCATCTTCGCGACAACTGTATCCGGCCCGACGATCTTCACTGCACCGTCCAGTGACATGATCCAGCCGAAGAAATGGCTGCTGACCGCTACTGTCACAGTCGTCTGGAAACGGTCTTCGCCCACCGGGACGATGATGATATCCTTGCCAAACCGGTCGATCACTACTCCGACCATGTGATTCGCGCCTTCCAGCGTGACCTTCGCCTCATCGCCCGCATACATGCCGAATAGCGTATTGGTGTAATGAGCGATATTGAACTCGCGGAAAGCCTTCTTCCCCACTCTCGGCTCATCGAGGATGTGAATCTCCATCATCTTATCCACCCTGTAGTGGATAATGTCATCATGTCTGGAGTCGAACCCCACCAGATAGTATTTCTCATCATCCCACATGAGTGCCATAGGGCTCAGCTGGTACCAGCGACCATTATAGCGCGGCACCATTTCTTTGCGGAGGTTCCAGTCAAAATATTTGAACTTGATCTGCCGGTCCGCACCGATCGCCTCGTGGATCTTGTCTACGTTGTAGTAGATGCTCTCGTTCATCGTCTTGACGCGGCCGGAGATGATGACCTGACGGTGGAGTTTTGACGCCTCATGGCGGCTGACCAGCGATTCGAGTTTCTTGATCAGCTGGTTGGATTTGCGGTCCGTGATGAACCTCGATGACTGCACAGCATCCACCAGCAGTTTCAGCTCCGCCAGCTCGAAGTCACGCTCACCGAGGTGATACAGGTAGTTGCGGCCGTCGCGTTCGGCGATGATATCGCAGCCAAAATTTCGCAGTTCCTCTAAGTCCTGATACACCGTCTTCCGGTCGGCATTGACGCCATACGCCGCCAGTCTGGCAATGATCTCCGGCATCGTGAGTGCGTGAGCGTCGTCAGTCTCCTCAGAGAAGATCTTCAGGAGATAGAGCATCTTGAGTTTCTGGTTGTATCCCTTGCGTTCAGACATGGTAATTATCTCCCCAGTCTTCCAGTTATCCCTGATATATGGTATAATGAAATGTCCGAAGCGGTGAGTCAGTTACTTCGTTTGTCCACTGGCCGAAGCGCCGGTTCGAATCCGGCCCGCGCGACCCTTACGCGCGGTAGTTTAGTGGTTAGAACGTGGCCCCAAAACCTATGCAGCTGTCTCAGACATTCTCGGACTTTTTTATTGTCTCATTTTACACTTTTTTGTTCAGCGCGTATCCGATCAGCGCTCCGACGATGCCGCCCACGATATGCGCCGAGTTCGAAATGTTGTCTGACATCAGCAGCCCCTCGTAGACCTGCTGTCCGATGAAAATGACCGCTACCAGGATCACCGTCAGCGGTATCTCACCTTCCCTGAAGCTCGTGAATGATGTGAGCAGGATAAACGCGAACACCACCGAGCTTGCGCCGCAAAGCGCCACTCCCGGGAACAGCACCCAGTTCGCGATCCCTGTCACAGCTGCCGTGATAATGATGATCTCGATCATCGTGCGGGATCCGTATTTCTCTTCGAGCATCGGCCCGAGCAACAGGATGTACATCATGTTGCCAATATAGTGCGTCCAGCCGGAATGGCCGAGCACGTGTGTCAGGAACCTGACGTAAGTCAGGGGCGAAGCCAGCGATGAATGATACGTCATGAACAGCAGCTGATTGCTGGTGCCCATGGTCAGATAGTTTGCCACCATCACGGCAAAGCTCACGAATACGAATGTGAGGATCACCGGCGAATTGTATGTGATACGTTTCTTCATAAGTTATTCTCTCGTTACAGTAATTCCTTCGCAATATCTCCTTTGACCCAATGCATGCTCTTTCGCTCCGGGTCGAATATGGATTGTTTGATGATCAGGTAGCTGCGTTCCGGATCGAGATCGTACTCCGCGTCCGGATCTGGCCCTTTCGGCACCGCCCTTCTGGTAACAATATTGGTGCTGCACAGCCTGTCCGGATACGTCTCTATCCGGTCATGCGAGCAGTATGCGAACGTCTCTGTCTCCAACGGGTCGTGCAGGATTATGTGGATCTTCTCGTAAGTGTTGCGGATCTGGTCGATGCGGGCTTCCAGCATTTGCTCGAGAGCTTGCACTTTGTCAGCCGCCTCGATGCTGGATCCGACGATGTAGATCGCCAGTTCCTTGCGGTATTTGTCAGTGTAATTTTTGTGCGTAAACTTGTTGATCACGCCCTGCGCTACGATATTATAGCCAAAATCGCAGTACTCCATCAGCAGTGCCTGCTCTTCATTGAACTCGTTCCGGTAGCGGACGCGCGGCGGGACTTTCTCGTCGAACAGCGATACGAATTCGATCTGCCGCCCCTGTTTCTCCACGACGATGTCGCACTCCCGGTATTCCGGATCACCTCTGCGGAACTCGTCGATCTCGCCTGCAGCAAACAAAGCGTCTACCACGAACTGCTCGACTTTGGACAATGAGCCATCGCCCTTTCCGTTGACGAACGTCCAGTCGTATTCCGCTTCGATCAGCTTGATGATGCGGTAGCCGTCACGCTCGATCTTCGCGCGGAAGAGGCTGTCCGACGCATACATCGACCAGAGCTGCACAGCTTCATTGGACGAGATCATCTCATCGCTGTCCTCCGCAAAGGCCACCTCGCACTCCGGCAGCTCCTGCTCCAGACGTCCGCTGTAGAGGTTGTACGCCATCAGCAGTCCGGTCCGGATATCCCGCGTGCAGTAATATTTGGCGCGCTTCTTGTTGCTGCTCTTCGCCACAGCGCCTTCCTCGATCAGATGTGTCTTCATCGCCTCGACATCCGCGAGAGGATGGATCGCTCTCGACACGCGGCTGCCCGCACAAAGCACGCCTCGCCTCGTATCATAGGCGAATTCAGGAGCAGTGATCAGATATCTGGCATTTTCCGGCAATTGCATATCCATTGTTGATCTGCGATCCTCTATGATCTTGCTATAATTCGACAACTTCCGGCTGCTCCGGATCGTGACTGCACAGTACTTCTATGCACGCGGGATCAGCCGCAGCCCCGGCGATCCACTTGAGCGTTTTGGTCTGAAGCGCTGTGTCCGCACCTAATCCGGCAGGCTTCATCGTTTCCCAGTTGTTCGATGAAAGAGCTGCGTCTGCTGCGATCAATACATAGCGGGCTCCGTTGCTGACGATAACTCCGGCCTGCCCGTCGGTATGACCCGGAAGGCTGACCATCTTGATATACGAGTCGCCTTCTTTGACATCGAATGCCCGGTTCATCGGTCCGAGCAGATGTCCTCTGTAGAAAACTCGCTCCGCGCGCTCGATATTCCAGAATTCACGCGGCTGCCGCATCCGATATCTGGTCCGTACGGACCAGTAAGCTTCATCTTCCGGATAGATGATCCGCTGGGCACCGCTCACTGACCTGATGCCTGCGACATGATCCGCGTCAAAATGTGTGATCATGACCGCGTTGAGATCTTCGGGGCGGATGCCTCTCGCCTCCAGTTGTTCACAGACGGTCATTCCATTGGGAACATATGGCTTGTACAGTGCAGCGAGGTGGCGCGGCAGGGTCCTTGCCACAGCCTTCGGGTCGTAAACTCCGTCAGGGCTGATTTCCCTGCTCCATCCCGTGTCTGCCAGATACAGACCGTCCCGGTCCTCGATCAGATAAGCACTGACCGGCAGGATAACCCGCTTGCTGTCAGGTACGAGCATCGCTTTGCCAAGATCGCTTGCAAACCGCCCTCCGCCATCCAGCAGTTCTTTCGCTATTCTAATATAGCCGCAGCGCAGTACATGTATTTTCACAATTCCATCCTGCAGGATCCTATGTTCCTGCAGTTTTCCTTTCGTTTCAGATATTCAGTCTGTCGTATTCGCTCCAGCAGTCCAGGCAGACTTTCTTGCCGTCCAGGATCCGGATCCAGTTGGCACCGGTCTTCTCGCCGCAGCATTCGCACACGTACGAATCAAAGATCCTTGCCTCTTCCGGAAGTTCTATCGTCGTCGGCTTGACTTCGAACATCTCTTCGTCAGAGCAGTTCCTGTAATAGTTCAGGCTCTCGCTCTTCGGAATGTCTGCCGGGCGGTCCTTCTGAACAAGGCGTACAGATTTCCCCGTATTCCTGTTGTAGAACGAGAACGCCTGCTTGCCGCGCATGTGGAAGAGGAGATTGCCTTTGCCCACAGTGCATCCGAGTACCGCCTGCACAGCATCCACACTGCAAGAGTCATTCTCCACAATGCACACGACTTCCTCGTCCTCAGAGTACTTGAGGTCCAGCAGTTCAGCAGCGTACAGAGCCGCCCGGAAGCCAATCATCAGGCCTCCGCAAACATGCCCGTGGAAGTCAACAGCATGTTCCCACATCTTCTCCCTGTCCATAAAACGATTCCTCTCTTCTATATCAAACTTGCTTATCAGCTGCCTCTTTCGCATTCAGCAGCTTGTCATATTTCGTATTCACGCCCTTGGCGCGGTCGACCGGATATTTGAGTTTGGTCTTCTCCAGCTTGGCAAGCGTGATCTCCTTGAGATCGACGTCAAGCTTGTCAGCGAGCATCACACAGTAACTCATCACGTCACCGAGCTCCTCGCAGACATGCTCCTTGTCAGCATCATCGAGCTCCCCGCTCCACTGGAAGCACTCCAAGAGCTCCGCAGCCTCGATGCAGATCGATTTAGCCAGATTCACAGGCGTGTGGAACTGATCCCAGTCGCGCTCCTCAGTAAATTTCCTGAATTCGTCCCGTAATTCCTTCATATTCATTCCTCCCACAGGAACGGCATGAATATGCCCAGCTGTTTCTCCCAGTCTGCCTCGCAGTGGCGGCCGCCGACCTGACAGTACATGCGGGCTGCGCCTCCGGCGGCGATGACTTTGTTGGCCGTTGCTTTGCAGGTCCTGTACAGCCAGCTGGATCGGTCTTCTGTGTCCGGGTCCTTGATCCCGCCGTAACCTTCACGCGTGCCCCATGACAGGTACATGCGCGTGTCCGGACTCATCGGGGTGTTGTTCATGTCGTGCCAAAGTTTGCCGCTGACACTTCCGATCGAAGGCGAGATACAAGCCGCCTTCGAGATGTAGTTGTTATATTTGACCAAAGCATAAGCCGCCATCAGCCCGCCCATGCTCGATCCGCCGATCGCCGTGCATTCACGGAACGGGATCGTCGGGAATGTCGCGTCGATATATGGTTTGAGCTCGTAAATGATCCCCTGCATGGTCGCGTCACCAAGCGGCTCGTACTTGCTCAGCCAGCCCCGGTTTGACCCGTACGGCAGATATTCCGACATGCGTCCGGTGCCTTCGTGAGAACACTCGACCCCGACGATGATGAGCTGTTTGCCCCACTTGCTGCAGTACTCGTCAAGGCCCCAGGACTTGCCGTAAGTGGCGTCCTCATCCCGGAACAGATTATGTCCGTCAAAGAAATACATTACAGGATAAGGCGGCTCGCCGTGATCCGGAATGCGTATGTGGAGCGGTCTGTTCGCTCCCAGCGAATTGAAATAGAAATCTTGTTTGATCAGCATCTGCAGTCCCCCGCTGTTTAAATATTATTTGAGCAGTCCCAGCTCTTTCGCCTTCTCGAGATACTGCGGCAGCTCAGCGATCGAAACATTGACATCGTGGCTCTTCACGAAACCCATAAATTCCATGAATGTCACTTTGCCATCAGCAAGGATCTCCTCGATCTCCTTCCTGAGTTCAGGGTCATTCTCGTACTGGTTGATCAGTTCTTCTACAGTTGCCATCTCTTTATCCTCCTGTTGATCAGTTTATTGTAATCACGTTACAACCTTATCGTCAGAACATTGAGTCCGAGCATATACTGGTACTCAATATCTTCCATCATCTTATATATCATTCTGATGCCGATGTTCTTGCCCGCATCATCCGGGCTGAACACACTCGCTCTCTCTTTAGGATTGAACGGCACGCAGTCATCCTTGATGCGCAGCAGCACTTTGCCACCCTTATATACAACACGCACATCTACAGTGTGATCTTTGTCATCCTTGCAGAATCCGTGGTCAACGATATTGCAGACCATCTCTTCCATTGCCAGTGCCGCATAGTACGAGCGCCTCGCGTCGACGCCTTTGCTCTCGCAGAACTCCTGTACCTTCTGTGACACTTCTACTGCTTCCTCTGATGTGCGGATCGTGATATCCAGGCGGTCGTCTTCCGTTACGCCAAATCCTTCCGGAATCACCATCAGATCCTCTGTGCGGAAAGACAGCTTCCCGTTGCGGATCCAGGCGTACCCGATCACGTACAGCATATTCAGGATCCCCCCGATCACGGAGGCTGCAGGAACGCCTGCATACCCCATAGGTCCGATCAGAAGTGCCGCGAACGCTGACACGAATACAACACCATCCAGTATCGCGAGGACATTGACGTAACCCTGTCTTCCGCTGGCCTGGAAGTAGCAGGAGAAGTGAGTGTTGAATACTGCAAGCGGCATACTCAGCGGCAGGATACGGATCGACATTACCGTCAGGTCGAAGACTTCCTGTGACGGATCTCTGTAGAAGATATAGGTCAGAGGTACCGCAAGCAGTATCACCAGAATATCTACCGCGATGATCAGCGGGATAAAATACCTCTTCATTGCCCTCAGAATATTGATCAGCGCCTGCCTGTCCTCTTCCCCGACACTGATACTGATCAGGAGCCTTGACACAGCCAGCATTCCTGCCTGGAGCGCCCAGACTCCATCGAGCAGGCTGCTCGCTGTTGCGAAAGCAGAGAGTCCGGCTGATCCGATATAGTGATCCAGCAGTTCGTTGAGGATAAGTCCCCTCAGTGTCAGGTAGAGCAGTGAAGCGGCTCCCGGGAAACCAACCGCGATGATCCCCAGCCCTTCATGCAGGTCGGCAGTGCCGCCGAACACGTTGAGATGAGATTTCTTCGACAGGAAGTACTGCAATTCAACAGAGAAGAACGCCCACATTCCCAGAGAAGACGCCAGCGCCAGACCGAACGCTTCCATCCTCATTACCTGAACGAACAGCAAGTTGAGCACCAGATTGACCACAATAAACACGATACTCGCGCGCATCGTCCTCTTGCCCATGCTCTCGATCGACAGGAATGACGCCAGCTGTGTACCGAGCATCGCCGGAACGATACCGATCGCCTTACCGATCAGGTAGATATTGAAGCTCTGTCTGATGGCAGGATCGGCCGTGAACATGGCTGTCAGATTGAATGCTCCAATCACAGCTACAGCAACCGTGAGAGTGGCACCTATCGCAGTCGTCACCATCAGGTCCATCGTGAAGATGTTCTGGATCTTGCCAAACTGATTCTGTCCGAGATATTTCCCGCAAATGATCGAACATCCGCCCGCCAGCATAACTGCTATCGCATTGATGAGCAGATTGACAGGGCTGTACAGACCGATGGCACTCATCGCGTCGATGCCTACATAGTTACTGGCGAAATAGCTGGAGACCAGACCATTGACCGCACCTACCGCCGCCAGTGTGAACTGGACCGGCAGCAGCCGGAACATCAGCTTGCGCGTGATCTGCAGGCTGGAATCACCGGGCTTGATTATTCTGTTAACGTATTCAGGCTTATTGGTTTCCATTCACTTAATACAGTTTATCGGGTCTTCCTTCTGTAGCTCCTGAGCAGTTCTTTCTGCTCATCGGTGATCCTGTAGCTCTCCACCGATTTCTGGATCGTCTTGTTATGAGTCCATGGATCCAGTCTGGACTCGGTTATATATGGCAGGACCGCATCATACTGTTTGGCCAGCGCTGTAGCGAAGTACCATGCGATCATCATGTTGATATAGTATTCATCCGACTTTACGGCGGCGACCATCTCCGGATACTCCGGCGCAAAATCTTCATCCAGATAGTGCTGCATCAGCATCCCGATCGCGAACCGGACCGTGTACGTCTCCTCCGAACCGATCCACTTCCTGATGTAAGGCAGAAGACCGTCCCGGTGCTTACTGAACGTTTTCGGCGACAGCTGATCGCATGTCGCCCAGTTGTCGACGAACGGCAGGAACCGCTCGACTTCCGCGATGCACGTGTCATAATCCCGGATCTCCGAAATGATGAATGCGTGCAGCTGATTCTCGTCGAACCATTCGTGTGGAAGGTCTGCGAGGAAATCTCTGACTTCAGCTGCGAGTGGCGCTTCTGCTGCGCCGGCACGCGCGTTGAGCCCGGATTCTCTGACAAGCGTTTTGGCAAGCTTGCGAAGATCCGGCGTGCGCACACCGATCATTGCCTCCGCGTCCATCGTCGGGATCAGTTTGGCCTGGAAGTCACGGTATTTGATGTCCTGTAAGTTAAAGAGTTCTTTCCGGATGTCCATTTCTTTCTATTCTCCTGACGATGAGGATCCGCCGCCTGCTGAGCTCGCGCTCTCCCTGTCACATATGATGTGCTGCAGCGTAACGAGTATGGCAACTACGACCTCCTCATGCTCAGGCATATAGAGGTCCACACAGTATTTGTCGTGGATCGAGAACAGCTTCTGGCTGATAATGGCGATCAGCTGCCCTCTTTCATCGTACAGCTGGAAATTGAGCGCGAGAACGTTGCCGCGCATCTGCCAGCCCAGTTCCTCGATGTTGATCACATCCTTGATGATGTGCAGGAGTTCTGTCGAGATCTGGAACGAAGTGCCGTCAGCCATGAAGACATAGTGTCTGTTGTGGATGGTCAGGAGCTTCCTCTCGATATGCGCGACATGGCGGCCGTCTGCGGTGGTGATGTCAGTCTTGTCATGGATCGACGGAAACTGCGTATCGACTTCATACACGACATTCCCCATCTCGTCGGTGATATCGATGTGGTGGTGAAGAGTCAGGATCTTGGTCGATGTGAACAGTGACCTTACCGGAGATCCATATTCCTCGATGTTGTAATCGTTGGCGCGCTCTCCTGATTCTCTGTAGCGGATGTATTTAGATTCACTTCCCATAGCTATTCCCTTTCTGAAAAATGGTATATCTGTCGAGGCGGCAGTATCACGCCTCTTTTCTTACGTTCCTCATCGTCAGCACCAGTGTCAGTGCCAGCAGCACGATCACGATGCCTGCAGCAGACCAGATCTGTGCGTTCGGCATGAACGATTCCGTGCCGTCACTGTTGACGATCATGTCTGCGTCACGCAGTACCCAGGCTCCGATCGCCGGACCGATCAGGCCCGGAACAAATACCTGGCCGATGATCCTGACGCCCTGGAACTGCCCGGCTCTCCCTTCAGGGATATTGTCTCGGATCATTGCGCCGAAGATCGACATTCCTGCCAGATAGCCTGTCATCGCCAGCAGTGAACCGATGAACGCCTGTACCGCAGCAAGCGCGTGCGTGAAATACAGGATCGCGTATCCCGCCAGCAGCATGGCGCATACCGGCATGGTGCTCTTCATGAACCCTATGCGGTCGTACAGCCTGCCGTAGAATACCGTGGCTACCGCAGCGAGCAGGATAGCAGGCGCGAAGATCAGGACGTAATTATCCAATCCAAGAGTCTTCTCATAGTATATGATCAGGTACGGCATGAAGATCTGGATCGAAATGCCGAATACCGCAAAGTTGAGCAGAGTAATATATAAAGTGAGGTTACTCTTCGCGACAGATGGCCGGAAGCTGTACGCAAGAGTCTCGCCGAGGCTCTCTTCCGTCTTCCTGAGCCCCGGATCATCCTCGATGATGAACCATCCGAGCACACCAATCAGCGTGGTCGCGATACCGATCACATAGTAGATCGTCACCCACGCGGAGTGCTCATCAAGATTGAAACTCATGAATCCGCCAAATACGACCAGCACGGCGACGAGCGGCATCATCGAGTTGACTCCTTCGATCTTGCCCCTGTTCGTCGAATCGCCTCTGTCTGTCAGCCACGCGTTGTACGCTGCGTCATTAGCAGTCGAACCGAAATACGTCATCACGCAGTCCATCACGATCGTCAGCATGATGCTCCTGATATACGCAAAACTGATGATACTGATGCCCCAGATCATGTAGCCGACACTCATGAACGCCTTGCGCTTGCCGACTTTGTCCGAGACCGCTCCCATCACGATCGTAGTGAGCGCTGCCGTGACTGCGCTCGCCATGACCATCGCTGAGATGTCCGCGGCTGAAGCATTGAACATCTTATATATGAAAACGTTGAAATACATATTCTCAACGACCCATGCCACCTGCCCCATGAGGCCGAAGATCAGCATGGATATCCAGAATTTACGTCCGAGTGCCGTCTGCATAGCAAGACTCCTCCATTAGCGGTTCGATAGGATCGGAAAATGTCGTGGGGCGGAAAGCCAATAATACCCCTTATATAGGATTTTACCATAATTGTGCGCCTGTGTTTCTCAAGTTTCTAAGATAATTGCTGCACGCAAAAACTCCCGGATCTCTCCGGGAGCATGCATCTTACCCTTCTACTGATCGTCGCCGAACTCTTCTTTGTATGCCGCGACCAGCCTCTCCGGCCAGTCGGAGGTCGCTTCGAGTTTGCCGGTGAAGAATCTCAATGTCGCCGGCTCATGGATGAACCTCAGTCCGCCGATCAGGTGACGGTGATCGTATACCCATTTTACACGGTCGATGACGTATTCGACCTGTGACAGAGTGAACACGCGCCTTGGCAGTGCCAGCCTGACAAGCTCCATCGAGGCAAACCGCTCGCTGCCGTCAGGGTTACGCTCTTCTGACAGAGTGCCTCTCTCCATGCCTCTTATTCCGCCGCACAGGTAAAGCGCACAGGTCAGCGCGCCGGCAGGATATTCACTCTGAGGGATGTGTGAAACGAATCTTGACGCGTCGATATGCGCACCGAGACCTCCCCCCGGAGTGATCATAGGAACACCATATTCATCAAGCCTGTCAACACAATACTGGATGAACTGCGGACCCTGCGAGATGACATCCATCTCCATCGACTCGTCAAATCCGACCGTCATGGCTTCCATCTCTCGTACAGACATTCCGCCGTAAGTCAGGAACCCTTCATACATAGTGACCATATCTTCCATCGAGTGGAAGAGTTCCCTGTCTCTGATCATGATCCCGCCGCCTCTGGCGAATCCGAACTTCCTCGCTGAGAAGTAGATGATATCGAACTGATCCGCGATCTCACGGGTGATCGTACGGATAGGTACATCTTTGTACTTCTCCTCACGGGTCTTGTTGAAGTACAGATTGTCCTGCAGCAGCGAAGCATCCAGCACGGAGATGATCCCGTGTTTCCTTGCGATCGCACACGCATCCTTGAAGTTCTGTACCGATACAGGCTGCCCGCCTATGAGGTTGGTGCCGGCTTCAAGCCTCATGAAAGCAATGTTCTCAACACCTTCTCTCTCGATACATGCCTCGAGTTTGTCCAGATCGATATCGCCCTTGAACGGCAGGTCGCTATTCGACACCAGGCCTTCGTCTTTGACCAGCTCCTCGACACGGCCACCGAGTCTGGTGATATGAGCTTTGGCTGTAGTGAAATGGTAATTCATGATCACGCAGCTGCCCGGCTTGACAAATCTGAGTGCCAGTATGTTCTCGCACGCCCTGCCCTGATGCGCAGGCAGACAGTACTTCATACCGAATATCTCTCTGAGCTTGGCTCTCATACGGTAGAATGATTCGCTTCCCGCGTACGCATCGTCCGGCATCATCATTCCGGCAAGCATCTTGTCGCTCATAGCGTTGACGCCTGAGTCGGTCAGCATATCCATGAAGATAGCGCCGTTGTGCAGTTTGAACGTGTTGAAGCCGGCTTTCCTCATCTTCGAGAGTCTCTCTTCGGCCGGCAGCAGGTTGAGCTGCTGCACTATCTTGACCTTGTGCATCTCCATAGGGATTGGTTCGTGATCGTAGAATTTAATTGCGGGCATGTCAGTGTTCCTCCTTATTGCTCTATTGTCCCAAAGCAAAACCGCTCCGCAGCTGTCTGCTGCAGAGCGGTCCGTCATGACTACGTTATCGATTATCTCAATACATCCCGAATCTCACAGCAAAACAGCTACCTCTGAGCGGTAGTAGTAATAATAATATGCTGCTGTGTATGTTCTGGTCTGTTTCATTTGCTTTATTATGTTTCTTGTGATATTCAACAACTTAACGAGAATTTAGCATATATCTTTGTGAAATACAACAAAATTCGTGATTGTTTGTAATTTTAAGCATAGACATCGATTTGTCTGAGGGTGGTCTATTCTCCTGCCTCCAGGAACTGCAGCAGCAGTATCATCTTGACACGCTCAACCGTATTGTTCCAGTCTACACCCGCAAAAGCCTCATCCTCCATGATCCTGTCGATCCTCTTGCGGATCGTATTGATGTGAACGAAGAGCAGATCAGCCGTCAGCGAATAGTTCATATTGTTCACGAGATACACCTTGAGCGTATGCAGCAGTTCGCGGCCTCTCTCGTCACTCATAAGAGGTCTGAACTTTGCGAGCATCCCGTTCAGTTCATCTTCCGGAACATCCAGCCACGCGAGCGGACCTAGCATCTCGTAGTCGCAGATATCGTCATCCGGACGGATGACGCTGCCCATCTCTATGACTCTGCGGCACTTCTCGACGCATTTGCGGATGTCTCTCAGTGTGGTGCTTTCTCTGCAGAGTCCGCACTTCATTTCCGCACCTGGAATGACCTCTTTCACTGATGCTACGAATTCAGCGACCAGTTCTTTCATCTCTGAAGCTGTCCGCTGATTTCCAGGCGCTGACTCGATCAGCAGGAGGAGTTCTCTGTCTCCGAGTATAGCGAGTTTGCCCATTCTTGAACAGCGAACAGCCGCGAATGCTCTCAGGATCTCTGCCCTCTTCTCCCCTGCAGAGAAGTTCAGCACTTTGATAACAGCATGATCATACATCGTACTCATCGAGATGCCCTGCACTCCGGCCTGATTGATGACTTTGCCTGTCTCTCCGGTCTCGCAGCTCATGGCAAAATGTATGAAATTCTCGAAGCCCATATATCCCGCGTCACGCGCGCCTCTGATCTGCTCGTACAGCGACTGCAGCATGAGATATGCGATGCGGATCGAGAACTCGTCATAGTAGTCGAGGAGTTCACGCGCCTCCATCACGACAAAGTATGCCTGTGTCAGCCCATGGACTCTGATCGGGATTATGACCCAGGATACTCTCGGGCCTTCCCCTCCCTCATTATTGATCAGACGGTATCTGGACATATTGATGTAGTCACACAAGGTAGCCTGGGTATGCGGAAGTGACGGATCCCAGTAATCTCTGTCAGTCAGGCCATAATACTCCGTCATGCGCCTGAAATTCGATGAGCTGTAATAGCTCTTATCTTCGGCGATATCGTACAGGAGCGCCGGGAACTTCATCTCGCTCTCGACAGCCTGCAGGATCTTGCGGATCCTCTGCTCTTTGTACGACTGGTTGGTGACCTGGCCGCTGCCCACGACCGGCACCTGGAATTTCCTGATGGTGCGGTTCATGACTGCGACATTAGTCTCACTTGCGACTTCCATCCATGTCGCAGAGAACGGCGCTAATATCAGAGGCAGCTCGTATTCATTACAGAGTGTTATGAGATCTTCCGGGATCTTCTCCAGATATCTGCCCTGCTTGATCAGAAGAGCTGAAGCCTTCTGTATCGTTCCTTCCGCAAAAGCCCTTGAGATACAGTCAGGATCATTCATCATCGAATAGCCCGATGACATGATCATCTCTTTGCCCTTGGTCCATTTAAAGCCATCCGGAGCATCAAGGATCGTGATGCCCTGGATCTCCTTATATATTCCCTTTCTTCCGGCAATGACTTCGAAGTCCCTGAAGAAATCATTGGCAAGCAGTTCCCGAACAGCAATGCCCATAACGACCTCCTTAATGGTGAATTTCTTCCATATGTTACAATAATAACACGAATCTTCTCAGCCGCGTATATAAAAACTGCCTCTGCGTCATTGAACGCAGAGGCAGTTATTCTGGCTGTTATAACCTTTATCTATATCATTGGGACGTAGTTTTCATCTTTTCTGGCTTCGAATTCAGCGACGATCTTCGCTCTTTCTTCAGGCAGCGTCAGGATATCGTAAGCTGTCGCTGCTATCGCCTTGGCAGCCCAGAGTGCTGCTTTCTCACCCAGCGATGATCCTGCGCAGGCGGTCGCCTGCCAGGTGTGCGGTGCAACGCCGATAGGCCATGCTGCCGCGGTGAACAGATTCATCGGCATGATCTGACTGACATCTCCGGTATCCGTAGAAGCCTTCATCGGAGTCGATGCCCACTGCTCTCTAGGAGCAACGCCTTCGAACATCGGACCGTCTGAGTTATAAGCTTTGCAGTCTCTTGCGCAGGTATCCATCGCGACTGTATCCTGGATCTTTCTGGCGAACTCACGCTCTTCAGCGGTATAGCTGATCGGCTCCAGTTCGAGGAGGTTCTTATAAGTCAGATCCGAGAAAGCGTTGTTGACCAGCATCTCGGTGCATCCGCTCAGAAGTTCGAACTTCACCTGAGTCTCCGTCATGACAGCAGCGCCTTGTGCGCACTTCTTCACCCTTTCCATTGTCGATTTGACATCCGACATGTGAGGCGCACGTACATAGTACCAGGACTTTGCTTCCGGATGAACGATGTTTGGCGCGTATCCGCAGCTGTCTGTAGTGTAGTGGATACGTGTACCGTCGATCACGTGCTCTCTGAGATACTGCACGCCTACATTGGTAAGCTCCATAGCATCAAGTGCGCTTCTGCCGGCATGCGGAGCGAATCCCGCATGAGCAGACAGGCCCGAGTAATAGAACTTGAATGAAGCATTTGCCAGGTAAGATGTGTCGAAAGTCATGTTGACTGACATCGGATGCCAGCTGAACGCGAAGTCGCATCCGTCAAACATGTTGTAGTGGATCATCTTGACCTTGCCGCAGAGAGTCTCCTCTTCAGGACATCCGTAGAATCTGATCGTGCCTTCGAGACCATCTGCTTCCATGACCTTCTTGAGAGCGATCGCGCCTGTTACGGCACCAGCGCCGAGGATGTTATGTCCGCAGCCGTGTCCGACTCCTCCTGCAGTGACCTCTTCTCTGACACTGCTGGCTTTCTGGCTGAGACCCGGAAGAGCATCATACTCTCCGAGGATCGCCAGGACCGGATGTCCGCTTCCCCACTCTGCAATGAACGCATGCGGGACATGCTCGTTCACGACCAGTCTGAATCCTTCTTTTCTCAGGATCTCAGCGTAGTACTCCGAACCGAAATCCTCTTCGCCGCTGAGCTCCGGATGTGCCCATATCTCGCGGCATGCAGCCGTGCAGAGATCCTTATATGCATCTACTGCAGTAAAGACATCTTTCTTTGCCATTTTGTGACCTCTTTATGCCTGTTCTTTCTTGCTGTTATTCTTCAGTGTAGCGAGTCCGATCGCAATGCTCAGGAATACGCATCCGAGTGTGCCGAGCCAGTTGGAAGCGCCTGGGAGCCATGCGAACCAGCCCATTCCGATAGCGAAGTAGAGAGCAAGAGCGATAACGACCATGATCAGGGCATGCTTCTTGAGTCTCATACCGAACTGTACGAGCAGTGCGCCGAAGAGTGCCGGCAGCAGGAAGTTGAGAGCAGCTCTCACTCCGTCAGGAAGCATCGACAGCACCGAAGCTCCGAGGATAGCGCCGACAGTCAGTACTGATACGTTGATTATGATCGAAATTGCCATTCCGATGGTAGCGATAACGGAGCCTTCCTCAGTACCAGGCTTGGTGTCAGCAGCTACCTGAGCCATGCTGGCACAAGGGATCCTCATGTTCGAGATATTTCCCGAAAGGAATGCCATGTATGTTCCTGCAGAACCTACGACAGGGAAGTAGGAGATCGGCTCAACGAACCAGAGTACTCCGAATGAGCTGGCGCCGGCGATGAACGCTGTAGCCAGAGCAGCTCCCTTAGGCAGGATGCCATATACTACAGCCAGCATCAGTGCAGGTGCGAATGCAAGAACGACTCCGAGATAACCTGTGAGTTTGCCTATTCTGTTTACCTTAGGCATGTATTTTTCATTGTAGAATGTTTTTGTTATCCATTTTGGTTTCCTCCAGATCTTATTTCTTTCACGCACTTGCTAGATCAGAGCGGTGATTATCATAGCGACAAGAATTGTGATTGTCAGTGCCCACTCTTTGAGCCAGCCGATGCCTTTCTTGCCTGCGACTGTATTGAGCACGTACATGATAACAGCACCGAGAACGCATGCAAGGCAGTTCTTCCAGGATCCTGCAACGACTGCCGGATCTGCAGCGAGAGCAAGCTGATAAACAGGCTTGATCAGGTGGCTTGCGCACATTGCGGAGAAAACACCGATGATAGCGCAGGATGCGATCATAGTCATGGTTGCGGTGTTGCCCTTAGCAACCTTAGCTTCGATCTTATCCATCTTGTTTGCGGAAAATGTAGCGAAGATAACCCAGCCGATGGAGCAGAGGATCATAGTCCATACTGCCATGCCCAGCGCTTCAGCTGTCATCGGATCAGTTCCGAGTGTGACACCTACTGCTGAAGTTCCGAGGCCTGCTGCGATCGACTCGAACATTACAGAACCGATCATCGAGAGTCTCATCCAGCCTACAGGAGCTCCGACTGTTACGAGCAGTGAGAGCATTCCGCTGAGAACTACGATCGAAGGACCGATCGAAGTAACGGCACTGCTTCTCATAGCGTTCTTCATCTGTTCATTAGTCAGTCCCATTTCTGCGCCGGCCTTGCGGGCTTCTCTGAGGAAGAGCACGGCCTGCAGTACTACGAAACATACCGGAATGGCACAAGCGATCCACATTGCCGGGCTGTTTGCGATACTCATGATATCCATATAAATTACCTCCCTATAAACATAAACAGTTTCTATGTCTATATTTTAGGGAGGTAAAGGATTCAAAAGTATGAATATTTTTTTACACTTGTGCAAATTAGTGTGTATTTTGATAATAAAAATTCACCAAACGCACACACAAAGTGAAAATTATTTCATTTTCTATTTCGGCACATACTCTGCCGGCACTTCTATGACCATGTCCGAGGTCGGGAATGTCGCGCAAGGATGGATATAGTCCCATCTGACATCAGCCCATCTGCGGTTCTCATTCTCTGCCGGTGCGAAATATGTCCCTGACAGCACCTTGGATCTGCACCATCCGCACTCGCCGCTCCTGCAGCGTGAAGGGGCCGTTATACCTGCGCGCTCCACTGCGACAAGGATCGGTTCCTCTGCACTCGCCTTGATATCGTATTCAGCTGCCCCCTGTCTGACCTTGATCGCAAAAGTCTTGCCCTTTGCCTCGACAGGGAAACCGTCATGCTCAGCGATCTTCTTCGTCACTCCGAGCATCTCGCAGCGGATGTTCTTCTTCGGGAGTCCGAGCTTGTCCAGTTCGCCGACGAGGAATTTGTACATCGCTTCCGGTCCACAGACGAACACACTGTACGGTGCCTTGGCGTATTTCCTGATCAGGTCTGCCGTGATGAAACCGTTCTCGAAACCATCCGCCTTCTCATCAGACAGAACGTGGACGACGTGGATCTTGCTGCACTTTGCTGCCAGTTCATCGAGCTCTTCCTTGAACAGGATGTTCTCGCGTGTCCTGCTGCCGAAGAGTATCGTCAGATCGAAGTCCTCTGTACCGTCAGCGATCGCCTGTGCCATCGAGAGGAACGGTGTGATTCCGCTGCCTCCTGCCAATGCTACGATATGCTCCGGATCACGGAGCGGCTCATAATAGAAATTGCCCTGCGGTCCGGATGACAGGACGGCATCGCCTTCCTTGAACTCATCCAGCATGTATCCCGCGGCAAAGCCGCCCGGGTTGCTGCGTACAGTTACCGAAACGACCCCCTTGAGCGCATCCTTCGGCGCTGAACTGATCGAGTAAGGTCTGGAAACAGAGCTGCCGCCGATCGCCAGCTTGAGGGAAAGATACTGTCCCGCACGGAAATACGCGAGAGGACCGCCATCCTTGGAACGCATCAGGAAAGTTTTGGCACCGGCGCCTTCATGTTCGATGACTTTGTCGATCACGAGTTCCTGGAAATCCGGATGCAGTGCCTTAGCATGGTTGTTGATCGCATAATCAGCTGTGATCTCGTTAGCCGGCGCAGCCTGGATGACGTTTTCACGTACTTTAGCCATATTCTTGAACTTGAGCATATCCAATGCGCCGATCAGTCCGACTTTTACCTTGATTGCCATGACGCTACCTCCTTTCTTCCTTGAGATCTCTGAGTGCAAGGCGTGCCATAAGTCTTCCGCATACATAAGCGGAGCTGTAGCCGTCGCCCCTCGGTCCTGCCGCGCCGATCGGCCGCAGTCCCTTGATCGGATAGTCTTCGTTGAGCATCATCATTCTTGCCATCATAGCATCCCATTCCGCCGTCTCATATCCGTATACAGATCCTTCCGGCGTTCCGAGATATCTCGCGAATGTCCACGGCGTTGCTACACAGATCTCCTCGATATACGGTTCGATGTCTATGCCTGCGCGCTCCTTGAGCATGCGGATGAACTTCTTAGCGTATTTGTTCTTGTATGCAACGTAATCCTCCGGTGACAGGTCGCTCCACTCCTCACGGTTGCCCATCGAAGTGAAGAATCCCATCGAAGTCCCTGCCGGCGAGCAGTCAGGGTTGACGATGTTGTTGCAGAGGAAAATGCTGAAATTGTTCCTGTCATATCCACCGAGGATGTTCTTGTATTCCTGTACGGAACCTGAAGTGTCTGCCATGAAGATACAGTAATCCTTGATCCCCAGTTCCTCAGCAGTCTTGTTCAGGCCGACATATACAGTGAACATTCTGGCACTGTAGTTCTTGCCTCTTGCAGCGGAGAGCTTCTTCTCTCTTTCCGGAATGAGTTCTTTCGGTACCATTTTGGCGTAAATGATATCCGGATTGATGTTCGCCAGCGCATAATCGCAGGTTACCGTACCGCAGCTTGTGCGTACACCGCACAGCTGGTCGCCGTCAAAGAGGAACTCCTCTGCCCTGCAGTTATACCAGATATCCGCGCCGAGCTCGCGCAGTCTCTCGACCATCGCATTGCTGATCTCGTGCGAGGTGTGAGCCGGGATGTATGCCGCGCGCAAAACGTATTTCATGAACATATTGCAGTAATGGATGAATGCCATGCGATCCATATCGACGCCGAGGTACCCCCAGTAAGTCGACATGATGTCACAGCATTTCTGAGGCATGCCCATAGCCTTCCAGACTTTGCTGACAGGATACGCGCCTGTTCTCAGCAGGTTAGGATACTTCTCCTTGAGCACGTTCGAATCCGCGTGGCCGTTGGAGTTGCTGATATACGCTGTACCAGCCATTGTCTCGTTGAGGAGCTCGAAGTACTCCTCCATCTTGGCGCGCGAACCCGGCACGTAGTACTCCATCTTGTCGATGAAGTTCTCGCAGCCGAATGGCATGCTGACGTCCATCGGCGAACCGTCAGAATACTTAGTAATGATGCGGAAGCAGTCCGGCACTTCTTTCCAGTCGACTTCCACGCCGTAGTCCATCATCATCTGACGGATCTCTGCAGGATCATCTGCGCTGCCGATATCGCAGAGTTCATGCAGCGAAGGCTCGAATTCAAACCTTCCTCTTCTGAAGCTGGTTGCACAGCCGCCCGGCAGGTTATGCTGCTCGATCAGGAGGACCTTCTTCCCCTCGACCGCACAGTGCAGAGCCGCGCTGAGGCCCGCATTGCCGGCGCCGACAACGACTATATCGTAATGATCCATTGAGCGATAACACCTCCTTCTATTCAGAAACTACTAATAATATTGATATCTTTTCAAGATCCGGCCCGGGGCCAGCCCCGCCGGAACAAAAAACCTGAGAACGCATAGTTCTCAGGTTGTCAGCAATTAATCAGTCGACGAGGAACGGCCCAACGACCGCGTTGAACTCATCCGGATTCTCTCTGGCGCAGAAGTGATCTCCCTTGCAGAATGCAAGTTTGGCGCCAGGGATCTTGGAAGCGATCAGTTCCGTATGCTCCTTGAGGATCAGATCCTCCTCTCCTGCCATGACAAGCGTAGGGACATTGATCCTTGTCAGATCCTCTGCATGGATGTTAGGGTCATTGACCATAAGACCGAAGATCTCCATTTTGAGTTTGGCAGCAGGATCTGTATCAGCCTTGGCAGCTGCTTCGTTGTACACGCCCATCACCCAGTCGACTGCCCAGTCAGCAACGCCGCTGAGGTCAAGGTTCGCACCGTCCACTACCATTTTGCCGATTCTCTCCGGATACTTCATTGCCATGATCAGCATGATGTTGCCGCCGTCGGAGAACCCGATAAAGTCTGCTTTGTCGATGCCGAGCTCATCCATGAATCCGATGATATCTTCTGTCATCTGGCGGATGGTCAGAGGCATAGTCCCTCTCGGAGTGGCTCCGTGCGCTCTCGAATCCGGAGCGATGCAGCGGAACCCCTTCGACGCGAAGTAGTCGAACTGCCCTTTGAAGTAATCGCAGGACTCCTCGTTGCCGTGGATCATGATGAGAGGTTTGCCCTCACCCTTCTCAATGTAATTCAGTTTGATGTCCATGATCATACCCTCCTGATCATCAAAGCCCCAATCCAACACATATATTATACCACTACAGGCCAACTATTGGTTCAATGATCTCCATCATATAAGGATCCCCTCCAGATGATCGCACTCATGCTGGATGATCTGTGCGATATACCCACTGAAGTCCTGCGTATGCCAGATGAACTTCTTGTCCTGATATCTGACAGTGATTTTACCGTATCTTGTAGTTGCCCTGGTCCCCGGAAGCGACAGGCAGCCTTCTTCCGTCTGGTACGGCTCGGAACTGGCAACGATGACCGGATTGATCATGACCAGATCGGCAAGCCCGGTGGCAACAATGATGATCCTCTTCCTGTAGCCGATCATATTGGCAGCCATCCCAACACACCGCTCGCGGTTGGCCCTCAGCGTATCCTCGAGATCCTGCACGACAGGCAAGTCCGATCTGTCAGCAGACTCAGCCTTCTGATTCAGGAACAATACATCTTTCACGATAGGTCTGATCATTATCATTCACCTCATGCTGATTATTCTTTATGTCATATTATCACAGTTTGCACAGTACAGAAACATGGAAGCTCCCGCCAGATCAAAAGCCGCTGATCTCTCAGCGGCTTGATGAAAGGGTATTGCCAATCGATCCGTGAGCCATAAACAACCGGACCGAATATGTTCCATTATTCTTCGATAAACAATGCTGTCGAGTAGTAGCGGTCTCCGCTGTCAGGCAGCAGCGCGACGATCACTTTGCCCTTGTTCTCAGGCTTCTTCGCGTATGCGATCCCTGCAGACAGTGCAGCTCCGGATGTGATGCCGACTGAGATTCCTTCCTTCTTAGCGAGCAGTTTGGCAGCTGTGAAAGCCTCGTCTGTCGTCGCTCTGTAGATCTCATCATAGATCTCGGTGTTCAGTACATCAGGAACGAATCCTGCGCCGATGCCCTGCAGTTTATGCGGACCAGACTTGCCTTCGGAGAGAACCGGGGAATCATTCGGCTCGAGCGCAACGATCTTGACTTCCGGCTTCTTAGATTTGAGGTATTCTCCTGTACCGGTAAGTGTGCCGCCTGTTCCGACTCCTGCGATGAAGATATCTACCGCGCCGTCTGTATCATTCCAGATCTCCGGTCCTGTCGTCTTTCTGTGTGCCTCTGCATTGGCCGGGTTGACGAACTGTCCTGGGATGAATCCTCCCGGGATCTCCTTAGCCAGTTCCTCAGCTTTGGCGATCGCACCGCTCATGCCCTTGGCGCCTTCTGTCAGGACGATCTCAGCACCGTAAGCCTTGAGGATGTTCCTTCTCTCAACGCTCATCGTCTCCGGCATTGTCAGGATCGCTCTGTAACCCTTGGCAGCTGCGATCGATGCCAGGCCGATACCGGTATTACCCGAGGTCGGCTCGATAATGACCGAACCTTCCTTGAGCAGGCCCTTCGCCTCTGCATCTTCGATCATCTCCTTAGCGATCCTGTCCTTGACGCTGCCCGCCGGATTGAGATACTCCAGTTTGACCAGCAAGGTCGCTTCCAGACCGAATTCCTTCTCTATATTAGTCACTTCTACGAGTGGTGTATTTCCGATAAGTCCCAGTGTTCCTTTGTAGATATTAGCCATTGTAATGCCTCCTTCAAAATGTCTATTGCTAAAATCATCCGGTGTCTGCGTTTTCCCCCGACTCTATCCGGGATATAGAAAACCCGGAAGCTCTGTTCGCTCCCGGGCTGTTGACTTAAGTATCAGGGATCTAAGTCCGATGTCTGATGAGGTGTCTCATGACAACACCCCGGCCATACATCGCGCCCGGGAGCTCAGCATCAGACAACAACACATCCAGCTGTTATTCAAAACATACATTGACTTACTTCTCATTGATGATCCCCTATCCGGTTCCAGACCGTCAGTTGTATTGCTTGACGACATTGTAGCTCTAATTACCTACCAAGTCAATAGGTATTTAAATTTATACAAAGAACGCCCCTTTCATTCCAGTTTCGCGGCTATCTCTGATACCGCTACCAGAACCGCCTCTCCGCTGATCATGATCCTGCCGCTGTTTCTCATCTCGCAGTGCAGGTATCCGCCTCTCTTTGATGCCTGGTATGCCTCGATCACAGGCTTCCCCAGTTCCGCTGACCAGTAATCAGCGATCTGGCAATGCGCTGATCCGCAGACCGGATCCTCGACGATGCCGACTTTAGGGCAGAAGCTCCGGGAGACACAGTCTGCTTCCGCACCGCGCGCAGTCGCATTCTGCAGACGCCCTTCCAGTCCTGTCAGGAGAATCTGATCAGGTTCCATGTTTCTCACCTGCTCTTCGTCTTCGAATACGCAGATGAGATCCAGCCCGAGCACCGCCTTGAGCGGACGGACTCCGAACGCCTTCTCCATATCGTCTGTCACAGGGATCTCAGTCAGCTCATAGGTAGGGAAATCCATTTCATACCGGCTGCCATTCCTCTGAATGGTCAGGACTCCGCTCACCGTATTGAACTGAACAGTATCGCTTCCAGGCTCATAGTAATTCAGAATGACGAAGGAGGATGCCAGTGTCGCGTGACCGCACAGTTCCACCTCTGTTGCCGGAGTGAACCAGCGGAGGCGATATCCCTGCGGCTCTTTAACGATGAATGCTGTCTCAGACAGATTGTTCTCCATAGCAAGCTTCATCATGGAGGTCTCTGAAGGCCAGCTCTCCATCACGCAGACTGCAGCAGGATTTCCTGCGAAAGGTTCATTCGTAAATGCATCAACGATATACTGTCTCATTTCGTCTCTCCTGGCATGAACAAAATTTCCGTAAATACTCTCCGGATTTGTGTTGCACCGGTCCCTATGCTGTTCTATTATTTCCTACAGATGTTTTCAGATCTTAGGGGGATACCAGTCTTGGGCAAACGTTTCAATAGCGAACACTTTGCGATCGCGGCAGCACTGCTTGCCAATGTGATATGGGGTTTCAGTTTTCTGGCGAGCAGAGTCGCGCTTGGCCATACCGCGCCATCCATGCTGCTTTGCGTACGCTTCATCCTGAGCTTTCTTATTATGCTGCTCCTGGCAGTCATAGGCGCAGGCAAGCTCGACCTTCGCGGCAAACCGATCGGTCTCTTCATCCTGATGGGTCTGTGCGAGCCGGTCATCTATTTTATCGCCGAAACGAACGGTATCAAATACACCACAGCGTCGTTCTCCGGTCTGATGATCTCACTCATCCCTATCGCGACCGCCCTGCTGTCGGTAGTTATCCTCAAAGAGCACCTGACCGCGAGAAGATTCGCGTGGATCCTCTGTTCAGTTGCAGGTGTCATCATCATCTCGATCAACCAGACCAGCGAGGGCATCGTCAGGCCACTGGGGATCGTGTGTCTCCTGATCGCGATCCTTTCCGCAGGTTTCTATACGATCATCAGCAGGAAGATCTCCGGGACCTTCACCCCGTTCGAGCGCACCTTCATCATGATGCTGCTGGGTTTCATCGTTTTCACCAGTCACGCAGTCATTGATGCCGGAGCAGGTTTCGCCGGAGCATTCCTTGATGCAGTCACCGACAGATATGTTATTCTGCCGGTCATCTTCCTCTCCGTGATCTGCTCAGTCGTAGCGTTCTTCAGCATGAACTTCTCGATGACTTATCTTGATGCCAGCCGGGTCACATCATTTTCGAACATCATTCCGGTCGTTTCGGTGCTCGCAGGAGTGCTGCTGCTGGGAGAACCGTTCTCCTTCGTATATGTGATCGGGATCATTATGATCCTCGTCGGAGTCATCATGGTCAACAAGGTCAGCTAACGCTTCTATTCGATCCTGTAGATCCGCAGTCCGTCGTACTTCTTGATGAGCTTGAGCATGCTCTCCATCGGTTTCCAGTCTTTGCCCTGATCTTCCTCTGACAGACCGTCAAAATGCTTCCTGATCTCTGCCTCGGTCGGATTGCCGTCCATGGTGAGCTTGTGCCTTCTCATCTGCTCTCTGAGCGCGTCGTGTATCTCTTCCGGGGTCAGGCTCTCAGCCAGCCCGTATTTTCCCGGATCCGAGATGTCTGTTTCCTTATCCTCGTATTCTGCTCCGCAGCTCCATCCCATCGCAATGTGTTCTCTGACCCATCTCTCATGTTCCATAGGAGCGATGACATCGAGTTCCTCCTGCTTGAACGATGTCAGCATATCGAAGTCGACCGGCTTGTCTGTATAGAAGCAGTCGATGACATTGAGGTACATGGCGAAATTCCTCGCCTGACGGATATTGCTCAATTTGTACTCGAGCGACATCTCGTTGAACTCGCTCTCCAGCTGCTCTGTTTTGATCTTCTCCTCTTCGCCCTGATGGCTGTACCGTCCGTTGAGCGATACGGCGAAATCATACAAGTGCAGGAAATTGCTGTCCGACAGATAGATATGCTTGCTCTTCCTGTTGGCCGGCCTGACATCCGGTACAGCAGTAAGCGGCATGATCGATGTATCCACGATATGCCTGATCTCAGTGAGGAAGATCTTCTCCTTCTCATTCATATCGCTGTAAGCCTTGAGCCTCGGAGCCTCTCCGGCAGCTTCCTTGCCTTTCTTCCTCTTCGTCTCAGTCCACGCATCGTATTTGTTCCTGAAATCAGCGATCTTAGCAGATTCTTCAGCATCATAATAGTACACAGCGTCGATCTTGCCTCCGCTGAAGTCGAAGTCTGCTGCCATCGGATGCAGCTCCGTCCTGGAATTGCGTCCATATGCCGTTCTGTCCCAGCACTGCAGTTCGTCACAGATCATCAGCATGTACGCCAGCGGATGCAGCCTTGCTCTGAGTTCAGGTTTCCGATCCTTGCCTTCCTTGTAGAATGCGATCGCGAATTTGAACAGGCTGTTGTGTAGCATGATCGCAGACAGCACATCGACGTGCGCCTTGGTGATGCCGGCTACACCGCGGTTCTTCCCGATGGTATCGAACAGCTCCTTGCACAGCCTTGCAGAGCTGAAATAAGCATGATCCATGAAGTATCCGTTATTGTGAGGCTCTCCCGGTTTGCTCCTGAGCTTGTCGAGCATGTATTTCTCGTTAAAGCCATAGAACTCCCCGAGCTTCGACGTGATGTCGAACGCCAGCAGCTCATCGGTAGTCGTGAATTCTTTCTCGTATAGAGTCTTGAACCGTGCCTGCGCGTCATGGCTGAGCGCGGTCAGCGCTCCGACATCATGAAATGCCAGATAGATCGTTCCCGGTCCCCTCTTCTTCTTGTCGATCTCAAAATATGACATGACCTGTTCGAACGGGATCTCGAACGGATAGCCGATATCGTGGAACAGCGAAGCGAGCCCCCAGTATTCGAGGAAGAAGCAGGCGGTACGCGCAGCTTTGCTCTCCTCCGGCTCATCTTTCCTGAATCCGATCTGATCCTTGTAGAACTTGCGGAATATATTGCGGTACTTCTCGTTGGTCTCATAGATCGCGAGTCCAAGGGCGAAAACATATACGGAGTGCGAGTAGTGATCGCGGTGTTTCATCAGCAGCGAACTCGCGTTGGACTCAAACTCCGACAGGAGCTCGATCATGCTGTGCGACGCTCCGTATTTGCCTATGAACATCTCGAGGAAGCAGTAATAAACGGTATACGCGTCTTCGGCGGTACCCGAATCGATGAAATTCCCGAGTTCTCTTTCGAGTGACAGGCGGTCGATGTCCATCTGGAGATTGTATGGGATCTGTCCCGGCGCAGTACTCCTGCCGGTACAGTCAGCGCCGTAGAACTCAGCATCCGCCTCTTCCCTGAAACGCAGTCCTTCACACGTGTCGTGCAGGAACCTGATCGCGGCTGACTTGAGATCGTTAGGATTCTTCTTACTGCAGTATTTCGCCGGTTCGAACGGTCCGACTTCCTTGCTGAACCTGCTCTTATTGACTTCTCTCATCGTTCTGAATGCTGTATATGCCATATCTGTCTCCTGTATCTGTAAAGTGCATCGGCATCTGCGGTCATCTTCGTGATGCAGAAAGTATAACATACATCAGACAGACAGAGGAATTTATTGTATAATCAGATAAATCATTGACATACTTAGGCAGAACGCGCAGGGAACATCCTATGAATGTACAGAACGGCATGATTCCAATCGTAATAGGCATTACGGGCCACAGAGATCCGCGGCAGGAAGATCTGGAAGCTCTCCGGTCATCGGTCAGCGATGTTTACAGACGCATCCGTGAGAACTATCCTGATGCTCCGTTGTTTGTGATGTCCTCGGTCGCCGCAGGTGCGGACCAGCTGTGCGCTGAAGTCGCTCTGGAGTCCGGCATCGGTGTCATCAGCGTGCTTCCTATGCCTGTTGAGGAATACCGCAAAGACTTCGATGGTGAAGATGCAGTCCGGTTTGACAGGATCCTGTCCGCATCGCAGGATTGTTTCGTTTCATTGGATATGGAGGGATTTTCGCCAAACCACGGCCCTTCCGATCCGCGGGCACGCGACTACCTGTACAGACAGGCGGGTCTGTACATCGTATCGCATAGTCATATCCTGCTTGCTCTGTGGGATGGCAAAGAAGGGTCTGCTGACGGATGCGGCTGTGCTTCGATCGTCCGAGTGGCATCCGAGGGATTGCGCCGAGTGACGACCGGTTCGCAGCTGCAGACTGCGCGCACGCCGGTCCTTCAGATAGTCACGCCTCGTCGAAGTTCGCCTGACGCTGCTCTGACCGCCGGCGAGATGATTTTTCACGGAGACCGATCCGCAACGGAGAAAATCCTCGAATATACGAACACTTTCGACCGCGACTGCTGCATAGACGCAAAGACTTCTCCTGCACCGGATACCGAAAGCGTTCCTGATCCTGTCATGAACAGGCTGCTGAGCATATATAACACGTCTGACAAACTGAGTGTCGCAAACGCCGGCAAGTACAGGAATCTGCTGGTAATGCTTTCGGTATTTGCATCCGTCCTTACCATGGCGTTCCTGCTGTATGACGAGATGGAACTCGCATGGATGATCGTCGTCTGCGGCTTCATGATCTGCGCGCTGTTCCTCGTCAACGCTGTTTCCAGGCAGAGTCAGACTTTCGATCACTATCTGGAATACCGCATGCTGGCAGAATCGACACGCGTTCAGACATACCTCAGGTCTGCCGGGATATCTTGCGAGGTCGCAGAGATCATGCCGTGGAGCATCCAGGCCACGATCCCTTGGGTCAAATATGCGGTCAGTGTCGCGATGATAGGCGGTCAGGCCGGCACACGGGTGAGCATCCTTGACCCGTGGGTCACCGGCCAGAAGGATTATCACATCCGGGCACTTGAGCGCACTTCCGCCAAAATGGATCACAACAACCGTATCGTCAGGATCGCTCTTATCCTAACGATCGCAACATATATCGCTACGCTCGTCTTCGAGATCATCTGGGGCGGGCTGTTCAGCGGCAAAGCTCTGCTGGATGCGGACACGCTGAACTTATTCAGATTCTATGTCAAAGTCGTTCTGGGAACACTGTCGGCGATCACGATTTTCACCGGGAATTACTATGGCAAACAGGCTTTGCCTGATGTTATCGACGGACACCGCAACATGATCCTCCTCTATGAAGAGGCCGAGCGTCAGATCATGCAGAACGGAGAGAGCGAACCGTTTCTCATCAGACTCGCGGAGAACGAGCTCGCAGAGAACAGCAACTGGTACGCATATCAGAGCACTCAGGGTCTCGATCTCGGGATCTCGTAGGATCCGGTCATTATCCGATACACAACAAAGGCGCCTCAGTGAGGCGCCTTTTGGTTGTTCGTTTTTCATATACTATTATGCAGTGATTATGCGGATCTGCTACTGTGCGAGCTTCTCTCTGAATGATTTGAGGAGCTTCACTGCCTCGTTGTACTCGCGCAGCGCTTCGTCGGCCATGTCTTCAATCTGATAGGACAGTCCTGTCTGGTCACCGCCAAAGTGCGAGAGGTAGTCGAGGAACGAGTGTATCGCGTTGGTTTTATTATCGAATTTCGTCCATGCGATCTCTTTCTCTGACAGTTCCTCCACGTCTGATCCGAGCGAGGTCCTCTCATACCGGAACGCTGCTCTCGCGAACTGCACTGCTTCGTAGAACAGGTCGCGGAACCTGTAGAATTCGGACTGATCTTCACTGGCCCTCAGTGCGGCGCATTTCGGCGCGTATGGATGCGGATAGAGACGTCCGATCACACCTATATTATCTGAGGCTTTCTCAAGGAATATCTCCGCAAGTACGCGGTAGTTCTCTCTTCCCTGCGGCGTCGCAGTGTCCAGAGAGAATCCCACAGGTGTATCCGCCGCAAGACTGCCCCTGCCGCTGAATGCCTCTGTCTTCTTCTTGAAGAACACGCCGTTCCTGTAGCCGCCGCGGTATTCATCCGGGCTGATATTCCGGAACAGTCCCGGATTCGTCAGCGCATAGCGGATCCCGTCCCATTCACCGAGCATCTCGAGCTGGAACAGCAGCTCATGCGATCCGTGGACATCGTTCCACTCATTTGGCACCTGATCCGGAGCGGACTGCAGATTGCCCTCATATATATGCACGAGCGCATGCCTGCACTCAGACTCCAGTTCTCCAAACTGCTCGACAGCAGCCTCCAGGAATGTCTTGTTCTGGATATCATATCTGCCGTTGACTCTGACAAGATACGGTCTGATCCTGCGGAGGAACATCCTGAGTCTCAACTGATACTCCTTCTGTTCGAGGAATGTATATGCTCTCAGATCTCTCAGCCCTGTCATGAGCTCTTCCTCACTGAGTCCGTCTCTTGCATAGACCAGCATTCCGATCACGTTGCCTGTCATCGTGGTGCCGTACTCATCGATCAGCGTTCTGATCATCTCGGCAAAAGCTGCCTTCGGTGTATCCCCGAACTTCGCGATCTTGTCCGGCAGATCCGCGAAGGATCCGTAAGTCTTCAGTTCGTTGAGCACCAGCCTGATATACATCGGATATACCGAGCCGGGTGCTGAAATGATGATGTTCTTCTGCTCTCTGTCGAGTTTCTTGAGCGTGCGCAGCAGATACTGGTCGATCAGCGCCGATCTCTCCTGCGCGGTGATCATCCCGTTAAGCACCATCGTCCTGTAACAGCATTTGAAGTTCCGCCATTCTTCCGGATCGTCCGAGCTTATGATGAGATGGAACCCCGGAGGTATCCTGCTCAGATCACTGATCCGCTCTCTGCCTGCCGCATGATCCAGTCCGTCGAGTATCAGAGTGTCGTATCCCTTGTCCATAAGAGACTTGAGGAATACGGAATCCATCTTAGTCGAGAGCTGCGGGTCTCTGCCCGTTGCCCTGAAGACCCCTGCTTCATTGCCCAGGCTCAGGAACAGATCTCCCATTGTCATGCTCAGATCAGTCAGCCCGCAGGAACGCATCAGTACTTTGTGGCCTCTGGCCTGCAGTATCTGGCACGCTCTGGCAAGCAGCGCAGTCTTGCCGATGCCTTCCGGTGCGGTGATGAACAGCGCTTCGCCTTCTCCGCCTGCCCATCCGAGAGAATCGTTCTCAGTATGTCTGATGATCTCCCCCAGCTCCTTTCCCCGTCCGATGAAATCAAACGACGCGGTGTGTGTATAGAGCTGCTGCTCCAGAGCGTCCTCATCGAACCGGTCAGCGAGTTTGACCGGAACGTTCTCCGGATACTCCTGTTCGATCATCTCCATCAGCCCGCTCAGGATGATATCTCTAAGAGGTTTGCCGCCCACTGTAAAATCAGTGAGTCCGCCCTTGCTCACTTCCCCGAGCGGTTCGAGTTCCGTTACCGTCTGCTCCGGATCCCACCTGCAGTCATACTGATACGGCTCCCACTCCTTACGGATCCATTCCTTGGAACCTGCGAGTTTGCGGTCCTCAGCTGCTTCATCCTCTGCAGCGGCATTTGTGTAGATCTTCTTCTGATCGTCAGTCAGCACATTTCCGCTGAACGGATCATTGCGGAAGAAGAACATCGCTTTGCTCTTCTCCGGAGTATGCGGGCCATCCGCCAGCAGCCTTGTCATTGGTGCAAGGGTCGCGTGCTCGATCTCCATCTCTGTGATCGAGTAGATGCCGAGTTTTCTCCTCAGGTCACGGTACTGCCGGAGCGTATCCACACCGACATCGGCGTTGAGATCCGGCACCCAGCCTCTCCTCTGGCCAAGGAAGCACAGGAAGAACGGCCTGCACTCATCGATACAGTTGAGACAAGCTCTCACAGTATTGCCAGACTCTGAATCCTCTCTGGTGACACCCCACCTGAGGTCGATGTCTGTGAGACGTATCCTGCGGGCTTCACACCACTCGCTGAGCTCCGGGAACACTTCCGTCACGAGGTAGTCCCGCTCCGCATGCATATCATTGAACGTCGAACTGACGAATATTTTGACTTCTTTCCAATCCATCTCTATGATCCTCGATCCCGTGCGGCCACGATTCCCCGCGCCGCGAACACTCTGTCTCCGAAATAAACTCTTTCATATTGATAATTCTATCATAAAAAAAAGAAGAACTGTGGTTGTTCCATGTTCTTCTGTTTCATATGTGTTCCTGTTCGGATCAATCGATGAGCAGACCCGGAAACCGGTCATCGGTACTTTGCCAATCGATCCCGAACTGTTCCCTGAGGATCCTCTTCTTGACGGCCCAGTACGTGTGACAGAACCCCGTCCATCCTCCTTCCCCGGTCTCCAATCTGACAAGACGCTCCACTTCCGGCTCTACTCTGAGAAATCTGTCTGTATATTCGACTGGATCTCGCCTCTCGCGTCCACAAGACAGATATTCCTCACGCTCTTCGGTGAAAGTGCGCCCGAAATACAGCAGGAAGTCGCAGTCCTTCAGGCCTTTCCAGAAGTTCAGCATCCTGTCCGGATCCTGAGCCTCTGATCCTGCTGCGCGATAAGCCGCGCAGGTCTCGGGCAGTATGTTCTCACACACTCTCCGGAGATCCTCGTCCCTCATATAGAACAGTTTATGCGTGCTGCGGTATTCATCCCACGCGGAGCACACTTCATCAGCACTCTTATACCCATACTTATAATCATCGATCAGCGCTTTGATGAAGTCCCTTATTATATCCCTGATTGCATCTTTCTTGTCTGCTTCCGCCATTTTACATGCTCTCCCTGATTTCACTGATCAAACTCTCAATTGCCTCTTCCTGATTCTCCGCAATTTCCGGATCCACGTCATACATGTCTGCGTCCAGTTTCTCCTTGATCCACCTGAGGTCTTCGATCGCCTCCCAGCTGTAACCGGCTTCCGCTTCCATCCTCGCATGGGCGATCTCCTCAAGCAATGCCTCGTAACTCTCTACTTCTACATCAATATACTCCTCGTCACCATAAGGCAGGTCCTCGTCAAACGGTGCATCATCACCAAACGGCATGTCTTCGTTATCGACGGTATCGTTCTCGCCGAGAGCTTCCGCTAACTGCCTGAGCTTATCCTCTATATATGCTTTCCTGCTCCCGTCGGTATCCGGTCCCAGATAATATTTGCCGTCATAGTACTCCTGCCTGATCCTCCTGAAATCATTGCGCACTATATCGGCGAATCCCCGCACCATGTATTCGACGTAGTTGAGTTCTTTTTTCAGCGTCTCATAATTGTCCTCTTTGCTGAATGGTTCCAGCGCATCCCCGAATGGGTTATATTGGCTGAAGTCCGGAGCCCCATCCTCTGTGTATGGAATGGACTTCCAGAATTCGCGCGCTTTCTTCTGCTCCTCGGTCAGATCCTTCGGGCGGATGCGGTCCCTCAGATTTGCCAGATACGGCTGCCATTTCTCCGCCGAGCTCTGCTCGATGATCTTCTCAAGGACTTTGACCCCTTCTTCTGCTGCGTCACTCATCAGGTCAAAATCTCCCGCGAGCCTGCCCGCCTCACTCAGATGGAAATATGTCCAGAACATGTCACTCTGCTGGTCCGGTGATCCGAGAAGTTTCAGCTCACCGCCAAGCTCATTGAACGCCTCGATCGACTTCCGGCAGTACTCCTGCGCCTCGTCATACCATCCGGCCATGATCGCATGGTTGGCCGCACGGCTGTACCATCCGACGATCTTACCGAGAGAGATCCTTCGGATCTCATCGGGATCATATTCCGGCAGATCCATCGCAAGGATCTCTCTTTCTATCTCAACATTGCGAAGGAACAGGCCGATGCCCTTGCGGAAATCACCGCTCAGCTGCGCCGCGAGCGCCTCACTTTCATTGAAGCTGCCCTCATCGCAGAGCTTACGGTACTTATCGGTATCCTCTCCTCCGTTGATCGTCTCAGCAAGCTGTTTATCTACGGCTATGCCGGCCTCGACGAACTCCCTTGACTTGTCCCAATCCAGGCTGTAAGTACCGAGTACCGCCAGACGTGTAAAAGCAAGACTTCCGAGCTCATTGATCAGCATGCAGAAATCCCGGTCCTTTCCGGCACCGGTCTCAAGCACCGCCATGCTGATGAGTTCTGCAGCGCTTTCGTATATCACTCTGGCGGTATCACTTTCATTGTCATCATAATAGAGACCGCCCAGGATCATCTGCTCATTGATCATGTCTGCGAGGTCACTGTAATCGGCCGTGCGCTCGAATTCCTCATAACAGAACAGGTAGAGCTCTCTCTGGGTATCTTTCGCTGCCTGTCTGTTCCTCTCCGCTCCGGCTCCGTTCACATACATGAAGACCAGTCTGCGGTAAGCTTCCTTGGAATACTCGCTTTGATGAAGTTCCGCGGCTTCCTGCAGCAGTTTCTCCGCTCGTGAACCATCGATTTCAGCATCGATACCATTGAGGTAGCCAAGCGCTATGTAATACTTATGCTCGGCAGTATCCACACTGCCGGTGTAGCCGGCAAAACCCTCTGCTGATTCTTCGATCCTCTCCGCGACAGCGCCGGTGTCACTGCAGCTGATACAGTCTCCCAGTCCCGGGTAGACCGCTTCGACATCAGCGTCTCCCATATCCTTCATGGTGACCGGAAGGATGTCACGCTCGCTCTGGACGGCCGTTTTGTACTCGTGTTCCTCAACATAGTTAGGCTTCTCGAGCATATTCGGCGTCATCGCCATAGTGAAGAGGTCGCTTTTCCTGATCGTCTCTTCTATCTCGTCGTCAAAATGCTTACCCGGTGTCAGGAATTCATCGTACCAGATCGCCAGATCCTGCTTGATATCGTGGATCAGTGACATCAGCTTCCTGGCAAATTCCCTGTCTTTCTTGCGGTAGCTCAGGAATGCGTGCCCGGTATGGTGCCTGCGGATATCTTCCACGTCGGTCTGCGTGAGGATCAGCGAATCCAGGTATTTCCTGAGTTTGGTATCATAGCCGATCTCAGTAGGGTCCGTCGACGTGCGGTCCAGAAACTGCATGCCTTGGAACACAGGGTCGCTGTTGAACTTGTCGACCAGGCCCTGCTCCACTATGATCGGCAGGACAGCAACATTCTGCCGGATCGCGTCCGGCACCTGATGTCTTCTCGCGAGATTATCGTCCTCAAGAAAATGCCTGGTTACTACCGCGACCATCACGCGCATCTCGCGGATGTCCTGCCTGTGCTGGCTGTACCTTGCAAAACTGCTGCTGATCTCCTCCTCTGCTCCCGGTTTGAGTGTGAAGACCGCACAGTCGGCTGCCCTGAGCACATCATCTGTGATGATCTCCTCATATGCAGCTCTGTCATCTTCATGCATGACAATAAAGACCTTGGACCGGCCTCTCTCAGATACACCGATCCGCGTCTTCACATTGAAGTATCCGTAATCTCTCGCTTCCTGACCCGCCATTTTGCGCTCCTTCTATTCGTCGAACCTGGAATCTACATATTCGAACTCATCCATATACGGATAGTCGCGCCAGTAATCATTGATTTCCTTCTGTTCTTTGTCATACTGTGCTTTGATCTCCGGTACCGGCTTGCCGCCCAAAGTGCACAGCCTGCGTCTGAACGCTTTATCTTCATCTGTTTCGTAATAGTCATATCCCTTGCTTCTCGGGAACAGGTCAAACCTCACACACTTCCATCCGATGGCCCTGTAGAGTTCTTCATCCGACGGCCGTTCGAGCTCGTTTTTGAACGAGTCAACTGTCTCGCGCGTGCGCAGATTGCAGCTTCTGTCATTCTTGAACATGCGGTCTCCGTCTCCGTAATGCTCGTGATAGACCACTCCGAGGTCCCAGCGGCGCTCAGGCTTTCTGAACTTCCGCAGGACCTTGCCTGCGGATCCGGCGATCTGCTCTTTGCTCTGCGGGACCAGACCCCTGGCTGTCAGGACTTTGAGACACTTATCCGCAAAGTCAGGATCCGACGGCCTTCCAACGATGATTTCGTTGTCAGGATCCGTGTAATCCTTCCAGCGCTCCACATCCGTTTCGATATAGATGATCGGCTTTTCAAGAAGTTCCGCAAAACTATGATCCGCATCCCTTATATGGGAATCACGTGCGCAAGGAGTGCTGATCGTGACGAACAGAGTACAGCATTCGATCGCATCAGCTCTGGTGTGACTCCACAGCTCGCCTTCCAGGATCATCCGGTCATAAGCGACTCTGAATCCCTGTTCATTGAGGACCCTGACGACTTCCGGTGCGACATCATCATCCCACTCGCTGAAGCTCAGATATATGTATGGTTCGATGCCCATATAGGAATAGAACTCGAAGAAGTGCTCGCCGAGGCCTTCCTTCCTGATCTGCTCAGCCCGGAGACTTCTCGCATACGCGAACACTTCATTTGCCTGTTTATCTGTCTCGACCGCTTTGTTTGAGTAATTCCTGCGGAGATAGCCGATCGGGTCCTTGATGCCGCGCCTTGCCAGTACGCAGGCTGCGACATAACCGGTCCGGCCATGTCCTGCTCCGCAGAACAGGCCGACTTTCTTCCCCTCATCCATTCTTGCGCAGATCTTATCGACAAGATCGCGCAGGACATCGTCAGGCAGTACATCCATGTCTGTGATCGGGCAATAGATGATCTCCCCGCGGAACGGTGTTTTCCATATGCTGCCGTCCAGGAACGCAAGTGGGACGAGAACGTCCGCTCCTTTGAGGACCATCGCTTCTGCATCGCTTGCGGCACCGACCAGCAGACCCGGTATCACTTCAGTCATTTCTCTGAATCCTCTCATATCCACACTCCTTCTGCATGGTGTTATCTGATCCCATGCTGCTTCGCCAGCTCGAGGAACCAGCCGTGCAGCGGGCTGTCCTCTGCCTCTGACCAGACTATATCTCTGATCTTCTCATCACTGATACTTTCGTTCCACTGCTGGCCTGTTATCAGGCCGGCTTTGGCTGCCTCTGCAACATCATTTATCATATATCTGGCCATATGTGTGTAAGCTTTGTATGCTTCCCGTATAAACTGATCCGCGACTCTGAACCTCTCACGCCTCGGAAGCCTGCCGTTCTGTTCCTCATAGAGGAGCAGGATATACGCATCCGCCAGACTTCTGATCTTCTGTGCAAGTTCTGCCCCATCCAGCACTTTGTTTCCGTCAGCAGGCTGCAGCAGGCTGCCCATCGCTTCACGTGCGCTGCGGTAAGGCTCTCGCTCGGTGTTTACGGAAGCCCATTCATCCAGCATTTCATCACTGACAGACTTTAAGTCATCCAGCCATTCTTCCGCTTCGCTGGCAAATGGTCCATTCGTGATCACCATCTCCATACAGAGATCAACGATATCTTCTCTGAGCATATCGCTCTTGAGTCCACAGTCGTACGTTCTGTAACTGTATGCATCATTAGCAGGCGCAGGCCACATGTAACCAGTCAGCCGGCTGAACGCGAATTTCCGGATCGAGGCGCTGCTGATCCAGTCACTGAAAGCAGCTGCTCTGAGAACTTCACGGTCATTCTCCCGCTGCACCTGCTCCTGCAGGATAAAGTATGTGCGGTAGACCTCGTCATCCGGATCATCCGGATTGATCATCTCCTCAGGCAGCTCTTTCATGCCGTATCTCCGCATGGCTTTGCTCCGGAACCGGTCTGGCAGATGCCGGACCAGATACTCTATCAGCAATCGATCCCGGTCAGGATCGAGACCTGTCAGATCACCGACCGATACGTACCCGTTCTCGATCCTGTCCAGATCACATTCTTCGAAAAGTCTTATTCCCATCGATCTCCCTCTGACTGTTTACTCAATCTGCATCTGCGAATGTGTAAGGATTGAAACCATTTGACGCCATGATGAACCACGCTGCCGGAGCGATGTGAGGATCCTTCGAGTACTCCCATGGGGAGCCATCGAAGAGATCCATGCCTGTGGAGAGGTTGTCTACAGTAGCCGCAGGGAAGAGTCCGCTGTCCAGCTGAATGGACTCCAGCGCTGACATCGCTTCACTATACTTTGCCTCATCACCGCGCAATCTGTACATCAGTGCGGTATAGGCAGTTCCCTCTGCCCACCATCCTCCGTTTCTGTTCTCCAGGCAGAACGAATATCCGCCTTCTTCTGTTTTCATCTTCTCAACGGTCTTGAGCGCGTCTGCGTATTTGTCGAATGTGTCTCCCATAGCCATGGCACACCACACTTGCGCATCCAGCGCGACAACATCTCTGTTAGGAGTGACGCCGTCATCTGTGGTGCCTGTCATGAACAGCCTGTCTGACTTGTCATACATCGACTCTACAAAGTTCTTCGCGCTCTGAGCCGCGTCATAATACTTCGCTTCTCCGGTATCGCCATAGAGCTGGCTGAATGCCGCATAAGCATCGATGTTGTGTTCTATCGATTTGTATGTGAACGGATAGACTGTCGGCGGAACGCCTTCTTCCCATCCGTCGAATCCCCCGGTAAAACCATCCCGTCCATCCATACAGTTCTCGAGTACCCAGTCCATGATGGCTCTGGCGGTCTCGAGATACTGCTCTCCGCCGTACCTGTTGCGGTACTGCAGCAGCGCCAGGGCAACATAAGAGGTGTTGCCGGTATTGCTTCCGACCTGATATCTGTCCTCATACCATTCTCCCTGCTCGTTATCATACCAGCCGGGGAGCTTAGCGCCGCTGTCCCATCCAGGCTCAGCCGCAATGTCTCCGGAAGCGTAAGCATTGCGCACACGTTTCCTGCCTGAACGGTCGTTATTGACCGCATAGACAAACGCGTCCGCCAGCTGCTTTGCCTCGGACTTCCTGCCCTCTGAGAGAAATGCCATAAGCGCGAGGGCGTTGTCATATGAGAACGCCGCATTCCTGATATATATGTTGTCTGTATCGTATGAGCGGAGCATTACAGGAGCATTCGCGGCTGAAATGATGTCTCCCGTAAACCTTATATCATCGAGGTAGAATATATAGTCCCCGCTTCCGCCTTTATTATTCATCACATAGCCAAAACCGCAGACTATGTAGCTCAGATCTGCGTCATCCAGTGGGATGCTGTACTCCTGCCACTCCCTGCTGAGAGCGACCGATCCCAGAGAACATTTGCGCGTGCTGTCCGGATATTTTACCGTCCGCTCGCCTGTCACTCCGTCGTAGCCAAAACCCGCTGTGAAGAACTCGACGGTCTCTCCTCCGTTCTCACCCCTGGCAGCAAACCTGAGCTCTCTCGCTCCGGTGAGATCGAGTCCCTGCCCATCGGCAGATCCATCGTTGAGATGTGGTACAGACTCGCCTTCAGGGAGATATCCGTTGAGGAACAGCCATCCGCTCCAGTCTCCTGAGATCGTTATCTGCTCGCATCTGATACAGGACGTACCCTCATAAGGATCGATCCGGCAGTTTTCATCCATGTCCTTGACGAGGGACTGATCCATTCCCCACATTTTGGCCTTCTGTGTGAAGTTGTTCTCTGTCAGGCCATAGTCACGGTATACCCATACGGATGATCTCTCTTCAGCCATACGGCTGCTGAGAGCTGCAACAGCGGCGTCCTTTGCGGCAGTCTCCACTACAGTCTCCTCTTCCGGAATGTCTGCCACCGGATCGGTATTTCCGGTCGGGCCTGTTCTGGCGCATGACGAAAAGCCCGGGCTTATCACCAGGCTCAGCATCAATATAAGACAAAACAGTTCTCTCTTCATCGCACAGTCCCTTCCGGCAGCAGATCTCAGGACGAGCTCCGGATCATGTGTTTCATAATGCCGGAGCCAGTCCTGATCTTAACATGACATACCATTAACTATTTCTGAGCGTCTTTCTCGTCCCAGAACTTGATCATCGCATCTGCGAAGACAGCCTCTTTGCCGGTCCATCCGTACATGATATTTGTTCTGTATCCGTACTCAGGGACAGAAACGTTAGAGTAACCCGCTGTCTGGATGCAGAAAACGTTGACCTTAGGGTTGACCTTGTTACGGTATTCCGCGATAAGTTTCGCAACATCGACGTAGTTGTTGCTTGTACCGCAGGCGTATCCGTGCGCTCTGTATTCTGCGATACCTTCTCCGGTTCCGTAGAGTCCTCCGTGTCCGGCCTGCATGTCAGAGTAGATGAAGATATTGTCCCAGTGCTCCTTCTTGTCGATCGCGTCTCTGAAGAAGATCCAGATACCGTTCTCTGTCGCTCCTCCGACATCTCTGGAACCTGTATCGGAAATACCTTTCGCTACACTGAGAACGCCGTTTCTCTTACCGACAGGGTAGACGATCAGTTTGTCACCAAACTTTCCGACATAACCTTCGTCAGAGTTGCGCGCAGTGATGACGCTGGACAGGTTGTCGATCTTCGCAACAGTCACAGAACCGTACTCACTGGTAAAAGCTCCCCATGCGCTGCCGCTGTTGTCAGACAGGCACATAGTTTTGCCCTTGAGCTGCGGCATGTTCTCGCATGCGATATCCATGCAGTCCTCGAGCGCGTCAAGGATCTGCGGCTGGTGGCTGCATCCGGAACCGTTGACTGCAGACATCGCAGAGTAGTAACGGAATGGGAACTGCTTGCCGCTGCGGACACCCTTCTTGAGGTTGTCCAGGACTTTTCTGCAGAATCCGCTGTCTTCGATCTCAGTGAAGATACCGCGCAGGTTTCTCAGGAGCGCCATGTGTCTGAGGACACCGGCTCCGTAGATCTTCTTCCAGTCAGCACCTGCAGAACGCATTGCCTCCCATGTGTTATCCTCTTCATCGACCTTGACATCTCCGGTCTTCATCAGCTCATCGAGTACCTCGCTGTGAGCGTGAGCGATACGGACGACGTCGATCATTCCGATGCCGGTATTCTTGTACTTGTGGACCTGATATGCATTGAGGCCCTCAAGTCTGGAAGCCCAGCTTCTCTTGAGGATGCTTGGGATACCCTGCTTGGAACCCTTCCAGTACAGGTAGTACATCAGCTGTGCAGCCGGCTCATCGGCACGCTGCATGACCTGACCGTTGATCTCGGCAAAGCGTCCAGGGTATTTCTCAGTGAATTCTGCTCTGCCCGGATGCATTGCGGCTCTGACCATGATGACCTGTGGGTTGAGTCTCATGAAGTACTCTTTACGGAGTGTGACTGCCCACTCAAGAGTTGCTTCGTAGTCGTAGTCAAGCGCATCGTCGATGACCTGCTCCATGACCTGAGAAGTCTTCTTTCCTTCGAAGTGATCTCCGATCACAGCGTACTCTTTGAACAGAGAATGAAGTCTGAATGTACCATCCGGAATGGTTGCCGGAGCGAAAGCTCCGTCACGGTAGTACTGAGGCTCACCGAAAATGCTGGATGCAGTGACCATCTTGAGAGTATCGATCGGGTTGATCTTATAAGAGATGCCTCCCATGTAGTTCACTTCTGCACCGGTTCTTTCGACCGTTCTCGTATTCTTTACGAATTTAGTGATCTTGCTCATTGTGTTATACCTCCTGTAAAAACAAAATCCGCCCTAACACAGGCGGCCAGATCGCAGCTGTACGGTAAACTCAGCTTTGCTCTGAACCGCTCCTGATGTCAGAAACGGAAATAATTCTCTCTATTTATCCTGTGCCCGAGAATAACGAAACAGTCTTTTTTGATCTGCATGCAGTCATGCAGGATTGGATTTGAACCAACATCATTTGTTTATGAGACAAACTTAATACCGAAGTAACTGTCTCTCCGCTTCGGACACATGTAGAATATCACATTAGCAACCCACTATCTATAACCCTGTGGTTTAATTATCCAATTAACGAACCTACACTTCACAGTCTCCGGTACAGGTCCTTCGGACTGATCCCGTTCTTCTTCGCGGTCCTGTTCCAGTTGGTATTTGCTATGAATACGTACAGTGACCGCGGGAACCTGTATGGTTCAGCGAATACATCTCCAAGGCCTGTTTTACCGTTGACTGCCTCCGCAAGGCGTTCCATTCCTATGGCTGTATCCCGGGTCGGGCCGGATCTGAACGGCAGCACTTCCATAAGCGCTCCGAGCAGTTCTCCTGCGCTGACACCGAGGCCTCCGCAGTACATAAATCCCATTTTGCCGCACCACTGCCTGACTGCGGAGAAAAGATTGACGAGCTGACCGCTCTCATAGAGACCCATGTTGGTGAGAAGATAGATCCTCTTCGGGCCGCCCTTATACTCGCGCTCACATCTTTCCATAAGTCTGATCACCTGTGACGGCAGTCCGTCAACATACAGCGGGACACACAGGACGATCGCAGCCGCGTCTTCGAGCGCACGGATCAGTCCGGTCATATCATTCAGGTATTTCCTGAGATCGACGATCACCGAGTCTGCGCGCAGCTGCGACTTCAGCATGCGTGCAAGTTTGGCGGAATTGCCGTTCTCAGAACGCATACTTCCATTCAAGAGAACAACCTTTCCGGCCAGATCCGGATCTTCTATCCGCCCGGCGGCATCCTGCGCATGCTGTTCAGTGAGCGCTGACTCCTCCGGACATTCTTCGAATCTGACATCTTTCACCCAGCCCCTGATGTTCGTGCACACTGCACGGGCATAACGGCGGGCGCTCCCCTTCTCTTCTTCGGTCAGAGCATGGCCATAGAATATGAAGGTGAACGGTTTGTCTTCATCGTAGCGTTTCTTGTGGTGTGTCTCGCCGCCGACGATCTCGAACTGCGGGAGCACATACGGCAGGCACCGGTCGAACACGTTTTTGACAGATCCGGAGAATCCTCCGTAAGTGTACCGGCTGATCACCGTCACCTCTCCCGCATGGTGGATCAGGTACCCCATGTTGTCGTATCCATCCTTGACGACACACCGGCCCGGATCCCGGTTCCAGCATCCAAAACAGCCTATGCACGGCCTCATGCTGCCGTTATCCGTAACGACATTGCAGTCAGCGTAACGGCTGCTTATCTTCTCCCACTGTTCCGGTCTCAGATCATGAATCACCAGGTCCATTGATATCCCCCCTGTCCGGTCCTATTCCATCGTGAAAACTGCTATGCTGTACGCAGGCAGTGTTACTGTACTGCCTGTGCAGATAATATTCTCATCATTAGTATTCAAAACGGCAGCCAGCCTGGATCCTCTTCCTGCGGACGGGAGATGCTTCTCTGCCGTCTGTCCGCGAAGATTCATCACGATCAGCAGGTCGTCGTGCTCATCACTTCTCCGGTAAAACGCTGCGACCTGATCGTCACTGATCGAATCCGCCTGCTCCGTCACGCCGCGCGCGATCGCAGGGAAAGCGTTCCGGACACGTATGACTTCAGCAAACCACCGGTGCAGCGACATTTCGTCATTCATCTGATCCGCTGCCGGCGGGTATTTCATGTACACTTCGTCCATATAAGGCGGCCCAACGCACATGTCCGGATCCTGCGGATCAGCGCTCCAGTACATCGGAGCCCGCTTGTTTTCGTCTTTGCCGGCACCGCTCATGCCGATCTCTTCTCCATAATAGACAAACGCATTGCCGGTCATGAAGAGGTTCATTGCGTATGCCATTTTGGCCTTGGCACCATTATCATCCGGGTAATAGCCGGCGCTCCTCTCCATATCGTGATTCGTGTAGAACGGAGCGTCTGTATAGTCAGGGTTCGCGTATCTGTACGCGCTTTCAGCCTGCAGCATTTCCTCGACATAGTCTGCAGCCGGGCGGGCACCATTCATGATCTGCTCGATGCATCCCCCTTGTCCCGCAAACGGGAAGTCGAAGAGCGAATCGATCCCGCTTGTGTAGAGAGCAGCGATCGTATCACGGTCGGTCCATGCCTCCCCGACGAGATAGCAGTCCGGATCGATGCTGTGCGCAGTCTCTGTGAGGAACCGCAGGAACTCGGTGTTCGCTCCAGTATCGCCCTCAAAGTATGACGTTACCGCGTCCAGCCGGAATCCGTCGACGCCTGCAGCCAGCCAATATGCCATAATGTCGCGGATCTCGCCACGCACGGCATCGCTGTTCAGGTTCAGATCAGGCATTTCCGACCAGAATCTCGACTCATAGTACCATTCGGTGCCGTCCAGGTAGGAATAACCATCCGCGGGTTCTCTGGAGAAATTGTAATAGTCATAATACTTGCAGTATGACGGATCCGGATCCCATCCTGACGGGAGTTCGTGCAGATAGTCAGATGCAGCTTTGAACCAGCTGTGATCCTCTGAAGTGTGATTGAACACCAGGTCCATGTACACGCGGATGCCTCTCGCATGGCACTCTTTCACGAGCGCCTCATAGTCCTCCATCGTGCCGAATTCCGGATCGATCGCGTAATAGTCATCCACGTCATACTTATGATAAGTCGCGGATGGATGCACCGGTGTCAGCCACAGCGCGTCGAAACCGAGGTCCTCAATGTAGTCCAGTTTGGTCCGTATACCGTTCAGATCGCCGGTGCCGTCTCCGTTCGAATCGCAGAAAGAATAGACGAACACTTCATACGTCGTGCGGTGATCGTCATCGACCGCAGCCCGCTCCAGATCCCGGTTGAAATCCAGCATGTGGGCGGAGACTTCTGCAGACTTATCACGTACAGATGCTTTCCATGCAAAGAATGCCGCCAGGCACAGCAATACGCATATGATTACTACTAATGCTCGTTGATGTCTTCTCATCTATCGCGTCATTCTTCTTACTTACAGTCTTTCCCTCTTTCTTTCCAGAACATATCTGAACCACGCCGCGAACTCCGGTCCGAGCTTCTGTACGAGTTCTTCGGCCTCCTTCGGCTTGGCCGCAGCGGCGTACAGGCACTGCTGCGCGATCTGGTATTTTCTGGAAACCGACAGCCGTGCAAGCTCTTCATCGGTATACTTGACGAGGTCGGTCATCTCTTCCTGCGCGCGGAAGAATCTTATGAACGCCTCGGCAGTCTCCCGTCCTACGATCGGCTCTATCAGCGCAAAATCATTATTCGAACTGTCAAGTATTCTCGATGCCATCTCCCATCTGCGCGGGTCGGCATATCCCTCCGTACCCGTGAAAGCTGTTCTGAGATAGAGGTCATTGTTCGCCAGGAACTCCATGACGTACGGATTGATCCTCTTCCTGACAGCCCACGGCATCCAGTTCTCGACAGTTGTTCTTATATATATGTGAGCAAATCTTCCGAACAGCGGCTCCGCCAGATCGTGCGCGACGCTGGATTCCGCGCGGTCGTTGCCCGCCGCGACGATGCGCGCGTTCGGCGGCAGCGGCCAGCGGTTGTTGACAAAGCGCTCCAGCACGATCTTGAAGATCACTGCCTGCGTCTGCTTGGTAGCATTCGTCAGCTCATCGAAGAACAGGATGTGCAGCTCACCGTCTTCGCACAGGCGCTCGAGTTTGACCAGCCAGACCGGTTTGATATCTATGATCTGATCCGTCGTTTCGTTATAGACAGCTCGTCCATTGATCGACTCAGGTGTCTCATTGACGAGCTCTATATCGAGCACCTGCGGGTCGATCTCCTTGACACGGTCACTCTTTCCATCACCGGTGAGGCCGTGGATAAACACCGGGATGTCTGCCTTGATGAACGCGCGGATCATATCCATCTCATCATGTTCCTCGATATGATACGAGGTCCCGAATGTTCCGGCAGCGATCTCTTCGTCGTCTTCCGCAAGAAGCTCGGCGATGAACTTCTCCCTGAGATATTCATTCGCCCCTTCACGGGTCAGTCCCGCAAACAGAGCTCTGCCGCAGATCAGCAACTTGTTGATCTCGTCGTAGTACCAGCGGATCGGCCTCACCTCGAGGAAGATCTCTTCGGCAGCATTGACGACACTGCCGTCAGACAGCTGCACGTAACCCGCGACCGTCTCCTCACTGACAGGGATCCTGACGATCTGTTTGGCGCCGAGCCTGTAGACTTCTCGTCTCTCTCCGGCGATCGTGTAACCCGTTCCGGTCTTCTTCAGAGTACCCTCCCGATATTGCTTGTCTGCCATATCCCGCATCGATTTCTCAAGTATCGCATAAGGGTATGTTCCCAGTTCCACTGTTACAACGTCACCTACCTCGCGCGCGTGGCTGAGGAGCTTCTCATCGCCCGGTTCCAGGAGGATCGCCGGTCTGACCGCACAGATACTGTATCTGTGATCGCGGCCAAATCTATCAGCGCAGTCTTCGCCGGAAAGATAATAGTTCACGCTGCCGTCGCTGAGCGCGAATCCGTCATCAGGTATCGTAGCCAGCACGAGATCGCTCGCCTGTACCGTCGTGCCGACGGTGCGGAAGAGCTGCAGCGGGTTATCGAACAGTTGCTTATGTGATAAGAAAATCGACTTCATACTTATTAATCTCCTCAGGTTTCTTAACGTATATCACTCTTCCGCCCGGTGGATTCACTGGCGAGTCACTGTACACGAGCCAGATCGCGTCACACCTGGTCTCAGGCATGTCCGCATATCCGTCGGTGAAAATGATTTTGGTCTCAGCGTCTCCGGTGAATGCCCTTACGGCAGTCTCGAAATTCGTTCCACCGGCTCCCTTGATCTCAAGTGACGCAATGTCTTTCTCAGAATGGATCTCCTGGAATCCGTAGAACTCGGTATCGAAGCATCCGACCTTGACGACCGCATCTTCTCTCAGCAGGCCTTTGACACCTCTGACGAAAGCCCGCAGGAGGTCCGCATCGATCGACGCGCTCGTATCCAGCAGGATCTCCGCATGCGGTACAGGATATGGTTTGAACTGCTCGATGAGTATACCGTCCCGGATCCTGTCCGCCGGGAACCAGTCGTAATCCAGCTGCATGCTCGGCTCCAGGAGATCCGAAAGACCTGCTACAGCATGTGCCAGACCAGGATCTTCGATCTCACGCTCCTGCGCACCCTGCAGATCCCCGGCCTGTTTGTCCTTGTTATCCTGCTGAGGATACACATCCTTCACCTCTTCCGGTTCTTCAGACGGTTCTTCCTCAGGTTCCAGTTCGTCCTTCTCGGCCTTCTCATATAGTATATCGTACATTTCCTCCGCACTCTTATCTGCGGCATCCTTGTACCGGAAAACATTTACCGGAGCTTCGAATCCATCGGCGATCAGGAGCTCATTGACGACAGCCGCGCAGGCAAGATCCCAGATCCTGCGGTCCCGCTTCCCTCTTCGCTGCCTGTGCGCTAGCTGTATGTGTATCAGCTGCTGCGCGATCAGATACGCCTGAACGTCCTGCGGGAACTGTCTCATCCTGCGGCCGTTGTAATAAACGATCTTGTCGCCGTATCCGGTCGGATCCGCCTCTGGAGTATTCCTGAATTCGATGACATTCATCAGTTCAGACCACTCCGGGCACTTCTCCAGAATATTCGATTGTGTTTCAAGTAAACTGAAATAATAATCCATTATCTAAATAACAGACATGATATCCCTGTATATCTGTTCGCTTCTCTCATAGTTTATTTCCTGCAGCGCCGACCGCAGCACGTCTGCAGCTTCTTCTGCTATGTCCTCGCAATGCAGAGCTTCCGGTGCCATAGTGAGCCAGAGGCAGCGGAGCGATCCGGTCAGCACCCTGATCTCCGGGCTATGCGCCTCATCACCTGAACGATCTTCACTGAAGAACTCCCTGCTCTTCTGGCAGGCAGTGATCCTGGTGATCAGATCCGTTTTCTGTCCGCTTTCACTTCCCAGGAACATGCGCAAGTGGACCGCAGTCGTCTCATCTTCGGGAAAAACGCCTGCTGCTGCATCCGCGCATATCGTCGCTGCTTCCTTCAATCCGTATCTGCTGAAGACTTTCCCCAGCTGCGCCGGAACACCGTCGCACTGCGTCAGGAACCGGTACAGCTTCTCAACATATAACTTTCCGTAATTACGGTTGTATTCTTTGCGCCTGAGAGCAACAAATTCGTCCAGTGTCTGATCCGACACGCGGATCATGTGCGCACCGTCCGGCGCAGAGAGATCCGGCTGCATGATCAGGTCGACAAATGAATCGATATCCTCATGCGCCGCATTTCGCAGAGCGCGGTCATAGATCCGCAGGGCAGCCACGCTCTGCTCGAGCGGGATCCCAGCGTCCAGTCTTCTTCTGACCAGCTTCATGACCGTCAGATCTTCCTCCGTGAAAACTTCCCGGCGCTTCTTCTTCGACATTGAGATGATCCCGGCCCGCAGGAGCGCGTCGACCTGATCCTTATCAAGTCCGGATAGCCGGAGGGCATCTTCCCTCGTGAAAACTTTCGGTTCCGCCTTGTCGTCAACTTTATGGATCGCGTCGAGCAAAGCCATTTCCGGCGGACGGCGCAGAGTTTCGATCTCGAGCAGATCCCGGATCACGCTGAGCGGGTAATATCTTTCCCTCTGCAGCATCCGGATCATATTAACAGTATCGATACATGACGGGTCATACCAGGACATGTTCCTGCCGGTCTTCACTACAGGTCTGATCAACCCTTCCCTGATATAATACTTCAGCGTCGTAACGCTGGTATCCGTCTGCTTTGCCAGTTCCCCAATTTTCAGCAGTCCCTCTGTTGATACCCGGTTTCCTTCAGTCATTCGCTGTCCTCCTAAGAGTAAGGGGAGAGCGGTCCGTTGCCCCAGGACCGCTCCCCGTTAAATATGTCTAATTACAGTCTATCACAATTTTGATAACATCAGGCGGATTTTTACATGCCAGCTCTAGAGCTTCCTTGTAATCATCCAGCTTGAAGTGATGTGTTACGAATCCTTCGACGCTGTATTTGCCGTCCCGGATCCACTCCTGGACAAGGTCGAATGTGTATAGTCTCCTTCCTTCCCATTCTTCCATTCCGTGTGCATCGACACCGATCATGCGCAGCTCCTGCCACCATACAGGGGTCTCATCATATGTGATCGGGCGCATATGGTGACCGATCTTGACCAACGTTCCTCTGGCTTTGAGCAGTCTCACGCCGGTAGTATTCGACCAGTCTCCGCCGATGCAGTCGAATATCCGGTCAAATCCGCCGAAGAAGTAATCGTTGCCCTTGAACATGCCTCTATATACTTCGCTTCCGCCTGTTGCCTCGGCAGCTGCTTCAAACACGTCTCCCTTGAGCACATGGTCCGCGCCGAGCTTGAGCGCAAATTCCTGTTTGGACTGGACGCGTTCGAGAACCCAGACCTCGCAATCCGGCTGGATCACTTTGAGCGCCTGTACGACTCCGAGACCGATCGTGCCGCAGCCCATGACGAGGACTTTCTCGCCTTTCTCCGGCGGCGCGCACAGAACCGAGTGAACAGAAACAGCAGTAGGTTCGACCATGACCGCCTGTTCATCGGTGATCTCGTCATATATATGTGCCAGTCCCTTCTCAGGATAGATGAAGGTGTCGCTCCAGCCTGCGCCGGTCATCAGTTCTCCGTAAGGAGCCGGTGCCCCGAAATTGGTGCAGAAGTTGTAATCGCCGCTCTCGCAGTAATAGCAGCGTCTGCGGATGCCTTTGCTGTCGCAGCCGGCCATATACGCGCGGATCGTAACGCGGTCGCCGACCTTGAAGTCTTTCACACCGCTTCCTACTTCAGTGACAACTCCGACATTCTCATGTCCGAGGAATGTTCTCCTGGTCCCCGGGATCGGTTCAAGTGCAGATGTCATTCCGGTCGTCGCTCTGTAGAAGCTGATATCCGTACCGCAGAGTCCGCATGCAATATTGCGAACCCTCACCCAGTCATCTGCAGGCAGGGACGGTTCAGGCAGCCCGGTCTCATACTTTACCGCATTGATCCCGGTGGACAGCAGCTTTTTCGCGCGGCTCGCCGCGGCTTTGGTCGCAAGGATCCGCGGTATGTCTTTATCAAAAAATACTGTTTTCATTTCCCCCTCCGTGTCATGTCAGCATATCCTGCAGAACAGCCATATAGTCATTCAGGTACAATGCGTATTCCGGACTTCCGACGGTTTCTACATAGTGCTTCTCCGCAGCTTCTACGAATTCAACTTCCTTGCCGAGCACCTTCAGCGCGCCTTCGAGCGAATAGAAGTGGAAGAGCACGAAAGGTGTGCGGCGTTTGTATACACCATGCCCGGATTTTGACTTTCCGGCTTTGATCCTCAGATAGCATGCAATATAAGCCGGGATATCGTTGTGGTCCACCGTGAACTGGTATATGCGGTCAGGCTGTCTTTCGCAGAATTCACGCATATCCGGATCTCCGAGTTTGTTGTACTGACTGAGCGCTCTCGTGATCATGTACAGGGAGCACTTTACCTTAAGAGCCTTCTCCCCCTCATCCTTCAGCTTGTCGTTAGGTTTGGTCATGATCATCAGTCCGAGCAGGAGCTGCAGGATCTTAGGCAGCATCCTGACATCACCTTTGATCCGTGGCATTGCAAGTCCGCCTTTGAACAATTTGACCATATTGCCGACAGAAGAGAATGTCAGTGTCAGATCCGGTTTCTCTGCCGGACCTTGCACAACAGTCAGTTTGCCATTATCAAAAATCATGTGACAACACAGCAGTTCGCCGTCATTTCTGGCTCCGAACTGGATCACCCCTGAGAAGTTGTGGAATTTCTTCTTCAGATTGTAATCATCATCCAGCAGGACCTGCATTGTCGGAAAAGCCGCATTGAAGAATAGTTTTGCAGCCATTATTTCCTGTGAGGTTGCAGCCATGTGATCACCTCCCTATTCATCTTCCCAGCTCTCATCCTCTTCAAACTCGAGGCCCATCATCTCGCGGACTTTATCCACGATTCCGTTCGCATCGAAGCCATAATAAGCATACAGGTCTTCCGCGTACCCGATCTCAGAGAAGATATCCTGCATACCATGCTTTCTGAATATACATCCCTTGCCGGATTCCGCTATTACAGAACCTACTGCGTCTCCGAGTCCTCCGTATATGTTGTGCTCCTCGATCGTAAGGATCCTTCTCGTATCCATGACCGCCTTCACGATCGCTTCTCGGTCGATCGGCTTGATCGTATGCATATTGATGACTCTGACGCTGAGGCCGTCATTTTCCGCAAGTGTCTTTGCCGCGTTCATAGCCTGAAGAACAGCGATGCCGCAGCAGATGATCGTGAAGTCTGTGCCCTCTCTCATAGTGATAGCTTTGCCGATCTCATACTCATAGTCCGGGCTTTCGTAGCACGGAGGCTCGAAGCCCCTGCCGATACGGACATATACCGGTCCCGGGATATCGATACAAGCCTGTACTGCTCTGCTTGTTTCGATACCGTCTGCCGGACAGATCACTGTCATATTCGGAATAGCGCGCATGATCGCGAAGTCCTCTGTGCAGTGATGTGTGGTACCTGCGTGGCCGAAGGAAATACCGGCATGAGTCGCAATGATCTTGACTGGCAGATTCTGATAGGCGATGTCCGTCCTGACCTGTTCGCCTGCACGCATTGTCGCGAAGATCGCCATAGTCGAGACGAACGGGATCAGTCCTGCTTTGGCAAGTCCCGCAGCGATACCCATCATGTTCTGTTCCGCGATTCCTACGTTATAGAAACGCTCCGGATATTTATCAGCGAAAAACTTGATCGCTGTCGTCTTCTCCAGGTCAGCGGTCATTCCTACGATCTTGTCGTTAGTCTCCGCCAGATGTGCAAGGGTGCGTCCATAGATCTCTCTTGCCGTCATGGTCGCGCCGTCATAGGCGGTCCAGTTTGTTCCGGTAATAACTGCCATTCTACTCGCCTCCCTTCATGATCTCTTCCTTCGCCTGCTCACAAATCGCGGAATCTGCGGATGCGTAGTGATACATTACCTTATTCTCCATGAAGCTGACACCTTTTCCCTTGATGGTATTCGCAAGGATCAGTGTCGGCACATCGGTTGCCTTCCATGCTTCGGTCAGTGCTTCATCGACAGCGTCCAGATCGTTGCCGTCGATATCGAGGACCTTCCAGCCGAATGATCTCCACTTGTCAGCAAATGGCTCCAATGCCATTACCTGTTCGGTCGTTCCGTCGATCATGAACTTATTGCGGTCAACGATGCCGATAACATTGCCAAGTTTAAAATGAGCGGCGGACATAGCTGCTTCCCAGATACTTCCTTCGCAGCATTCTCCGTCGCCCATCAGGCAGACCGTCTTCCAGTCCTTCTTCAGTTGTTTCGCAGCCAGTCCGAGGCCGACTGCCATCGATAATCCGTGGCCGAGACTTCCCGCGGAGGCATCGCAGCCTATGATCTTCTTGCTGTCCGGATGCATCGCAAACGGGCTTCTGAAGTGGTTGAACGATTTGAGTTCCTCTTCAGGGAAATAGCCTCTCTTCGCCAGCGCAGGGATATAGCCCGCTGCAGCATGGCCTTTGGACAATATAAAACGATCTCTGTCTTCGTTATCCGGATCCTTCGGATCAATGTTCAGATGTTTGAAATACAGCATTGTCAGGATCTCAACAATGCTCAGTGAGCCTCCTACATGAGCGCCGCCGGACCAGAGCATCACATCGATGATAGTCATGCGGAGTTCCTTGGCAATTTGTGCATATTTCCGCTTTTCTTCTGCTGTGAGTGCCATTGTCTTCCCTCCTTTTCTGCAAAATCTATCTCAGGAAAATAGATAGTAACGCTCTCTACTTTCTGATTTCATAATAATACGCATCTTGTATTTGTGTCAATACAAGATGCGCGTTTAAGGAGTCCTGTTTCATTATTTCACAGCATAAGCGTCGCTGTGATCAGATGCTGTGGTTCTCTTTCATCTGCTTCTTGAAATCGTATCCTCCGTATGTGATCAATCCCTGATCCAGCAGGTCCGTGATGATCTCCTGAGCCAGCATCTGAACATTGTAAGAGTGGGAATAGTCTTCCGTCCTCTTGCTGATAAATTCGTTGATCGCGTCCTGATTTTCTACTTTGAACCGGAATTCATTTTTCTCTAAACTCACAGATTTCATACTGAAGAAACTCACTTTTCAACTTAGTTCCTTCACCGGTCCCTTCCGGAAGCAGCGCACGGGCAATGAATACAGGCTCTTCGTCCCTGTCTGTATCCGTCCTCTTCAGCCATGCATAGTCGCCGTCAATACTGATGACGGTGTAATACTTCGTTTCCATGATATGCTCCTTCCCTGCAGCAGCTGGTATATTCGGCAACGTATTATATCTAAATTATATCCTATATTCCCCTGACGGTACCTGATTATTATTCACTCATAATGGTATAATAAATGGATATTATTTCTGTGTAAATGAAGGGACCCTTTCTATATGAAGCAGGCACTTGTTGGAATGAGCGGCGGTGTCGATTCGAGTGTGGCAGCGTACCTGGTACGCGAGGCCGGCTATGAGACGACAGGCGCCACTATGAGACTTTTTGATAATGAGACGATCGGTATCGACAGCAAGACATGCTGCAGTCTGAGCAGCATTGAGGATGCCTGTGCAGTGGCGAACAAGCTCGGCATAGGATATGTCGTATATGACATGCGGCCTGATTTCAGAGATGAGGTCATCGATCGTTTTGTCAGGGCGTATGAACACGGTTCTACGCCGAATCCTTGTGTTGCCTGCAACAAGTATCTGAAGTTTGACCGTCTCTATGAACTGGCAGCCCGCGATCTTCTGGAGGACGGGGATTCAGAGTTATACATTGCGACAGGTCATTATGCAGTCATTGAAAAATCTGCCGGCGGCAGGTATATGCTCCGCAAGGGACAGGACGCGTCCAAAGACCAGAGCTATTTCCTGTATGACCTGACGCAGGAGCAGCTGTCCCGCACCCTCTTCCCGCTCGGAAGTATGACCAAAGCGGAAGTCAGAGAGATCGCTCTGGCGCAGGAGCTGGTGACTGCGAGAAAGCGCGAGAGTCAGGATATCTGTTTTGTTCCGGGCGGCGATTACGCCTCGTTCATATGCGGATATACCGGACATGAATACCCGCAGGGTGATTTTGTCAGCACAGATGGCAAAGTGATGGGTACGCACAAGGGCATCATCAACTATACGATCGGCCAGCGCAAAGGCCTCGGGCTTGCGCTGAAGAAGCCGGCTTATGTCCTGGATATCGACACGGAACGCAACAGGGTCATTCTGGGTGATAACGAAGAACTTTTCACCCGCGAGCTTACAGCAGGTGCATTCAATTGGGTATCGACTGCTGCTCCGCAGGGTGACATCAAGGCGCTGGCACGCATCAGATACAGGCATCATGAAGCGCCGGCGCAGATCGTTCCTCTTGCTGAGGATACTGTCAGGATCATTTTCGACGAGCCGCAGCGCGCGATCACACGCGGGCAGTCTGTAGTCGTATATGACGGCGACTATGTGCTCGGCGGCGGCATCATTTTATAAACAGAAGATCATAGTTTTAGATATATAGGAGTATATAGGAGGCTGGACGCGATGGCAGAACTCAGACCTTTGATAGATAAGCTGAAAGAAGAGCGCATTCTGACGCATGATGAATTCGTGCGCATGTTTACTTGCCGTAATCCTGAGGACAGTGAATACATGAGATCGCTGGCGCAGGAAACCGCTGTAGCAAACTACGGACACGATATTTTCCTGCGCGGACTGATCGAATTCACCAATTATTGCAGGAATGACTGTCTGTACTGCGGCATCAGGCGCTCCAACGCCAAGGCTGACAGATACCGCCTGACCTATGATGAGATCCTGGAGTGCTGCGATATTGGTTACGGACTCGGTCTCAGGACTTTCGTGCTTCAGGGTGGCGAGGATATGACTTATAAGGATGATGCTTTCTGCGAACTGATCAGGGAGATCAAGCGGAGACACCCTGACTGTGCCGTCACGCTTTCTGTAGGAGAGCGCCCGCGCGAGACCTATGAGGCATACTACGCAGCAGGTGCTGACAGATATCTGCTGAGGCACGAGACCTCTTCCCCTGAACATTACGCCAAACTCCACCCGGCTGAACTCACGATCGAGAACCGCAAGAGATGCCTGTGTGACCTCAAAGAGATCGGGTTCCAGATCGGTGCGGGATTCATGGTAGGTTCACCGTACCAGACATATGACTATCTGGCAGAAGATTTTGAATATCTGAAGGAGCTCGAGCCGCACATGATCGGCATCGGGCCATTCATCCATCACGCAGACACACCGTTCGCGAATATGCCTGACGGCAGTTATGAAGAAACGCTGTACTGCCTTGCGATGCTGAGGCTGATGTTCCCGCGCGTACTGCTTCCGGCAACTACAGCGCTTGGCACGATCCACCCACTCGGCAGAGAGGAAGGCATCCGGCACGGCGCGAATGTCATCATGCCGAGTCTTTCACCGAAAGATGTCAGGCAGAAATACCTGCTCTATGACGGCAAGATCTGCACGGGCGAGGAAGCGGCTGAATGCCACACCTGTCTCGAAGCCCGTATCGCACGGATAGGATACCGGGCGGTTTCAGCACGCGGCGACCATGCGGACTGGGTGAGGAAATAACAAACGGTACACGAATGCACGATACTAAACGTGTACAAACAATTAATGAGGCTGAAAATCATGAGTGTGAATCTTGTCAGAAGTAAGATCTGTCCTTCTCAGGATGAATGGATCGCTGCAGCAAAATCCGATCCGTCTGCGGAGAATATCGGAATGTATCTCACGCATACCGGTGTAGTCAGGAAGACTGCCAAGTCCAAGGTGCGGTCCGGTGAAGAAGGAACGAGGCCGGTCAGCGGCATGCATTTTGCATACGACGAGGCCAAAGTCGAAGACGCAATATCTGAGGCTCTCGCTCTGCCGGGCATATATTACATCCGTGTATGGCTCAACAGTGGCGAGCTGGAACTCGGGGACACGATCATGCAGGTACTTATAGGCGGAGATATCCGTCCTCGTGTAGTGGACTGCCTCCAACATCTTGTCGGCTGTATCAAGAATGAATGCGTCGTCGAAGAAGAGAAGTATGAATAGCCTCGATCTCCTGTCCCTGCATCCCGGTGGAACTGCGCTGACTTTATATGCCGCGCGCGCTGCGGGTCTGTCTCCGGGTGACGAGATCCTCGATATCGGATGCGGCACCGCATCCAGTCTTAGAGTGCTAAAGGAAGAATTTGGCATCGTTCCTCACGGAATCGACATTTCAGCTGATGTTATCAGACATGCCTCCGAGATGCTGCCTGAAATGGACCTCCGATGCGGCTCTGCTTATGATCTCCCATATCCTGATGACTCCTTTGATGCGGTACTGTCTGAATGCGTTCTGACACTTCTTGAGGATCCATGCGCAGCTCTCCTGGAGTCGCTTCGAGTGCTGAAGACAGGCGGCATACTGATTTTGAGCGGGCTCTCAGTCAGGAGTTCCGGGAATTCCACTGACGCGAGTCTTTCTCATACCGGTACCACGACGATCCTCGAAAACAACCTCATCTGCCCTTCGGCACTTTGTACGTTCCTTGCGGAAAATGGCGCTGAGCTCGTTCTGAGCGAAGACCGCCGCCATGATCTCACTGACTATGTGATAGAAAGCATCATGGAGTACGGGAGTCTTGAAGCGCGAATCAAATCAGAAACAGAAAAAACCGGCACATCCGTATTTGACTGCGACTGCCGGTATGATTCTCATAATATTACATACTATCTTCAGATCTTCAGGAAGAACTAGCCAGGAGAACCGTCCCCTGTCTCCCCCTGTCTCCCGGTCTCCCGTCTCCCTTTCTAATCTTGACTTCATCCACTGGGCACAATATAATCCAATGACGAATGGAGGGTATTGTTATGTTCGCTTATTTATGGCCTATCGGTCTTGTGATCTTGTCAAATATAATGTATCAGGTGTGCACCAAAGAGGTGCCATCGGAGATCAATGCGTTCGCCTCGCTTACGGTGACCTATATCGTAGCGGCAGCGGCGTCTCTGGTATTCTTCTTCGTTCTTGGAGGGAACTCCGGCAGTAATGGTCTGTTCGGAGAATACAGCAAGATCAACTGGGCGCCATTTGTTCTCGGTGTTGTGATCGTCGGTCTGGAGGTCGGCTGGATCTTCGCGTACAAGGCCGGTTGGGAAATCAGTACAGGTTTCATCGTACAGAGCTCAGTGCTGGCGATATTCCTGCTCATACTCGGTGTCTGGCTGTACCATGAAGCACTTACATGGAACAAGGTAGTCGGCATAGTAATATGTCTTATCGGCCTGGTATTTATCAATCTGAAGCAGTGATCTGACCATAGAAAAACAGTTCCGGGGATAACTTCCCGGAACTGTTTATTATTATGAAACTATAGGTCTTCAAAATCTTATTATTGCAGATAACTGAGAATGCTCTCTGCGATCCCCCGGATATCATCCAGTCCCAGCACCCTTTCATCAAACATCTCTGCCGGATGATCGGTCACTATCATGATACGGTTCTCGGGATTGGAAACCGGCCTGTCGCTTATGCCCTTACGGACGATCTCAATTTTCATATATGGATGGTCCTTGAATCCTTCCAGCAGAATAATGTCTGCCTCCGGAAACAGCCTGATCAGATCCTTCTCATCCTCACCTGTGCCCGTCTTATGGACCATCATTCTGTGATCGGAAAAAACCGCGACTCCATACGCGCCGGTCTGCGAAAATCTGTAGGAATCCGTTCCGGGAACATCGCACGAAAAATCATGACCGTCATGCTTGATGACCGCGACCTTGTATCCGGCATTCGTCAGCTCCGGTACCAGTCTGGTTATCAGCGTAGTCTTGCCTGAGTTCTTCGTCCCACAAACCGCCAGTATCAAAGGTTTATCCATAAATGTCTCTCTATCTTTCCAGCATTCTGCATGTGACTATTGTTCCTGCAGGCGTCGGTCCATCGTTGACCGGAATATCGGCTATCACTCCCATATTCGCAAAACCATAGATCATCCCGTTGAGCTGCCTCGGGTTCTCGCGGAAATACGCCAGTCCGTCCTCTCCAACCACGATATTCCCTTTGAGCACCCTGGTATGCGGGGTCGGTTTTGCGACTTCGTTCTCAAGCCGCAGCTCCAGCGTCTTCGGATAGATGTTTCTGCGTCCTGACATTTTGCGCACCAGAGGCTGTGCCACTCTGAGATAGGATGTGAGCGCCGCGCCGGGACTTCCCGACAGACAGACGAGGATCTTTCCGTCCTTGACACCGGCAAGCATGCATGCCCCTGGTTTCATGTCGACCTTGCGGAACAGCATCCTGAAGCCCAATTCCTCCATGACCAGACTGGCATGGTCTTTGTCTCCGTTGGAAGCGCCTCCTGTAGTAAATAATATATCAATCTGATCCAGAAGTGCAGTGATCTTATCCTTCAGGATCACCGGATCATCAGATACTATCTCTGTGGATCTGACTTCCAGTCCATCCTGCTCAAGATAGCCCGCTAATGTATAGCAGCTCGATCCGTATATATTTCCTTTCCTTAATTCGGATCCGATTTCCTGCAATTCTGACCCAGTACTGATGATAGCAGCAGTCGGTCTCCGGTAAACCTTCACTTTGCTCGTACCCTGTGTCGCGATCACTCCTACCATCGCCGGATCCAGTCTGGTGTCCGCCTGGATAAGGAGTTCTCCTTCATCATATTCTTCTCCGACAGGGATGACATTCTGTTCCTTCCTCATCGGTTTGAATACAGTTACACTGTCATCGGTGAATTCAGTTTCTTCATATTTTACCACACATGTTCCGTTATCCGGGCATAGCGCTCCGGTCATGATCCTCATCGCTGTTCCCTCAGGAAGATCACCGGAAGGTATCTCGCCCGCTGTGACAGTTTCGAGTACGCGCAGGGTCACAGGATTCTCATGAGATGCGTCCTGAATATCCTCGTACTTCATAACATATCCGTCAAAACAGCTTCTCCTGAACGGAGGCATAGGTCTTGCTGCTCTGATATCCTCTGCCAGGACCCTGCCATCAGCCTGCAGCAGCGGAACATGTTCTGTACTCAGCTGCACATCCTGGCTGACCAGAGCCGATACCGCCTCATCGATCGCTGTCAGTCGTTTGCCTGTGGCAACAGTACCATTGAGAACTCTGTACTCATACATATGATTGATGTTTCTGAACGATTTGTCATCGACCCCTGCATCCGCAGTAGAAATGATTGCTGTATCAAGACACTCAAGCGACTTGATCAGCTTATATTTACCTTCCCGGATATCATTCCGGAACTGAGGAATGCATCTCACAGAATAATAACCGAAAGCAGTCTGGATATTCCCATCTCCGGTTCTCCATAGAACTGCATCATGGTCTTCTATATAAGTTTCCAGCGCAGCTATAGTTTTTCCGGTGAATTCCGGAGCATCGCAAGGAGTGAAGAACAAACCGTCCAGTCCGTCTTTTGCTGCTTCTGTAAGGCACGAGAAGATACCGCCCATCGGGCCGATATAGCTTCCGTCATCGCCTCTGACTCTGTCCCTCACAAGCTTCCATCCCTCAGGTACAGTCTGCTCATAATTGGCTACAGACAGATAGCATGGCATCCCTGTCGCAGTCAGTTCCGATGCCGCCTTCTCAGCAAATGTCATCCCCTGATATTTCAGTTCTGCCTTATTGATATTACCCATTCTGCTTCCTGCCCCGCCGGCAAGAAGCGCACATCCGGTATTCCTGTTCATGCTCACTCCTGATATAAAACAGGCACCGCACGACAAATGTGTGCAGTGCCATTTCTCATGCTCTTTTTTACTATCTATGGTAGGTATGCCGGTTTCCCGGCATGCCCCGGAGGATCATGTCCTCAGTGCAGCTCCCTGCGGTTTCACGCAGACCGTTTAGGAGCTTTTGCTCAAAGAACGATTATTAAATTTGAGAGAGGGTGGGAACTTAAGCTCCATGCATATACAGATACATCAGGCTCTTAAGCTCCCACATAAAGACTATCATTGAACTATAATTTCTTCCCGTCACAGGAGTGTGCCTCTGTGCCAAACGGACACAGATACAGACAATTGTGCCATAATGGATTCTCCCGCTTCGTGGGTCCCTCCTTGTGGCTATGCCATAAGCCTTACTACATCGTAGTTTTTGTAATCCCCTTCGAGGAGCTTTCTGACCTGTCCAAGGTTGTGTGCTACTGCGCACTTGCAAGCCTTGCCGTTGATCAGGACTGCGACTTCCTCAGGATCGGATTCAAGATTCCATGCTTTTCTGCCGAGAAGTTCCTTGTATGGAAGATCTCCGTCAGTCCATGTCTTATCGAAGCTCTGCGCTTTCTTTCTGTGCGGCGCTCCGCCTGTTCTCAGGAAGATCCTGTAGAGCTCTCTTGCATTGATGACATAGTCGGCATTGCCGGTCTCCTTGCCCTCAGCGCCTGCTTCCTTAATGTTAGTGATGTTCACGATCTTGAGCGGCTTCTCTCCCGCGAGCTCCGCAGCGTTTTTGCAGAAGCTTGTCTGCGCGGAGTCATAGCAGTCGATTTTGTCTTTCATTTTCGGGAAATATCTGTCTACGAAGTTCTTAACAGCATTGGAGTCTGTGATGATGACAGGTTCCTTGCCGGCCTTCTTCTCTATGACCTCTGCTGCCTGCTTAGCCGATGTTGCCCTTGCATGTTCATCACTTACAACAGTTTTTACGCCGATCTTGTGAAGTGCTGCGACTACCTGTCCCATGCTGATCTGGCTCTCGTCAACCTTGTAGAGCTGAGCGAGCTCAGGAAGTACATCTGCACTTACCTGTGCCGCTACATCAACATCATATGAGTGTGCCATGTACAGCATCTCATCCTTATGCTCCTGCATGTAGATAGCTCCTACAGGGCATACATCGACGCAGTGTCCGCAGCGTACGCATGCACTCTCTGCCATCGGCTTGCCCAGCTCAGGAACGACCATGATGTCTCTGCCTCTGTTTGCCATCGACAGGTTGTGTACTGTCTGGACATTGCCGCATACATCGACGCAACGTCTGCACTTGATGCACTTGTTAGGATTGCGGATGACGCTGTCAAGGGACTCGTCCTTCTCATAATCAGCCTCATGCTGGATGTATGGGAGAACATCTACGTGGTACTCTCTGTTCAGTGTCTGCAGCTCGCAGAATCCGTCTCTCTCGCAGTCGCACCAGAAGCACATCTCGCAGAATTTAGGGTCGAGTGACGGCTCACTGCTTGATCCGATACGCATGCAGTGATGGCAGTCTACCGCGTGGTGCGCCATGATCAGCTCAAGCGTAGCTTTTCTTGCTGCCTGCAGCTTCTCCGTCTCAGTCTGTACGACCATGCCCTCGCGAATCTTTGTGACGCATGCCGGCTGGGATGTCCTCATCCCTTCTACCTCTACGATACACATGCGGCAGTTTGCCCTGCCCTCAAGTCCTTCGAAGTGGCAAAGTGTCGGGATACGTATATCGTTTGCTCTTGCAGCCTCAAGGATGGTCATTCCGTTCTCGGCTTTGCAGTCTTTGCCATTGATTGTAAGTCTTACTTCAGCCATCACTATGCCTCCTTCTTTCCTGCTGCATTTGCCGCCTTGAAGTCTTCAGGGAAGAGCTTCATTGCGGATACTATAGGGTTGCATGCTCCCTGTCCGAGCGGGCAGAAGCATGAGTCGCTCATCAGCGCATTGAGTTTTTCGATCATAGCCTTATCCTTGTCAAGGTCTCCTCCTGCGAGGATGTCTGCCATGATCTCTTCGAGCCTTGATGTTCCTTCTCTGCACGGTGCACACTTGCCGCACGACTCATGTGCGAAGAAGTGAGCTGTTCCCTTGACGAACTCCGCCATGTTGTGGGTCTCGTCGAGGACCAAAACGGCTCCCGAGCCGAGCGCCGCGCCGATCGCTCTCATCGATTCGAAATCGAGCGGTGTATCGAGATCCTTCTCTGTGATGAAGCCGCATGAGCCGCCGCCCATCTGGATCGCTTTGATCTTATGTCCTTCTGTCACTCCTCCGCAGAGTCCTTCGATGAGGTCCCTCAAAGTCGCGTCTGTAGGCATCTCGAAAACGCCTTTGGTCTTGACGTCGCCTGCGACTGAGAAGAGTTTGGTTCCTGGATACTCAGGTGCTCCGATGCTTCCGAACCAGTCAGCGCCTTTGTCTACGATGACCGGAACTGTCGCGAATGTCTCAACGTTATTGACTACGGTCGGCTTACCGAGGTAGCCCGCTACTGTCGGGAATGGAGGCTTGAGTCTTGGCTCGCCTCTCTGTCCCTCGAGGGATGTGAGAAGTGTTGTCTCCTCGCCGCATACATATGATCCGGCTCCGCCTACGACTGTTACTTTGACTCCGTCTGTGAAGCCCTTAACCTCTGCATCTGCAGCTGCCTTCTTAAGGAGCTCGATGCAGTGTGTGTATTCACCTCTTACATAGATGAGGCACTCTGCTGCCTGGATCGCGTATGCGCAGATCAGCATTCCTTCGATTAGTGTATGAGGATCGTTCTCGATGATGGTGCGGTCCTTGAATGTTCCCGGCTCGCCCTCATCTGCGTTGCAGACTACTTACTTCACATCACTTGGAGTCTCGGATGCTGCTTTCCACTTGAAACCGGTCTTGAAGCCCGCACCGCCGCGGCCTCTCAGCTTGCCGGTGCCCTCGATGTCGTCGATCAGCTTGTCTCTGTCTATGGTCCTAGCCTTAGCGAGAGCTTCGTATCCGCCGGCCTTGATGTAATCCTCGATCGATTCAGGATTGATCTTTCCCGCGTTGCGCAGGGTTATTCTTACTTCTTTAGCTGCCATGATCACTTCCCTGCCTTTCTGATGCACTCGATGATGCCTTCTGCTGTTGCGTCTGTTACCAGCACGCCGTCCACCATAGCGTTAGGCGCTGTATCGCATCTGCCGAGGCATTCGCATCTTCTCAGCATCCACTTGCCGTCCGCTGTGCACTTAGCTCCACCAGGAGACAGAGAACCGTCCCCTGTCTCCTTGAGACCGAGCTCCTTCTCCAGTGTAGCTACGAGTGATGCTGCTTTGGCTGCGTCACAGCAGGTGCTTCCACAGACTTCGATCACATGCTCTGCTTTGCCGCCTACATGAAGCATCGTGTAGAACGTTGCTGTCTCGTATACTTCCGATGGGTATCTGCCGTATTCTGCAGCTACTGCGCAGATGTCCTCGTCCGAGAGATATCCTTTGCCTGCCTGAGCTGCTTTCAGTGCATCCAGGATATCTGCTGCTGCTTTATTATTACGCATTTTTTCTCCCTCCTTTGCCGGATCTGCCAGGTACTGCCTTCTCTACTCTTCCTGGTACATACCTGATCTCAGGGTCTCCGGTAAGCTTATCTGTTTCTGCGAAACTTGTTATATTGTTGGAGGATTCGCCGTATCTGCCGTACCTTGTCGAATCATATCCGAAGTGGTGCGGGATCATGGCGTAGCCTCTGTTTACTTTGTAATTGATCTCAGCCGGTGCTGAAAGCTCTCCGCCTCTTGTAACTACTCTGACGATGTCTCCCTCGCTGATGCCTCTTTCCGTGGCATCTTCCGGATTCATTTCCAGAGTGTACGGACGTCTGAATTTATATGTGTCAGGATTTCTCATGCTGTTGTCAAAGCCGCTGTCCTTGTGGTTTCCGGACGAGATGACCATGTCGAACTCATCGCCTAGTGTTAGCTCTTCTTCCTGAAGCTCCGGTGTGAAGAATTTCAGTTCATCATCGATCTCTTCCGTGAATAGTCTGATTTTGTGATCAGGATAGAAAACATGATCATGAACCAGCTTGTCCGGATCTGAATCCGAGTAGCCTATGAGGACTCCGTTAGGATCTGCGTCGGCCGCCCAGAATACCTGATCCATGATAGACATGTCGTAGAGCACCTTGAAGGACTTGATGTACTTGAACATCTTGTATTTCAGCGGAGCCTTGAATCCCTGCTTCTGAGGGATGCCGAGGTTAGGCAGATAGTCGATTGCCGCGATCATTCTGACTGCAGCTCTTGCTACCGAGCCCAGGCATTCAGGTCTTGCGAGAACATCCAGAAGCATCAGGAGCATGCTGCCCGCGTATTCAGGATGTTTGCCGAGCCATGGCTGGAATGTCATCATGAAACCCGCAATGTCTTTCTTCCTGCATGACTTCTCAGCAGCCTTGATTATCTTCTCAGGAACCTCAGGTACCAGCCCCATGGCTCTTGCGATCTCAAGAATAATTTCAGGGTCTTCCTTGCGCTCGCCGATCTGGCCGATAACAGGATGTCTTACGAACCATGTGACTTCAGGGTGAGTCAGCAGGAAATAGCTGAACTCGTGTGTCTCGAAGCCAGTCTTGCCCGGAAGCACGTAGTCGGCGTGCTTAGCGGTCTCTGACATCGCGATCTCTACTACAACGAGCAGGTCGAGATTATCGAGCGCCTTCTCTATCCTTGCCGTATCCGGGAAGCTTCTTACAGGGTTGCTGCGGTCGATGATCACGAATCTGTGACGCGACTCCTTCTCGCTCAGGCATTCGTCGGCAAAATACGCGTCCGGATATACACCCTGAACAGGGAATCTGCCGGTCTCTTCGAGGCGCCACACGTTAGGGTCTCTCTCGTCCGGCGTCGGTGCTCCGTGCATGACTCCGTCGAGCATCACATTGCCCTTGACAATGTAGTTGCCAGTAACGGCCATCAGGCAAAGCAGCATATAGCTGTTCATCGTGTTGTTCTTGCCGCAGATCATGCCGAGCTCTGAGTGGCATCCCCACCTCTTGGTGGTCAGGATCTTCGCAAATTCTTCTGCCTGGTCATAAGGTACTCTTGCGACTTTGAACGCTTCCTTATAGTCGAAGCCTTCGAACCATTTTCTGGCTCTGTCCCAGTCGCTGCAGTACTTGTTCAGATACTCCTTGTCCTCCCAGCCTTTCGCAAGGATCAAAGCTATGAGGCCTCTGATGAAGATCACATCACTGCCGTTACGAGGCATGATGTGCATGTCCGACATCCTGGCTGTCTCGCTGAGTCTCGGGTCCACCGTGATTACCATTTTGCCCTCGTTCTCTGACATCTCCCTTATGAAGGATCTGTGCGCAGGGATAAAGTGGTTGGATACGTAGGAGTTAGCGCCCCAGTAAATAATCACGTCGATGTTCTTCTCTTCAGGTTCAGGCATCATGTTCTGGTTGCCGTTGATCCTGCCGAGTGACCAGTACAGTCCCATAAACTCGAATCCGATCGGATTGTACATGTACTGCGCTCCGGTAGCCTGCATGAGACCCTGGAGGGCTACAGCCGGCGTTGCGCTGCTGGCAGTACCGAATCCGATGGAAGCAAAAGACTTAGGCCCGTATTTGTCGAATATGGCTTTGCCCTTTTCACCGATTTCTTTAAAGGCCTGCTCCCAGCTGATCTCCTCGAAATGATCTCCGACTCTCTTAAGAGGATGCTCGATCCTCTCAGGGTTATCCTGAAAATACTTAACGCTCCTGCCCTTTCTGCAGCAGTATCCGCCCGGCTCCTTGACGCTGTCCGGATTAGGTCTTACATCAACGATCCTATCGTTCTCCACCAGCACCTCAAGCGTGCAGTTCAGTGAACAGAACGGACAACCGCTTTTCTTCCACTCTCCCATTACATTCATCTCCTTTCATATGCAATCCAATCAGGTAAATACTTTGAATGCGTGTTTTTGGTTGCATCGCTTCAAATGATGAACCAAAAGAGCTACAATTTGTTTAACCAGTTAAATTGTATAGAATTTGAGATGTAATCACTCGTCACAGAACTGCACAACGTGCCATCGTGTCACATTGTGCCAATTTGTGACATTGCATTTTCTGCATATACACGGAGGGAAAAATGTCTAACGAGGCCACCCGCAAAACTCTGATCAAGTGCATGAACAAGCTTGTCAGAGAGAACCCTTTCTCCAGGATATCCATTGAAGATATATGTTCGATGGCCCACGTGAGCCGAAGGACATTCTACAGATATTTCTCTGATAAATACGACATCCTGGCGGCTACATATTTCGAGTGCTTCTTCTCAAAGATCGATATCCGCGATGATGACACCTTTTGGAGCATCTTTGCCAAAGTGTGTCTTCAGATCTATTCTGAAAAGTCATTCTTCAGCCACGCTATCGGCGTAAAGGGTCAGAACGGGTTCTGGGAAGAAACCAAAAAGCTGCTGTTCCCTTACATGTGCCGCGACTATCCTATCACCGAAGATATACAGGATACAGTTCACTTCTATATCTACAACGACCTTGATGTTCTGTTCCAGCTCATCGAGAGATGGATTCATGACGACTTCGTGCAGTCTCCCGAGAAATTCTCTGCCTTTGCTCATGACTCATTCAAAGTGCATGGCAGGTGGGTGTATGAAGCTGCCACAGGCAGACCCCGCACCGAGTATGCCCAGCACAAGATCGACAGCGGAGAGTGGTAGAGCCTACGCTTCGATCTTATCGATCCTGCACGGGACGTATCTGATGAGCGGATCTGATGTGATCTCATCGTAGTCCTCGTGGCTCATGATCCTGTTGGCGGTATCGCCGTACAGAGGCTGATGGTCGTTCTTGAGTCCCATGTGGTGCGGCATCATGCAGTAGCCCTCAGCCATCTTCCATTCGTACTCAACCGGGATATCCAGCTGGCCGGCCTTCGTCGAAACGCGGACCGTCTCGCCGTCCTTGATGCCCTTCTTCTCAGCCTCGACAGGACTCATGAAGAGCTTGTACGGCTTTCTGTATTTATATGTATCGTTGTTGCGCATCGTGTTGTTGTCGCCGTCGTCCGAGTGGAGCCCGCTGGACATGAGGTCCGGGTACTCTTCCGTTGGAGCTGTGGCCGCCCTTTCCTTCTCGACCGTGATAAGTTCCCTGATGAACTTGTCTGCGGTCTCGTCGAAGAGATGGATCTTGCCGTCCTTGGTCGTGATGACATTCTTCATCTGCTTCTCAGGGTCTGGGTCAGGGTAGCCGATTATGACGTCAAGCGGCGAATCCCACATCGCCCAGAAAACGTTGTCCATCATCGACATCTGTGCGAGAGGCTTGAGCGGGGTTTTGAGCATCCATTTGTACTTGTCCTTAGGCGCAAAACCGGCTCTCTCGCAATAGCCAAGCGACGCGAGCGGCGAGATCATGGCTGCCGCGCGGAACATCGCCGAAGACACCGACTTGCCGTCAAGAGGTCTCGACAGAGCGTCAGCGACCAGCAGATTCATATAATTCTTATATTTTGGATGAGCGAGGAACCACGGCAGGAACGCCTTCATGAAGACCAAGACATCCCTTTCCTCAACGGACTTTTCTGCTGCCTTGTATATCTTCTCCGGCATTTCCGGAACGTAGCCCGCCGCTCTCATGATCTCGAGCAGGATGTTGGAGGAAGCTTCACGCTCCTCGATCTGATCGAGGATCGGGTGCTTGAGCCTGCACGCGATGAACTGCGGATTGCCCTGGAAAATCGTCCACTGGTACTCCTCGAATCCGGTTTTGCCCGGAAGCACGTAATCCGCGTGCCTTGCTGTCTCTGTCATGACTATTTCCGTGACTACGAGAAGATCGAGCTTGTCCAGAGCCGGCTCTAACCTGTTAGAGTCAGGGTACGACCTGGCGGGATTTGCTTTGGCGACATACATTGCGCGGATATGTTCCGGGTGATCTGACAGGATCTCATCCGACAATACCGCCGGAGGATATGAGTTCGCTACCTGCATCCTGCCTGTCTCGACGGTGCGCCACATGTTCTTGTTGGTCGTCTCATCTCCGTCATTCGCAAATCTGACCAGCGAATCCATGGTTTTGTTCCCCTTGAGTTCGAGGCATCCCGTCACCGCCATCAGCTCATACATGAAATAGCTGTTGAGTGTGCTGTGTCTGCCACAGAACAGACCGAGGTCCTGATGTACACCCCAGACATTGTGCGACAGCAGGTGGCAGAAGTCTTCCATCTGCTCATACGGGACTCCGCACAGGTCGAACGCTTCTCTGTAGTCGAAGCCGTCATACCAGGCTGCCTTAGCCTGTTCCCAGCCTGTGCAGTACTTGTCGAGGAAAGCCTGATCCTGCCAGCCTTTGTCGATTATGAGACTGATCATCGCGCGGATCATCAACGCATCGTAACCCGGCTTCGGATGGATATGAAGATCCGACATCCTTGCTGTCTCACTTAGTCTCGGGTCAACGACGATCACCATCTGATCAGGCCTTTCGGATCTTTCTCTTATCACCGTTCTCGCGTTAACGATCTGGTGGGAAACATAAGAATTGGATCCCCAGAAGATCATGATATCTATCTTCTCTTCATCCGCTTCGCACACCATTCCCTGGTGTCCGCAGATACGTCCGTGGCTCCACCAGTTACCGGCAAATTCGATCCCGATCGGGCTGTACATATACTGTCCGCCCACAGCATTGAACGTTGCCTGGATGATTGCGGCATCTGACTGGTCACCTGCAAGCCCCATATCGCAGATCGCGAATGACTTCGGTCCGTATTTATCTATTATTCCTCTAAGTTTTCCTCCGATCTCACGGTAAGCCTGCTCCCAGCTGATCTGTACGAACTCCCCGTTCACTTTCTTCAGCGGATGGTTCAGTCTGCCCGGATGATCCTGGAAATACTTGGTTGAACGGCCTTTCCTGCAGCAGTAAGGCTCCGGAAAATCTGATCCGTGACCGTGCCTGCTCGGACGCATATCGACGACCTTATTGTCTTCAACGAGCATCTCGAAGCCGCACCTTACTCCGCAGAAATTACAGGCTGTCTGTCTCCATTCTCCTGCCATTTCTTCCTCCCTCTATCAATTCTCTTCATTGTATGAATATACTTACCGGACTGATTCTATCATCGGACAAAATACCTCAAATAGCACCAGCTCCGGGTATTGCGCCAGTTTGCTATTCTGAATAAAATTAATAGCAGAATGGCACATTGGCAGTTATTTGTGCCAGTTCTGTTGTGAAAGCAATCCGTTTTCATATGAAGGTCTCATGCGCAGGAGTAGACAAAATGTCCGCAAAAACTACACGAACTTTATTGAGAAGAGCAATGCTCAAACTGGTGCGTGCTCAGAGATTCTCTTCCATTACCATCGACGATATCTGTGAGAAATCAGAAGTAAGCCGGCGTACCTTCTATCGGTATTATTCTGACAAGCACGCTCTTCTGAAGGATGTTTTCGTAGAATGTTTCTTTTCGAAGATCAACATTGATGAATGCGAAGATCCATGGGATATTACTCAGAAGATCTGCGAACAGGTCTATTCAGATAAGAAGTTTTTCATGCATTCATTTGAGGTGAAAGGCCAGAACGGATTCTGGGAGGAGGTAAGCTCAATACTGATGCCGTACTTTCAGAAAAGTTTCCCCTCGTATGGCGATGCTGACAGGATGAGGGACTTCTATATATCCACAGACATCTACCGGGTACTTACACTGCTGGAAGAATGGATCCTGGACGGGATGCAGTTAACTCCTGCAGATTTTGCCGCGGCTCTGAGAACATCGTATTACGTATACGCGACCTGGATAACTGAAGTCGTTTCCGGCAAACCTGCTTCAGTCTTTCCGGAAGAAATGGTCGAGCCAGTTGGGTCTATCAAGAAATAAGTACAAAATGAGAACGGTTCTCTGCTGTGATTACTACCGCAGCTGAGAACCGTCCTCCATTTATTGATTACCAAGGAGTTGTATGAAGAAACATTATTTTTTGCAGAATTATTTCATGAAGAACTTCTGAAGATCTGCTTTGGTTGTGTCATCGCCGATCGTGATGAGCTCTGTGCCTGTGAGACGTGCGAACATAGCAATGTCATCTCTTGTAAGTGCGGTGGATACGACGGAATGATGTGCTCCGCCCGCATAGCACCATGCAGCTGTGCCGATCTCGAAGTTCGGCTTATGTCTGTACATGATCTGTGCTACAGGGAGATTCGGCATTGGATGCGGTACTTCTACAAGTTCGATATCTGCACATACGATGCGGAAGTGATCGCCGAGGTCTATAAGTGTGACCTGAATGCCGTCACCCGTAACAGAGTCGAATACGAGTCTTGCCGGATCAGCTTTGCCGCCGATTCCAAGGTGGTGTACCTGGATCTTCGGCTGTGTTCTTGCGAAGGAAGCAGGTACCTCAAGCATATGTGACGCAAGCTCGAGCTCCTTGCCCGGTGTCAGATCATATGTGTAATCCTCGATGAATCCGGTAGCTCCTTCTCTGCACTCAGCCATCTTCATAAGAACTGCTGAGAACGCGCTGATCTTATAGTCGCCTTCCGGTCCAAATCCGATACCCTTAGCCATCAGGTTCTGTGCAGCAATGCCCGGAAGCTGCTCCATTCCGAACAGATCCTGGAATGTGTCAGTGAATGCCTCGCAGTTGTTCTTAGCCATGAACTTCTCAAAGCCGATCTCATAAGCTGCCTGCTGACGTACTGACTCTACATTGTCAGTATCCATGATGTACTTGTCGAGGTATTCAGCCATCTTGGCGTCGACTTCCTCTTCAGTAGCTTCCTTAGCGAGTTTAACGATCTCGCCGATGCCCCAGTACTTGATCTCCCAGCCGTACTTGATCTGCGCCTCAAGGCGGTTTCCGTCTGTTACCGCTACATCGCGCATGTTATTTCCGAAAGTAGCTACGGTCAAATCCTTCGAGAATGCGATCGCCTTTGCTACCTCTGCGAACTGGCGGATGCTTTCTACTACATGATCATGTTTGTAGTATCCTGCAACGACTTCGTGAGGAATGTTCATCTTAGCGAGGATGAATCCGTACTCACGGTCTCCGTGTGCTGCCTGATTGAGGTTCATGAAATCCATGTCGATCAGGTCATACGGAAGCTTTTCATTTGCCTGGGTGTGCAGATGCAGAAGAGGTTTCTGCAGGATCTGCAGACCCTTGATCCACATCTTTGCCGGCGAGAATGTGTGCATCCATGTGATAACGCCTACGCAAGCGTCATCATTCATAGCCGCTCTCATGTCCTCAACACATATGCGGGAAGTTTCTACTGTTGGCATCAGCACTACTTCAACAACGCCGTTGAGCTTCTCATTAAGGAAATCCACCATTTCCGCGCAGTCTGCTGCTACCTGTCTGAGACACTCTTCACCATAGAGATCCTGTGAACCCGGGATAAAATATAGTTTGCTCATTGTTGTTCTCCTGTTTATTCTTGCAGATCAGGCCTGCTGTCCACAGCGCCAGGTCTGTCACCCATTTTCCGATATAGTTATTTTATAACGCTCAGGCTCTCTCTGTCAGCAAAGATCGCTACGAAGATCAGGAATACAACGCCCTGTACCAGCTGCATAGCCTGCGTTGTGAGACCCATCATTGTGAGACCGTTATTCAACACAGTGTACAGCAGCGCACCGACGATCACGTTTTCAAATCTTACTTTAGCACCGCCGGAAATAGGCATTCCACCGAGTACGAGCGCGATGAGGATCTGTGTTTCAAGCTGGTTGCCTACGTTAGCAGTAGCGGAACCATTCTTAGCGATGTTTACGAATGCTGCGAGACCTGTAATTGCTCCAGCCAGTACGTAGATGAGGAATTTCATCCTGTCTGTGCGGATGCCTGCGAATTTCGCAGCTTTCTCACCGGCACCGATCGCCTTGAGATATACTCCGAACTTGGTGTAACGGAACACTACGAATCCGATGATGAGTACTACAAGAGTCAGTCCGAGTTTGACAGGTGTAGTATCGAAATCATACACTCTCATGCTTGCAGCTACAGGCGAGTTGGAGGCCATGTATTTGATGAATCCACGGAAGAGGAACATCGTACATATTGTAACGATGAAGGACTTGATCTTCCTGTTTACGTAGAAATATCCGTTGATTGCGCCGATCGCAGCTCCTGCAACTACTCCGCCGATAACGGCAAGGAACATATTGACGCCGCTCAGGAGGCATACTACGATCGAAGAGATTCCCAGAATTGATCCCTGTGAGAAATCAAGACCGCCCATTGTCATGATGAAGAACACGCCAGTTGCAGCGATCATTGTTACGTACACCTGATTGAGTACAAGGTTACGGCTTGCCCAGAGTCCTCCATGTGTAAGTATATTGAACACAAGGAATACTACGATGAGTCCTACTATAGGCAGTGCCGCACGGATATGGCTCATTCTGGATTGTTTCTTAAGAGCAAGCTCCTTGGAGTCTGCTGCTATATTATTCTTTCCTGCCATGATCGTTCCTCCTTATACCATGCTTGCGATGAGATAGTTCTCATCCATATCCGGATCACGCATGAGTTCGTTGCTGATCGCACCGTCCTTCATGATTATGATACGGTCACACATACCTATAAGCTCCATCAGCTCTTCTGAAATCATGATAATCGATTTTCCTTCTTTTCTCATTCTGTCCATCAGCTGATAGATATCCTGCTTGACCTTGATATCAATACCACGTGTTGGGCTGTCAAGGACAAGAATGTCTGAGTCCTTACCGATCCAGCGCGCCAGTACGACCTTCTGCTTGTTACCGCCGGAGAGGTCAGATACGAACTGTTCAACGCTCTGCATCTTGGTGGACATATCCGCTGCGTGCTTGTTAGCAAACTCTTTCATCTTCTTGTCGCTGAGCATATGCATACCATTAGCGAGCTCGTCGAGTGATGGCAGGCAGATGTTTTCTCTGATGCTCTGATTGATTACGATGGACTCGTTGTCTCTGTCCTTGGAGGTGTATGCAATGCTGTGCTTGATAGCTGTCGGGATGTCCTTGATCTCGGTTCCGTCCGCAAGAGTGACGGTTCCTTCTCTGTCGAACGAAGCTCCAAAGCAGGCTTTGCCGATCTCATGCATACCGGACTCTGACAGTCCTCCGAAGCCGAGGATCTCGCCCTTGTGAAGCTCAAAGTTGATGTCGTGGATCTGTCCCGGGACGGAGACGTTCTTTACAGACATAACTACTTCGTCAGAGATCTTCTCACCATAGTCATCACGGTAGTAATGACCTGTGACTTCTCTTCCGACCATCAGCTTCTTGAGGCCTTCTTCGTCGATATCTGCGCTCTTAACTGTGTCGATGTACACACCGTCTCTCAGAACGGTAATGGTATCCGACATGCGCAGTACTTCCGGCAGGTCATGAGAGATGAAGATGACAGTATTGCCCTTATCTCTGATCTGATTCATCTGCTTGTAGAGCTCTTCACGGCCTTCCTGCGAGAGAGCCGTTGTCGTCTCGTCGATGACTACGATCTTAGGATTGAAGTAGGTCGCTTTAACGATCTCTACCAGTTTCCTGTCTTCGAAATTATATGTTTCCACCATGTCTGCTGCTTTGATGCGGTCAAATCCGTACTGCTTGAGCAGTGCATTTGCCTCGCGGTTCATCGCATTGGTGTTCTTGATTCCCATTTTGACAAAACGGTCTTCGTGTCCGAGAAAGATATTCTCTGCGACAGTCAGTCCATCGAGGGTACCGAGTTCCTGAACAATGATCGATACGCCTGCGTTATTGGCTTCTACCTGATTCTTAGGATGGATCTCTTCTCCGTCGAGGATGAAAGAACCGCTGTCCTTCTGGTAGATACCTGTAAGAGAGTTGGTAAGTGTTGACTTGCCTGAACCATTCTCTCCTATAAGGGCATGGACCTCGCCCTTGTTGATGTTGAATGATACATTCTGCAGGGCCTTCGTAATTCCGAAGGATTTGCACACATTCTGAACCTGTAATCTGATTTCGCTCATTGTACTTCTCCTTCCCTTACTTAACGATCTCGCCCTTGGTAATCTTAGTAGTCATAGTTACTACGATAAGGAGTGCAAGTCCTGTGATAACGTCCTGAATAGCTGTCGGAGCTCCCAGCGCGATGAATCCGAAGAAGATGATGTTGATAACAAACTCACCGATGATGATCGCAGGGAGAGGCATTCCATATTTCTTGAATGCGAGTCCGAAGAAACATCCCATTGTCGGAACGAAGTTACGGCTCATTGATGCCATGCCGGTAACAGCTACCATTGATGATCCATAGCTGATTGTAAGTACAGCCATGATCCCGAAGAATGCGCCGCTGATAATAAATGCGAGCACCTTGTAGAAATTGACATTGATGCCCATATTCTTGGCGACAAATTCGTTGCTTCCGATCGCATAGGTGTATGTTCCGACTTTGGTATAGTTCAGAAGAACATACGCGAGGATGAAAGCAAGAGCTGCCAGTATCAGGTTGCCCGGCATCTGTCCCAGTGCTCTCATCTCAGACGGAAGCGTCTGCTCCACACCGCCTGCGATATAGTTTGCGACAGATTCATAGATAAGCGCGAGACCTGTAGTAACGATCATCGAAGGGATCCTGAGTTTTACATAGAAGAATCCGTTGAGAAGTCCTACGATAGCGCCTGTAAGAATACTGCCTACAATCAGTCCGACATATCCCAGGCCAAAACGTGTTGCGAATACACATCCGACGATTGCGGAAAGCATGATGTTAGCTCCGATAGAAAAGTCGAACATGCCCATTACCATTACGAAATAGAAACCTACAGCTCCTACTGCAGCGAGGAGAGATGCCTCGAAGTAGCTGATAAGGTTGGCAGGCGAACCGAAATTGCCTGGTGTGAGGACCTTGAAAATGGCCCATGAAAGGATAACCAGTCCGAAGAGGATCAGATATCCTCTAACTGTTCCGGACATGCCCTTCTTTTTCTTAGTTTCGTCAGCAGAAACCATCTAATCCACCTCTTTCATTCGATAAGGCAGCCGGTATCGCCAAGATGCGACACCGGCCGCTGTTTTCCATATAACCGAAGGGAATGTCCCCGGCTAAGCACACCGCAGGATAGTCCCCAGGAACTTAAATCCTAATTGCCGGATCTTGCAGCTGCGTCTTCGATTGAGAGTGATGCTGCCTTGTCTTTGAGGCCGGCCATATCGAGACCTGCCATCTCTACGAGCTCTTCATCAGTGTACGGGAGCTGATCTACGAAGTACTTCTCATAGTCTGCATAGTCCTCAGGTGATGATACATACAGATATGGGAACGGAATGTCTTCGAAAGTACCCTCGATGCCTGTGTAGTTGCCCTTGATTGCGTTATATACAGCCATGAATGCGAACAGTGGGTCGCAGTAATGTCCGCCGGACTCACCAGCCATGCTGCCGTTAGCAAGTCTCTCTCCGAGATCTGGGAGGAAGTCTGTGGAAACGATATCGATGTCTGCTGTCTTGCCAGCACGCTCAACTGCTGCGATTGCGCCCTGGAGTGGGTCTCCGCCGCCGCCTGCAGGGATAAGAGCATCAAGCTCTGGGTTAGCACTCATCAGAGCCTCAGCAGCCTTAGCGCCGCCCTCTGAAGAAGTTCCTGCGTACTGTGGCTCAGAGAGAACAGCCTGATCCTCAGGATGCTCTGCATTCCACTGTTCTACGCCAGCCTTGTATCCTTCCCATCTGCCGAGCCATGTAGCGTCGCCCTGCTCCCAGCCGATGAGACCGATGTTTCTGTCGCCCTTGTCGAGAAGGATCTGAACCAGCTTCTCGCCGTTCTCAGGCTCGTTCTCGTGTACTGCTCCGATGTAATACGGAGAATCGGTAGCTGCCTTGAAGATATCTGCGCTGTTTGCTTCGCTGATAATACGGAAGAACTGTGCAAGATATACTCCGTTGTCATTACATGTCTTGATTGCGGAAGCCATCTCTGTATCAGAGCTGTTGCAGATGATGATTCCCTGGCATCCTGCAGCGCAGAGCTGCTCAACAGATGCTGTAACCTTCTCAGATACGTGACCCTGGTCTACATACTGAACTTCAACGCCGAGTGCCTTAGCAGCCTCGTCGATCATCAGCTTGCACTGTGATCCAAGAACGTCTGTGGAGCTCCAGATGGATACGCCGATCTTGATGTTGCCATCAGCAGGAGCTTCGGATGCATCAGCAGGTTCACTGCTGCTGCCGCCGCCGCATGCTGCCAGTGAGAATACCATCACGAGTGACAGTACAACAGCCAGCATCATTTTGATTTTGCTATTCTTCATTTTTTCCTCCAGTTTTCTCATTGTGCAGCACCCCTGCCGCACCCATGGATATGATTATGATATAGTGATTAATCCAAAAGACTCTGTCTTCTGTGACCGTGTTTATAATAGTCCTTCACAATGATGAAAAGTATTGACTCATTTTTGTTTTTTGGTAAATCCTTCACACTTAGAAGAAAACTGCAATCAAAAACTGCAGAAGAAATCCCTCCTGCAGTTTATTACTGTCATTCACTTATTCACTGAATGCCAGGCACAGCACCGGCGCCCCGATCACTCCTGAAGTGTTTTTCTGTATTTGCTCGGTGAGATACCCTGCACTTTCTTAAACACCTTGATGAAATAGAAATAGTCATTGTATCCCACTATTTCTGCGATCTCACTCACAGACATCGATTCATCGGACAGCAGTTCTTTGGCTCTCTGGATCCGCAGCTGAGTCACATAATCCGAAAAATTCATACCGAGCTTCTTCTTAATATCAGTACTGAGTCTTGCTATACTGACCGAATATTTTGACGCAAGAGTGGTCAGCTGGATATCCTCTGTGTAGTGATTGCGGATATCGCTGATCACGCAGTCGATCATTCTCTCCGGCGCATGAATTTCCTGGTCTTCTTTGATCGGTTCCCCACCACTCTCCGCGCTGATGTTTCTCAGGATCCTGTCAAGCTCTTCTTCCTTGATCGGTTTGAGCAGGTAATCATAAGCATGGTGCTGAATTGCTTCCTGGGCATAGGAAAACTCAGCATATCCTGAAATCATGACAACCTTGGTTGCCGAAGATACCTCAGGTATCTCACGAAGCAGCTCCAGGCCTGTCATTCCCGGCATGCGGATGTCCGTAAACAGAATATCCGGTTTGAACTCAGCGATCTCTTCCCTTGCTGTGATCCCGTTATTGGCAGTTCCAACGACCCAAATGTCGTATCCGGACTTTTCCAGCAGCTTGGTCAGGCCCAGAGTGATCCATACTTCATCATCAGCTATGTATACTGTCAGCATATTTTCCCCCTTTGCCTTCTCGGGATCATTTCTTGATATGATCCGGCAGAGATATAACAATAGTGGTCCCTTCACCTTCCTCGCTGTCTACCGTAATCTTGTAATCATCATCGTAGAACAGCCGAAGTCTCTGTACTATATTACTGAGGCCAATGCTGGCACTTTCCCCTGGATTGCTGATCATTTCCCGTACAGCTTCCAGTGTGTCTTCATCCATGCCTACGCCATTGTCTTTCACTTCAATCTCTATCCTGTCATCCTTCATAGAAACTCTGGTGCTGACAACCCCCGGATCTAATGATTCTTCGAGGCCGTGAAACACCGAATTCTCTACAAGAGGCTGCAGCAGGAACCTGATCGCCGGCTTGTCCAGCACCTCATCAGCTATTTCAGTGACTATAGAAATCTTCCCTGAAAACCTGTAATTGATGATGCTCGCATATTTCTCCATATACTGCACCTCATCACGGAATGTCACAATATTGCTGCCTTTGACTGCATATCTGAATATGTCTGACAGTGCCATTGCCATGTCAGCAATATCATCTTCATCGTGTATCAGCGCCATATCCCGCATGCAGGAGAGTGTATTATACAGAAAATGCGGGTTGATCTGGTTCCTGTACGCCAGGATCTCCATCTTCTGTCGTGCCAGGCGGGTCTCATATAGAGTGATCTTGCCTGCTTTCAGCTCTTCGATCATCTTCTGGTTGTCATCCAGCATTTTATCAAGACTTGCAGCTACGATTCCTATATCATCTACCCGGTTCATATTCAGACGATCATCAGGATGCCTTATAGCCCGGTTGATGAATTCCGTGATCTGATTGATCGGTCTGGCCATGTTAAAATAGGAGAATCCAAGCAGCATTAGCAGAAGTAGGATTGTTACAGAGTAACCCAGCGAGACCAGTATACGAATTCTGCCGCTTCCTTCGGTATTAGCAGATATACATACGGCAGTGGCTACTTTGATACCGCTGTCCCATTCACCTTCCTTAAAGATATAATCGGGGTCGTGACGCATCTCCTCCATGGTCATATCGTTATGATCCCAGTCTCCGGTGTACATAGCCAGCACTGGAGTATTCGAGTCACTCAGCATGACCGCCGCCGCGTGATCAGTAAGAATATTACGTATATTTCCGTCAATGATCCAATGCTCCATAATGAAGACGCACATACCAGTCTGAACAGCCTTGCCATCGGATGTAGTGAATATCGGATAATAGTATGCATAACTGTAATCATAGTCATTGCTGAGGTACTGCCCGGCATCAAAATCTTCATCCGTCCTGAGGTATCGCCTTTCTGCGGGCAAGGACGCACTGCGTCCGAGATGTGCCACCTCGTACATGTTCTTGTCAAACACCATCATTGCCACTACATCTCTGCTCTGCGATGTGATCTGCGCAAAAAGTGGCTGCAGCTGGCTTTCGAGAGTCTGCTCATTCTGGCTGTCCTGCTTTCCAAGTTCGCTTGATCCCGGATACCTGAAGAAATATGAAGCCTGATACCTCAATCTGTCCTTGTGGAAACTGAGAGAGTCATCGATCTGTTCCATCAGGTAATTACTGAGTGATTCTGAATTTGCACAGCTGATCTCATAGATAAAATTCTGAGAGATAATAAGAGAGCCGGTAAACATCAGCAGAATAATCAGTATTATACATAGCAGCTGCAGAAGCAGACTTTCCCGAATTCTCTTAATCATACAGATTGTTATATTTATGTTATAGGTGCAGGTCAATAGATGGCTTTGTTGATTTAGTTTAACTCTATCGGCAATGCTATGTCCACTTTATCTGGTTGGATTTACTGATATTATGCATCGAATAACCACTATCTGCAGGATTCGCCTGCAGACAAATATGTAATTTGTTTCATAAAATGGTGAAATTATTGCATTCTCTATTTTTTTGCCCGATGATATACTCACAGATGACGACGGCGCAGCCGTATAATTATAGAGAAAACAACTGCAAATTATGCATGAAAGGGAGTTTTGCAATGGATCTTAGTAAATCTACGCTTGGAATAGAATTGGGATCAACACGCATCAAGGCGGTCCTCATAGACGAGAATCACATTCCGGTCGCATCCGGTGACTATGAGTGGGAGAACCAGCTCGTCAATGGGATCTGGACATATTCAATGGACATCGTCCACAGAGGCGTACAGACATGCTATGCAGCACTGCGCGAGAGTGTCAGATCAGAATTCGGTGCTGAACTGGATCATGTCGGCGCTATCGGAGTATCCGCAATGATGCACGGCTACCTGCCTTTTGACAAGGATGGCAATCAGCTTGCTGAATTCCGCACATGGCGCAACACGATCACCGGTGCGGCAGCGGAGGAGCTGACCGAGCTGTTCGGATTCAATATTCCTCAGAGATGGAGTATTGCTCACCTGTATCAGGCAATTCTCAATCAGGAAAGCCACGTAGCAGACATTGCATATCTAACTACACTTGCAGGATATCTTCACTGGAAGATGACCGGCCGCAAGGTAATGGGTGTTGGCGAAGCATCCGGCATGTTCCCTATCGACTCGGATAAGCTCGATTACAATGAAGCTATGGTCCAGAAATTCGACGCACTGCTCACAGCCAGAGGATTTGGCTGGAAACTGCGGGACATTCTTCCTGAAGTTCTGACAGCAGGAGAAAACGCCGGTCACCTCACTGAGGAAGGCGCGCTTTTCCTTGATCCTTCCGGAACTCTCAAGGCGGGCATCCCTGTATGTCCATGCGAAGGTGATGCAGGAACCGGTATGGCCGCGACGAATTCGGTCCGCGTACGTACAGGCAACGTTTCTGCCGGTACTTCAGATTTCGCTATGATCGTTACAGATAAGCAGCTCGGAGTGCACCGCGAGATCGACATGGTCACGACACCAGACGGCCTTCCTGTAGCAATGGTACACTGCAACAACTGCACTTCAGATATCAATGCCTGGGTAGGATTGCTCGGTGAATTTGCGGAAATGATGGGGATCAGCGCCGGCAAAGGCGAACTCTTCACCAGACTTTTCAGGAAGGCGCTTGAAGGCGATCCTGACTGCGGAGGTCTTCTGAGCTTCAACTACTTCTCCGGAGAAGGCGTTACAGACCTTGATGCGGGAAGGCCTGTATTTGCAAGGACTCCTGATGCGAACTTTACCCTCGCCAACTTCATGAGAACTCACATCCTGTCCGCGTTGGCAACGCTCAAGATAGGACTGGATATACTGACCCAGACGGAAGGTGTAGAAGTCGACAAGCTCTACGGCCATGGCGGATTCTTCAAAACTCCTGAAGTAGGACAGAGAATGCTCTCTGCCGCAGTAGGTTCACCTGTATCCGTCATGGAGACCGCCGGTGAAGGCGGCCCTTACGGAATCGCTCTTCTGGCAGCATACATGCTGAACAAGGAAGATGGAGAGACCCTTCCTGACTATCTCGACAATAAGGTCTTTGCAGGATCTTCTGTCAACACTGTTATGGCTGAAGAATCAGACATTGTGGGATTCAATATCTTCCTGACTAGATACAAGAAGGCTCTTCCGGTCGAAAGAGCTGCTGTCAGCGCGATCTGATCCTGTGAACTTTCAAACGCTGCTAATCACAACAGACTATATTTAAAGGAGAATCTTATGCTCGAAGAACTGAAGAAAGTAGTATGTGAAGCCAATCTCAAGCTTCCTGAATACGGACTTATCACTTTCACCTGGGGCAATGTTTCAGGCATCGATAGAGAAAGCGGACTGGTTGTCATTAAGCCATCCGGTGTTCCGTATGACGGCATGTCGCCGGAAGACATGGTCGTAGTCGATCTTGACGGCAAAGTTGTCGAAGGCAAATGGAAACCATCCAGCGATACCCCTACACATGTGGAACTGTACAAGGCATTCCCTGAATGCGGCGGTATCGTGCATACTCATTCGCGCTGGGCAACAAGTTTTGCGCAGGCCGGCATGGCTATCCCTGCTATGGGTACCACACATGCTGACTATTTCTACGGGGACATCCCTTGCACCCGTCTTATGACAGCAGAAGAGATCGCAGGCGAATATGAGAAAGAGACAGGCAAAGTCATCATCGAAGCTTTCGAAGGAATCGACCCTGCTGCTGTTCCGGGCGTTGTCGTATACTCGCACGGTCCGTTTGCATGGGGTACTGATCCGATGAACGCTGTACACAATGCCGTTGTCATGGAGGAAGTCGCATTCATGGATTATCACGCGCTGATGCTCCGTCCTGAACACAGAGACATCCAGCAGGAACTCCTCGATAAGCATTATCTCAGGAAGCACGGCAAGAACGCGTACTACGGACAGGATAAATAGCAGATCCTATCGTTCACTGAGCTGATTGCCGGCTTCCGGCATCAGCTCTTCGCTTATTATCCCGAGCATTTCTCTGAACTTGTCTACATCTTCCGGTGAAAACCGCTCTTCGATCCTGTCGCATACGAGGTGGATATAGTCGAATATGACGCCGTATTCTTCACGGTATCTGTTTGTTGCTTCTACATGAAATTCTCTCTTGTCGCGATCATTCTGTGTGCGTTTGATATATCCTCGTTCTTCGAGCTTATTCAGACGGTACGCCGTATTGGAAGCGGACAGTTTGGCGTATCTGGAAAACTCTGCTACGGTCGGAGCGCCTAGAGCGATAATGATCTCCATATAGATCACTTCCTGCAGACTCAGATCGCCCGGCATGCTGCGCCCGCGTTCTTTCAGAGCCCGGTCGTACAGCATCAGCTTGAATTTGTCATACATCTTATTGAAATGCCGTTCAAGGTCTCTCATAAACGCTCCTGTTCTTCGTACCTCTTGACCTTTCCTGTTGTGGTTTTGACCATTTCCTCTGTCTGCAGGATAAGTCTGTGTATATGCTTGTATTTTGGCATATTATTGTTCAGCCGGTCAATATCCTGCTCTACGATTTCGCGGACCTGTTCGTCTGTCACAGAATTATATTTATCTTTCATAATGTCTTCATCGTAAACGATTTTGGCAACCAGCACCTCATCCTTGTCGTCGGCGCCTTCTCGTCTGACTTCTCCGAATACAATATTCTCCTTGACATAAGGGAGTTCGTCAATAATTGTCTCGATCTCTTCCGGATAGACGTTTTTACCGTTCTTGAGTACGATGACGTTCTTGGATCTTCCGGTTATGTGTATGTATCCTTTCTGATCAAGATATGCAAGATCTCCTGTATGCAGCCAGCCATCTTGCAGGACCTTGGCTGTCTCTGCTTCATCCTGATAGTACCCCATCATAACACTCGGAGAACGTACGATGATCTCTCCGACGCCTTCTTCATTAGGATCCGCGATCTGTACCTCCATGCCCGGAGTTCCCAGTCCGATCGATCCCGGTGAACGGTTGAACAGATTCTCCGCTGCTATAACAGGAGCGGATTCTGTCATGCCATAGCCCTGAACGACAGCCACACCAAGATCCTCATAGCCGCCGATGACTGCGCTGTCCAGTGCGGAAGCACCGCTGACGACCATGCGAAGGCTGCCGCCGAGCTCCTTAAGCACGTCTTTGAACAGTTTGCGCCTGACGTCGATCCCGATCTTCCTGAGCATGCGGGATATCCTGACGCCCCTTTCGAAAGTCTTCTCTTTGCCCTGCTTGCGGATACCGGCTATAATCTTTTTGTACATAGCTTCCATGAGAAGCGGCACGCCGATGAATACGGAAACGTGATATTCGACAAAATTCTTCTTCAGGTATTTGAGGCCGTCGCAGAAAACAGTCGTCACGCCGCAGGAATACATGAGGAGCTGTCCTGTTGCCCCGAATGTGTGGTGATACGGCAGGAGCGCAATATTCACATCTCCGTGCCTGACGTCTTCGACCTGTTTGAGACTGTAAATGTTGAACATGATGTTCCTCTGATTCAGCATGACCGCTTTGGCAGCGCTTGTCGTGCCAGAGGTAAAAATAAGATTGGAAAGTGCCTCACGGTTGACCGAAAGCGCGTCAAACTCTGTGTGTCCCGCCTCCAGCTCCTCGCGTCCTCGTTCAAGAAGTTCACGAAAACTGAGGTAATGCTCATCATCGTCCATACAGACATATGTGGAAACTGCTGTCGGAGCAGAAATTGGATCTGCAGCATCTTTCTTGAGCTGTTCCGCAAGAGACGCGTGCTTCCTGTCGAAGATAAGAACATTGCATCCGCTCTTCTGTATGGAGGTCTTGAGCTCGATATATGGAAGTCCCTTGTCAAGCGGTACGCATATACCAAGCCCGCTCATTGCTGCCAGATACGCAAGCTGCCAGTGATAGGAATTCTCTCCTATTATGGCGATCCTGGCGTTGCTGATTCCTGCTGTCATCATACCTGTGCCCAGCCTGCGGACATCTTCTCTCAGTTCTTTATAGGATATCGTTCTGTAAACCGGCTCCGCTTTGCGCCCGGCTGACTTCTCTTTCAATATGAAAGCCGCATCATCTCCGTATGTTACGGCTGCATAGTCCAGCAGCGCGCGTACGTTTTCATGTTCCTCCGCCGGATATACCGGTTTCAGCTGTTTCACCTGTATATTTTCACTCATTACTAAGTCCCTTTCTTTCCTTCTGGAGTTTACAGGGAGACAGTATAGTACTCTTGTTCGTTTATTTCAATATTTTTAATTAAATTTTTTGAAATATTTTGAAACCATAATAAAACCCCGGAGAAGTAGACTCCGGGGTATTGGTGCAGTTGACAGTACAGCGGGTATGTCACACGAGAATCGCTATATTATCGAGGATCTCTCCGAAGATCTCCAGGCTTTCTTCCCTGCAGACCTTTCTTGAGTACATGTGAAAATAGTAGAGATCTTCTCCGACCTTGACCGCAAGCGACTCACCGAACATATTGATTCCCTTTGCCGTATATTCGTAATCCATGCCTCTCGCCAGCTGACCGTCAATCGTGTGTTTGGTGTCATCAAGCCAGACAAAGGAAAACGGTTTCAGCTTCTTCTCTATCTGCCTCGTCATATTCCAGGAGACCTCACGCCTGCCGAGAAGCCACGAAGACAGCCCGTTGAGCCTGAGCCACGCTACGGAAATGATGATATGCCTCACCGGGTCAGAGATACACAGGCACTTGCCGCCGGGAGCAATATTCATCCCCGCTTTCTCTTCCTCTGAAAGTTCTCGGAACCCCTCAGGGCAATCCATGAACAGCTTGTTCTCGATCGATATCCTCACTGGAGCACCCCCTGTATTCTACCAGCCTGTTCCGAAATCGGTAATGGTATAGGAACCGTCTTCATCCGGTCTGAGTATGCCAACACTGTATTTCTCTGTGATCCAGCCGCTTTCTTCGTCATATTCACCGTTAGCAGCCATAAGCTCGTTCACATCTGTCCCCTCTGCAGGGTGCAGCTCATAACGCACTTCGAAAGCGACCTCGTCAGGACCGAGATTGTAGTCTTTGAGGACGTCCATTGCCTGTTCCTCTTCTACTGTATAGATCTTTTCTACATAGATCCTGGCGTCATTGACCTTGTCTCCGTAGGCTTCTTCTAATAAATACTGCATCGCAACTTCGATCTGATATTTCGCCTCTTCCGGATTGTCCTTAAGCGGCATATTGCTTCCTGCAGTTCCGGTCTGCTCACTCTTAGGTACATCAGTTTCAGCAGTTTCCTGGTTGGACCCGCTACAAGATGCCAGCGTCAGCAGTAAGCATGCAGTCAGGATAAAACATAAAACTTTCTTCATCATTGTGGCTCTCCAATCCTATCATGCCAATAACATTTCATCAGTATTATACCATACTAAACAGTTATCTCTACTCCGTTTACACTTACGCCTTCGCCCGCGGGTACAAGTATATATGTTACCCCATCAATCCTTTGCGTCTTGATCCTCAGCGCGGTTTCCGGGTCAGTTATGATCCTGGTCTCCGGAGTCCTGACTTCAAAGGACCGCTTCTGGATGAGATTCCCAATATTGAACGTTGCTGCTCCGTCAAAACGCTTTCCCACTGATTCACCGAAAGTCTTGATCTTCTCGTCAGATATACCTTTGTCCGAAAGGATGTCTTCGATGTCTTCAATATAGACTTCAGGTATCTCGGAAGGGCTTTCTTCGTGGATCGCTTCTGCTCTTGCCGACAGCTTTGCCTGAAGAGATGTCACGACCTCCAGACTGCACTCCTTTCCGAGTGCTTCGGCAAGTGTGGAATTGAAGGTTTCCTTCTGTACATCAGCTGCCATTGGCGGATTGTCTATCATAAACAGCGATGTGATCAGCTCGCCGTGATTCACGGATGTGCTCCTGGTATAGTATTGGACTTGATATATGTCAGCACTGCCTTCATCCAGGACCGGAAACAGGAATCCGACCGCTGGCGGAGCGAGTATTGTTCCTGTTGAGATCCCTCTGAACTCCTGCTGCCCCGGCTGATATTGCAGAGCCGCCTTGGACGTCTTGACCGGACAGATCGCGCAGATGAAGTATTCGAACTGATTATTGGATTCCTCAGACCACTCTTCGCCTCTGACATCCTTCGCCCCGAGATCGTATGTATCTGCCGCAAGGATGATCACGTAGCTCTCGCCTTCCATATCAAGAGATCCAATGATCCTCTGATACAGCAGGTCTCTCATGTTCTCATCTCTCAGCTGAGAGCTCTTGAGCGCCATGAGCAATCTATGCTCGTCGCTGCTTCCCACTTTGTCCGTTGGGAACTCAAGAGATATCTGATTTCTCTCAGCTTTACCGGACATCACCTTCTTGAGGATGGATGCATACATCTCACGCTCTTCTGTATCCATGTCGAGCACCGGTATGTCCATCGTCGTGACGATCTCACGGGCAGCATTGACATAGCATCCGTATATATTTCTGAAATTACTTAAAGTCGCGTCTATTCTTTTTCTTATTCTTCTGGTTTCTTCAGGTCTCATCTATTCTCCATTCCGGCCACATAAAATGGCCTTCTACAGTATCCAATACAGTTTACCATAGAAGACCGACGGATGCCTTGCGAATTGTGCGAGAACTTTGCTACAATTTTTACTGGTTATGACAACGTATGAGTGATACAGAACGGAGCGATTTGAATTGAACCCACAGAAGATAAAGATCCTGCTTGCCGCTATAGACAAAGGCAGCCTTACGAAAGCCGGTCAGGCTCTCGGATACACACAATCTCACCTTACCCAGATCATGAAATCTTTTGAGGAAGAGGTGGGTTTCCCGCTTCTCATCAAGACCAATCGCGGTGTTGAGCCGACCGAAGAAGCGAGAATGCTTATGCCGGCGATGAGGCAGCTGGTCGATAGCGAAGAACGGTTAGTACAGGAAATCGCTGAGCTGCAGGGGCTTCGCAAGGGCACCATCAGGATAGGAACGTATGTCAGCACATCAGTGTACTGGGTTCCGCAGATCTTAGAATACTTTCAGAACAATTATCCCCAGGTCATCTTTCAGATCGAAGAGCTTGGCCACGATGAAATGATAAACGGGCTCATTGAAGGCTCTCTCGATATTGCGCTCATGAGCCGCCCGGAAGACAGGGCCAGTATAGATTTTATTCCGATACTCGATGATCCGCTGTTGATCGTTTTTCCTCCTGGCCACGAGCTGAGCAAATATGATTATGTGCCGGTGGACAAGCTGAAAGATTATCCTTTCATCATGACCTATAAAAGCTATGACCAGGATCCGCAGAAGGTATTCGAGGAAGCAGGTTTTATTCCGGAGGTAAGATACTATTCAAGGGATGATTTTGCAGTTCTGTCGATGGTACAGCGAGGGCTGGGGCTGGCAATTCTTCCTGAACTGACTATCAATGAGTTCCCGGGCAATTATGACTCGCGGATGCTCGATCCGGAAGCGTACAGGACACTTGGAATAGGCTTGAGAGCACGGGAATACGCCGGTCCTCTTGCCAGATTCGTGATCAGATACATCAAAGAGAATATCCGATAAAGTAAAAACGATCCGTTGTTATCGACGGATCGTTTTCTTTCAAAGAATGTGTGATTATCTGAAGTTGCTCTGTTTCTTATTTTTCCTTCGGAGCGATCTTCTCTTCAAACTCATAAGTGAGAATTCCGGATACTGCGAAAATTCCTACTGCTGCCATGATTCCTACCATTTTATTGCCTCCTGTTATTATTTCATTATTTCTTTATTTATATAGTCTGCCGTTCATAAGATCATGTGCGGCCCTGTTGTCTGATAAAAAAATAACATTTACATGGCTAGCAGTAAAATGGGTGTTTTGCATGTCCGATATTACAAATACTAATACCGACGCATTACCAGGTTCTCCATGCTGAATCCGGAAAAGCGGCCACACAAACAGACATTCCGGTCATACCAGTCTTGCATTGCCTTTGTACTTAGGATGGTATTTGATCCTCACAGGCTGTCCTTCTTCCAGGTCGGCCCGTGGATTTGACAGGATACCTCCGGCGATCACCGCCAGAAAAACGATCCACATAATAATTCCTTTATCCATTCTGCTTTACCTCTCTGTGAGCCTTTCAGATGCTCCTTCTTTCTTTCAGATGATCCAGTACCTTCTCCAGTTCCTGTGCAGAATCCCATGCTCCGATTATCCGGCAGGTGTAGGTGTAGAAATCGTTCTGTGTCGTGATATGGCTGGCAGCGCGTGGCATGCAGGCAGCCAGAAAATACCGGATCTCCTTTTCCAGTGCCCGGAGCTCATCCTCGCTCTCTTCTGAGCAGTTCATAAGCGTTTTGATCAAAGCCTCACGGTAATAATCCAGCGTGTATCTCTGATACTGTGCCAGGATGAAGAGGAAGAAGTAATTTGACTCTATATTCTTCGGCATGTTATTCCTGAAGAATTCTTTATTGGCGCCTTCCAGCGAACAGTAATATCCGCCGCCTTCTCTGCATGCGTACATACAGGTATTATCTGAGGTTCTCAGAAACTCTATATTCTCCCCGACCGGGAACAGGTGGGTCCGGTCATATCCGTGTGCCATGAACCAGGCGGTCTCCTTTATTTCGCTGACACTTGCCTGATTTCTTAGGATGTACTGGAACAGAAGCGGCTTCTCCGCTACTGCAGTATAACTCTCTCCGGTTTTTCTGAGTTCTTCAGGATTTGACTGTACCAGTCTCTCCGGATAATAACGTATCCTGCATCCATCCGTAAGATTTCTCTCCAGAAGTTCTTTGATCCATCTGGAAAGCCTGAAATTCTCAAATGTATAGTATTTAAGGAACACGCTCTTCTTGTCCGCGGTACAGTCCCGAAGGATGAATCCCGGACGTTCTCCATAGCCCGGCTCCTTGATCCTCTCCTCATATCTCTGCCGCTCTTCGCCGTGAGGAGCCCATTCCATCTTCTCTCCCAGCTTCCAGATACACCCTCTGTTTCTGTTTGGATTGTTTATATCCTTACAGACATTCATCATCCTGAGCATGTAGTCATAAGATTCACTGGTTTCAGGCAGATCATCGGACAGTTTTTTGCTGTTGTTCTGCTTGATTACATCGATTTTGTCCTGATCATACTCCACCTGCTGGATGGCGCCTTTCATCTGGATCTCATACCAGAAGATCCCCACGTGGCTTCGGAACAGATATAATCCCGCATTTTCTATATCCAGGAGCCGTCCGCTCGCGTCACGCCCGGCACTCGGGAAGTATGCGAGATGAAGGGCTTTTTTCCTTTTTGATTTGTCTGGTTCTTTCATCCAGTCCCAGACGCTGCCCCAGGATCTCTTCCCGTCTTCTTCAGAAAAGCAGTCTTTCATCAGATACTCGAATACATCATAATGCACGTAGCTGCCTTGTCTGGACGAAGGGAGCCTGGCATCCTTCCTCCGTTTCCAGGTCACCTGATCACCGGCAATGGAGTCATATATTTCTTCGTAAGAACCTGTATAGCTGAAAGGGATCAGAAATCTGAGTCTGTAGCAATCCAGAACCGTTTCATCCGGGAAATACCGCAGGATCTTTTCATAGTACTTGTCGATATCCCCATTCCCCAGAAACTTGCTTGCCCGGATCCGCTCATTTCCTTTAGGAAAGAAAGTGCTTTTGATAAACTCAATGGCAGCTTCTTCCTTCTCCAGATCCTCCCTTTCCAGGCCTTCGAGCTTCTTCCTGCACCTCTCTTCCAGTTCTTCGAAGTTTTTCATCTTCACGGCTTCTACCGTGAACATCGGGTATTCTTTCTTCTCTTTCTTGCTCTCCGGGATCAGGTCATAGGTCTTCTTCAGTTCTTCGAGCTCTTTCGCACAGTTCTCGCTGAGCAGCGAGTCCTCGCTGAGATAGAACAGCACCTTCTTGCAGTTCTCACTTGCTACTGCAGGATAGACGTCATCCCTCCATGAATCTTTGGTCAAGTCGACATTGGCGCAGTCAACCCAGACGTTATACCCTCTCCGCTGGAACTCTGCAACATCTTCATGGACTGTCTGTTCGTTCATGGAGCTGTAACTGATGAAGACATACGGAGAATTTGTATCACATTTCTTGATTATGAAATCGGGTCCTGAATTCTTGCTGCTCATCTGGTTTTCCCCCTCCGTAAATGATGTTCACTGAGATCATTTCCGATGTTTGTGGTCATCATCAGAGTATCGTTTTGATCTTGCAGTGATTTCTATTACCAAAATGGATCCTAATGTCATTTTAATTCATTTTGTTTATATTGACTATAAGCAAACAACCGATTGCCCTCACAGCATGCGGAGGCGGAATCTGGCGAAAGGGGTTTTGTTATTACAGGTCTTTATCCACAATGTAGAAGGTATGGCCTTTTGGCAGATCTTTTAATTCACCGGCTACCTGATATCCGGCCTTTACGAAGAAGCCGACATTCCAATCATATATTTCTTCAGAAATAATTTTGGTCGCGCCTTTTTCTTTTGCCTTCTTTTCAAAATGTTTTAATAAAAGCGTTCCCAATCCCTGATGACGGTAGTCTTCATCCACCCAGATCTTCCAGATCCAGCCGGTATCGATTTCAGTCACTCCGGCCATGATCGCAGCGACGACTTTGCCGTCCTGGTTGATCAGCTTTCTGTTGATCTTGATGTAATCATGTTTTATTTCAAGGTGCTCTTTATTAAAGCCTTCATCGAGCTGGTCACATATGTATTCGGCATCTTCCTCTGACCCGTCCAGCAGTTCGTATTCTATTGGTTTGCATAGTCTTTTTTGCTGATTATTATCCAAACGTTTGAACAAGTCATAATCCATATGGCCTTTCGGGCAGTCTTTCAGGGTGGCAAAAACTTCATATCCATGTTTCTGATAATAAGGTTTGGCCTGAAAATCCCATGTGCCTACCCAGATAAGATGGCATCCTCTGCTTTCGGCAACCTCTTCAACCGCTTGAAGAGCGATCGAGCCAAGCCCTTGCCGACGGTATTTTTCATCTACCCACATGTCATCGACATACATACAGCCCCATGGGAAGATATATCCGGTACATCCGGCGATGATATTACCTTCTTTATCTACTATTTTTTTGCAAACTGTCTCTTCTTCTTTTGTAAAGCCATCAAGCACTGGTACGAGCTTATAGTAATAATCACTGATGAGTTCCTCTATTCGCTCCGAATCCTTACGAGCACTTCTTCTTAATCTTAACTTTTCCATTTTTTTCCTCTTTTCAAAATATCCTTTCTACAATGAGTCGAACACGTTAGAGCAGCTTCTGCATCATTTCCGCTTCACCGCTATCGATCTCGCCGGTTTCTCTGAATCCGAACTTATGATAGATGTGCATACCGATCTCGTTCTCAGGCTCCGTTGACAGGTGGAGTCTGTCTGCACCATTATCGCGGAAGTATTTGATTATCTCGGTGAGTGCTGCCTGACCGTAACCCTTGCCTTGCTCGGATTTATCGATCATGAATCGCCAGAGCCAGTATCTGTCATCTTCGTCTTCAGCTTCCGGAGCAAAAGCGAACATACAGAAGCCGACCAGCCTGTCATCCGCATAGATAGCGAAGGGGCGGGCAACGCCGGGTTGTTTTGCGTTGGTCTCATCAGCCTGTTTCAGCGAATAGTCATTAGGAGCGACAAACGGCTGATCCTCGCGTACGGACAGTGCGATGACCGCCTCACGATTTGTTTCATCTATAGGTACTAATGATATATTCATATTTATTTCTCCATTATTCTTTAACATTTACAGTTACTATTGCGGGCACCAAAAAAGGAGCTGATCCCACGCAGAAATGAGCACACGAAAAAACACGGTTATAATTCTCCGTATTTATCGTGTCACAATTATCTGCAGATCACTCCTGCACCTCCTGAATTTCTTTATTTCAATATACCTTCATACAACGGCTGTGTCAATTACCGCACAATAAATGCCCTGGAATAATTCCAGGGCAAACGCTGTTGGTGGAGATAGTCTAGTGATACCTATATGTGGATATCCAGCATATCCAGGATCCTCACAAATGTATCCTGGCCGTCCAGACATGTATCTATGAGCCATTCTTTTTCATTTCTCCATTCTGCAAGCCCCCTATAGTAGTAGTTCTTTTTATAATCTTCAATAATAAATGGCGTCACACTGTGGCTAAGGCATTCCTTCAATGCAATCAGACGTCCTACTCTTCCGTTTCCATCCTGGAACGGATGTATATACTCGAACTCTGCATGGAAGGCTATGATATCTTCTATTGTGACATCTTTCTTTGCATTATACTCATCTACCAATGCTTTCATGTGTTTATGAACTTCTGATGGTCTGGTCGTTTCCCTGCCACCGACAACATTAGCACGCTTTTTATAATCACCGGCTGCAAACCATGAAAGAGTCGAATCTTTCGTATCATGTTTCAGGATAAAATGCAGCTGCTTGATAACGTCTTCTGAAAGCATGACTTCAGCATTGTCGATCACATAATCAATGGCTCGGAAATGATGTACTGTTTCAAGAATATCATCTACAGGGATTCCATCACCTATATCAATGGTATTCGTCTCAAAGATCAATCGTGTTTGTTCTTCTGAAAGCTTGCTGCCCTCTATGTGATTCGAATTGTAAGTCATCCTGACCTGAAGCTCATGGTAAAGACCTCCGGACAGTTTCATTTCTTTTTCATCCCTGAGTGTCTGAAGGATCATGTTGTCAGAAGCTTCCCGCACTATATCATCAGCCGGCAAACCAAGATAATCAGCAATCTTTTGTATGCTCCGTCTGGAAAGCTTTTCACCCTTTGCGATCTTGGCGACCGTTCTTGAAGAAAGCCCCAGATCCTCAGACAGCATCGTCTTGCTGATTCCTTTTTCTTTTAAAGCTGCTTCCAGCTTTTCATATGAAAACATCTCTGCTTGCTCCTCTAAATCTTTACTTATTATAGTGTTTTTAGCGTTTCAATGTAAAGATTTTTCAGCTTATCTGATAAAAAAGTAAAGAAAAAGACTCCAGAATTTCCTCTGAAGCCATTACTGCCCCTCTTTTAGGAGCTTATTTTTATACGTTTATCGTGATGAAGTTCACGCCGTATATGAATGAGTATTTAATATCATCGGCAAACGATTTCACTATCTTTATTCCAAGATTCTCAAGGTCATCTCCTGTTCTGCTGTACTCATATTTGACGAAAGGATTGCGTTCCCTGCTGCTGTCCTTGACCCTCATCACCATCTTGTCATCACCGTAAAGAATGATATGTACATCGATGTTCGGATCGAGCTCATCGTTGTTTTTCTGATACTCCAGGATATTGAAGATGATCTCCTCAAGGGCCAGACTGCAGTAATACGCTTTTTTCTTCTCGGAAATGTTCTCATTGCAGATCTCTACGAAGGCCGAAGTCGCTTCATGTGCATCTTCAACGGAACTGATATGAAAATCATGTGTCGTGTATTCCTCTGCTTCGTCGACCGGGAAGACGAGCAGCTTGTCGATAAGCTTCCTGTTTTTGCGACCCATGTAGTATGCGCAAGCGACCACATAGGCAGCGACTATTACAAACTGAAGCGCCAGACTCATCCACACGCCCTGCGATCCGTATGCTTTTGCCAGCAGAATAAAGTGCGGCAAAGTAACGAGGTTGAGGACTATGGAAACAGAATACGCCACCTTGTTTTTCCTGATGGCCTGAAAATACGCAAGATAGTAGCACACGAATGTGTTCAGGACAAATACCACTGTAGCCCATCTCATCAGAGTCACCGTCTCATCCAGTACTTCTCCGGATGCCATCAGAGAAAATATGTTTCTTCCGAAGACCCAGAGTATCGCTGACAGAAACACAGACAGGCTCAGTCCCAGCGTGATCGAATATCTGAAAATGACTTTGGTCATCTTCTTGTCTTTCTCTTCTCTGAGCATGGACTGGATCATCCTCACAGGGTTGATCATCGCTTCCGATACAGACAGGAAGATGAATTTTGTCATCTTGAACAGCGAGAATGCCGCCATTGCCGCGGTGGTACCGACGACCGCGATAATGTTGTTGACGACTGTATTGAAGATTATGGAAGTCACATTCTTGAATGCAGACGGCGAACCCTCCCTGACAGTCTCGACCAGATCGGCTTTGCTTATGCCGAATCTGCCCTGCATGAGGATTCCCTTCTTTTTTTCAAAGAAATGGACGGACAGTATCGCCAGCGCGACATAATAGCTGATGGATGTTGAAAGGCCTATGCCCCTGATGCCCATACCGCGGATGATAAACAGTATATTCAGTGACACGTTCACGACAGTCATGACTATGGTGGCGATGTTGATCAGCTTCTTTTTTTCATCCAGCTGAAAGAGCGGGATCAGGTACAGGGTAAGCAGATTGGCCGGAGCTCCCAGCGCCAGAGCAATCAGATATTCCATCGTCGGACGCAGGGTCCCTCCTCTGACGCTCGCGCCGAAAAGCATGGAAACAGGTGCCGCAAAGATGCATACCAGTACTGCGATAAGCACTGACAGCACAGCAGTGAAAACGAGCGAAGTATAAAAGACTCTGGATACCTCTTCAAATCTGTTCTGACCTATCCTGCGTCCGATGACGACCTGGGCTCCGCTTGAAAACAAAAGCGATATGCATTCCATGGTCTTGGTATACGGGTATACGATGCCTATAGCCGCAAGTTCTGCGACTCCAAGGCCTCTTGACGCAATTATACCATCACAAAACGATCCGACAGAGCCCGCCAGAAAAAGCAGCAACGCTATCAGATAGCCGCTGTTGAACACACTGATCAGTACCGAATCCCTCATTTTGAACTGTTCGGATTTTCCGAACAGTTGATGCTTCATCAAGTTCTCCCTCATCTTATATTGCTTTGATATGTTCACTGATATTACATTAGTTCCTTACATCCTGTTGTAAACTACAACTTCTTCAGCTGTTTTCTTGGAAGTTCTCTTTCCTTCTTTTGCAGGATAGCCAATCGGTGCTACTGCTATGACTACATATTCATCCGGAATATTGAGGAGTTCTCTGACTTTTTCAGGTTCAAACCATCCAAGCCATACAAACTGCATACCTAGCGAAACTGCCTCAAGTGTCATATAGGACATTGCGATCGCTCCATCCATGCTTCTGGCACTCTGTCCGCATATCATGGTTCTGTCTCCGGTCGCACACTCCACAAGTATAGCCGGTGCAGTTTCTATCCATTTCTGATCCTTGCAGGCTGACACC
>JAFRGC010000009.1 GCA_017434025.1 Mogibacterium sp. | reverse complement strand
TGCAAACCGCACAAGGACTCAATAGCGAAATTCAAGCGTAAACTGAAGCAACTGACAAAACGCAGATGGTCGATAAACCTCAGAGTCAGAATCGCAAAGATAAACCAAGTCACACGAGGTTGGATAAACTACTACGCGCTCAGCTCAATGAAGACCGTGATGGCAGAGATGGACGCACATCTGCGAACGAGATTGCGAATGATTATCTGGAAACAATGGAAGGTATCTGCAAAACGGCAGTGGGGTCTGCAGAAACTCGGCATAGGAAAAGACCTTGCAAGAGTAACGGCAAACGGCGGTAACAGATACTACTGGGTAGTTACCAAAACATGTGTGGTCAGAGCAATCTCCAAAGAAAAACTAGCCCGCGCGGGGCTAGTCAGTCTGTCCGACTACTACGCCGAACGACACATGTTGAAGTTGATTTGAACCGCCGTATGCCGAACGGCACGTACGGTGGTGTGAAAGGGCGGAGAAAATCCGCCCTATTCGATTGCCTGGATGAGTCAAATCAGGGAAGATAATCGGAAAGTTTAGACCGCGGTCTATAACGCATTAAAAATAATACCCCAAAAATCATAAAAATTAATTGTCGTGTATAAATAAAAAGAGTAAAATCAGTTTGTGTAATTATCACTTTATACGACAATTTATACTTTCCAAGGAGGCAATTATGAAGAAGAGACTATTAGCTCTTGCTATGGTTGTGGCCATGATCGTTGCTACTCTTGCAGCATGCAGCACTCCTGGCAGCGACAGCGGCTCCGGTGAAGGAGAGAAGGTTTTCAAGTATGCGACAAATACTGAGCCTACAACTTTCGACCTCACCAAGGGCAACAGTATCGGAGATAATGAGATCCAGCATGCGATCAGTGAGGGACTTACCCGTAACACTGGCGGTAATGTAACTCCTGGTCTTGCAGAGTCCTGGGACATCTCTGAAGACGGATGCGTTTACACATTCCATCTCCGTGATGCTAACTGGAGCGACGGAGTGCCAATCAAGGCACAGGACTTCGTCTACAGCTGGCAGAGACTTGTAGATCCTGAAGTTTCCTCACCATATGCTTGGTATCTTGACACTATCGCTGTTAAGAATGCTGCAGCAGTAAATGCAGGAGAGATGGATCCAAGCGAGCTCGGAATCAAGGCTATCGATGACAAGACTCTCGAGGTCACACTTGATTACCCGATGACAGTTCTTCTGTCCGCTCTCGGAATGCAGACCAACCTCAACCCGCTCCGTCAGGACATCGTTGAGAAGTATGGCGCTGAGTTCGCAGCAACAGCTGACAAGAACGTATACTCCGGTCCTTTCGTTCTGACATCGACAGAGAACAACCTGTATGTATTCGAGAAGAACCCTGAGTTCTGGGATGCTGACAACATCAAGCTCGACAGAGTAGAGCTCAACTACATCGAGAAAGCTGATACAGCTCTTGCTATGTATGAGAACGGCGAGCTCGATTACGTCAGACTCGACAATGCTGTAGTAGAGAACTACAAAGACAGAGATGACTATGGCATCTATCTGAATGGTAATGTAGACTACTGCTACATCAACCCTAACAGTGAGAACAAGGTATGGGCAAACAAGAACTTCAGACTTGCTCTGAACTATGCTCTCAACAGAACTGAGTACAACCAGCTTGCTAACGCAGGAATGTACAATCCGTACAACGCTCTCTGCTTCCCAGGCCTCTCCGGCAAGGATGGCAAGACATACGGCGAGACATATGATGTAAATTCATATGCATACCCAATGGACGGCGATGTAGCTAAGGCTAAGGAGTATCTGGATGCTGCAATGAAGGAGCTCGGAATCAGTGATCCATCACAGATCGAGATCGAGTTCGTAACAACAGATGCTGAGTCCAACAAGAAGATCGCTGAGGTACTTCAGGAGCAGTGGCAGAACGCTCTCGGTATCAAGGTCAACATCCGTCAGGTAACTTATGCTGATATCTATGGCCAGGTATATCCAACATTCGATTATGAGATCGGTTATGCTGGATGGGGCCCTGACTATGATGACCCTACAACTTATCTGAACCTGTTCAGATCAGACGTTAACTGGTATACACCTTACGGCAACCCAGACTTCGACGCTAAGCTCGATGCTGCACAGAAAGAGACTGGAGACGCTAACAAGAGAATGGATCTCCTGAATGAAGCTGAGCAGATCCTCATCGAGGATGGTGCTTGGGTACCACTTCAGGCAAGAAATCAGTCCTACCTGCTGAGCCCTAAGATGAAGGATGTAACATTCTACTCATTCAGCATCAACATTGACTGGGCATACGCTGACGTCGCAGAATAATCTTTGCAGATCCACAACTGCAACAGATCAATCAAGACAGCTGGCTTACAGCTGTACAAAGTTAAAGATGTAACATGTAAGCCCCGGCATTATACCGGGGCTTATGTGGATATTCAGGAGGAAACCTGATGACAAAGTATGTTATAAAACGTGTCATCGCAGCCATACTGACGCTGTGGGCGTTGGTCACGATCGTGTTCTTCCTATCCAGGCTCATGCCGGGAGAACCGTTCACCAATCCGAAGCTCACGCCTCAGGTCATAGAGAACATGAACAAGTACTATGGCTTCGATAAACCGCTAATAGTTCAGTATTTCCAGTATATGGGAAATCTGCTGCACGGTAACTTCGGTTATTCGATGAAGTATACCAACAAAACTGTCAATTACATTATTGGACAGACATTCCCGTTCTCAGCAGACCTCGGTATCCGCGCGCTGACTCTGGCGATTTCGTTCGGTCTCGTGCTCGGCATCCTGGCTGCGAGAAAGAGGGGAACTAAGATCGACTTTTTCTGCGTTCTGATCGCGATCATCGGAACCAGTATACCTGATTTTATCATGGGCGCACTGCTGCAGTATTTCTTCGGTATCAAGTGGGGACTGCTGCCGGTCGCGCTATATAAAGGCTTCAAGTATACGATCCTGCCTGCGACAGCGCTGGCGTTCTATACGCTGGCGTCAGTTTCCAGGATCATGCGTGCCAGCATGCTTGAAGTAACATCTCAGGACTATATCAAGACAGCAAGGTCCAAAGGCCTTTCTGAAGCCCGTATAACGATCAGGCATCAGATAAGGAACGCGATCATGCCGGTAATGACCATTCTCGGTCCTACTGTAGCGGCTGTACTTACCGGAACATTCGTTATCGAAGCGATTTTCGCTATCCCGGGCATGGGCAAATACTATGTAGAGAGTGTCAATAACAATGACTATTCCATGATCCTCGGTATGACGATGTTCTACGGTATATTCCTGGTTACGGCCAATCTGATAGTAGATATTTTGTACGGCGTGGCTGATCCGCGTGTACGTATAGGAAAGAAGTAGGTGGCAAGCATGGATAATTTAAGTAAAGATATGTTTGTCATCAAAGGCAAAAGTATAGAGAAAATGGAGTCCATTTCCCGTCCGTCGCTGTCATTCTGGCAGGACGCATGGAGAAGACTCCGCAAGAACAGAGCGGCATTCGTCGGACTCTGCATCATCATCTTCTATGTGATCCTGGCTATATTTGCTCCTATGCTCAGCAAGTATGGATTCTCAACGATGGATGCAGCGAATCAGCATGCAGCTCCGTCACTCCAGCATTGGTTCGGAACCGATGCCACAGGCCGTGACCAGTGGGTACGTACCTGGATGGGAGCAAGAGTTTCACTGTCGATCGGTCTCTTCTCAGCTACTATCAACATGTGCGTTGGCGCTGTGCTCGGCGGACTTTGCGGATTCTACGGCGGCAAGCTCGACATGATCATGATGCGTATCGTAGATATCCTGTACGGTATCCCTAGCCTGATCATTACGATCCTGGTCATGATGGTACTTGGCAAAGGTGTAGCACCGCTGATCGTCGCGATGTGTGTAGTAGGGTGGATCGGCACCTGCCGATTTGTCCGTGGTGAAGTCTACAGGCTCAAAGAGCAGGATTTCGTCATGGCTGCCAAAGTCCTCGGCGTATCTGACTTCGTTATCATCGTGAAGCATATCATCCCTAATATCGTAGGTATGCTCGTTACGAACCTGTGTATGGCAATTCCTGGCGCTATCTTCCAGGAAGCATTCCTGTCATATATCGGACTCGGTATCGCGCCTCCTAGATGCAGCTGGGGAATTCTGGCCAAAGAAGGAATCGCTTATCTGCGTGTACATCCGCATGAAGTCGCGATCCCTGCGGCTATCATCTGTACAACGATGCTCGCACTCAATCTGCTCGGCGACGGTCTCCGCGATGCGGTAGACCCTAAGCTCAGAGGAACAGAATAGAAAGGAGGAGTATCATGGCAGAGAAAAGAGAAACACTTCTTGAACTGAAGAACGTAGTATACTCCTTCAAGACTTACGGCGGAGAAGTCAAGGCAGTACGTGATGTCAGCTTTGACGTCCGTGCCGGTGAAGTACTGGGTATCGTAGGAGAGTCAGGCTGTGGCAAGAGCGTAACTGCGCAGTGCATCCTGAGACTCAACCCGGAACCGCCTGGGTTCTTCGAAGGCGGAGAGATTTTCTACAAGGGCAAAGACATCCTCAAGATGTCCAACAAAGAGATCCGCAAGATCAGAGGCGGAGAGATCGGATTCGTATTCCAGGATCCTATGACATCCCTGAACCCTACTATGAAAGTAGGCAAGCAGATCATGGAGGTCTTTGTAGGACGTGAAGGATATACCAAAGAAGAAGTCAAACAGAAGGCTCTGGAGATCATGAAGCTGGTTGGCATCTCGGACTCTGAGAAGAGATTCAACCAGTACCCGCATGAACTCTCCGGCGGTATGAAACAGCGTATCATGATTGCTATCGCTCTCGTTTCGAGACCTAGCCTGATCATATGCGATGAGCCGACTACATCCCTTGACGTTACGATCGAAGCACAGATCCTTGAACTGCTGCTCGAATTGAGAGAGAAACTCGGTACATCGATCATCATGATCACGCATGACCTCGGCGTTATAGCCAAGATCTGCGACAGAGTAGTCGTTATGTATGGCGGTAAGATCGTCGAAAAGGGAACAGTAAGAGAGATCTATTACAAGACAGCACATCCATATACTGACGGTCTGATGCACTCGATCGCAAGGCTCGAGACGAACAGAGGGGAGAAGCTTTCACCGATCGAAGGAACTCCTCCGGATCTGTTCGCACCTCCGATCGGATGCCCGTTTGCAGCGAGATGCGATTACTGCATGGACGTATGCAACCAGTATCCGCCGGAAGAATATCAGCTGAGCGACGAGCATACGACAAGATGCTGGCTCCATCATGAGAATGCACCGGCAACCAAATTCAAGAGAACGAAAGGAGAGGCGAAATGATAGTAGATTACAATGCTGAACCTCTCGTACAGGTCAAAGACCTCTGCAAATACTTCCAGGTAGGAAGACATGCGACTCTTAAGGCTGTTGACGGAGTATCTTTCAATATCTACAAGGGCGAAACTGTCGGTCTGGTAGGAGAGTCAGGCTGCGGCAAGTCCACAGCGGGAAGATGTCTGATCCGGCTGTATGAGCCTACATCCGGACAGGTACTCTACGATGGCAAGGATATTACCAAACTGACTAGGGCTGAGCAGAAAGAATTCTGTCACAAAGTGCAGATGATCTTCCAGAACCCGTACGCATCCCTTAACCCTCGTATGACGGTCAAGGAGATCGTAGGAGAAGGCCTCAAGCTTCAGGGAAAGTCGAACGAAGAGATCGAGGCTAAAGTCGAGGAGCTTCTGGCCAGAGTAGGACTGAACAAGGACCACATGTCGAGATTCCCTCACGAGTTCTCCGGTGGTCAGAGACAGCGTATCGGAATCGCGCGAGCACTTTCCGTAGATCCTGAATTCATCATCTGCGATGAGCCGATTTCAGCTCTGGACGTATCCATTCAGGCTCAGGTGCTGAACATGCTCAACCAGCTGCAGGATGAACTCGGACTCACATATCTGTTCATTGCTCACGATCTGTCTGTAGTAAAATACCTGTCAGAGAGAGTCGTAGTAATGTATCTGGGAACGATCGTAGAAATGGCTGATTCGGAAGAACTCTATGCAAATCCGATGCATCCGTATACTAAGGCTCTGCTGTCATCGATCCCGGAAGCGGATCCTGACAAGGCAAAAGCCAACAGACGTATCCCGATCAAAGGCGAGATCCCGAGCCCTATCAATCCTAAGAACTGCTGCAGGTTCGCGAATAGATGTGAATTTGCTACAGAAAGATGCCACAATGAGATGCCTGTTGCCAGAGAGATGTCACCGGGACACATAGTGGCTTGTCATCTCATGGATGACAAATAAAATATTATTGAAATCAGAGGTTATTAATCAAAATGGAAGCTTCTTTCTATAAGGGAAACCGTGAGAAGTTATACGAAATGCTGCCGGAAGGATCACTTCTGGCAGTTTTCTCAGGTAAAGAAATCATCAAAACAAACGACGAATACTATCCATTCTTCGCTGACCGCAACTTCGTTTATCTGACCGGGCTGGAGTGCAGGGAAGCAATCCTGCTTGCAGGTAAAGACTACAATGGCTGGATCTATGAAGCCCTGTATATCCTGCCACCGGATGCGCATGCAGAAAGATGGACGGGCGTGAGGATCAAGCCGGCAGAAGCCGAGGAAATTTCAGGAGTGACAGACATACGCAGCACCGACTCATTCAGGGCTGATTTCCGCAGAATGGCAATGTCTGGCAATTACAGGCGGATCTACCTGGATTTCTTCAAGCTCAATGATAAAGAACTCGACCGGCAGTCACATGTGTTCATGCATTATGTGCATGAGAATTATCCTTATATCCTGTTTGGTAACGCGGATCCGTTCCTGAGAAAACTCAGACTGATCAAACAGCCATGTGAGATCGAAGCCCTCAGGATAGGCGAGAAGATCACCGGAGAGGGCATCATCGCCATGATGAAAGCGTCCCGTCCGGGAATGAACGTTCATCAGTATAAGGCAGAATTTGACAGGGCTATCCATGAATACGCTCCGTATATCTATGGATTTCCGCCAATTATTTCTGCCGGACAGGATAACTTTATCATTCATAACTATGCGTATACCGGCGTAGCTCAGGACGGCGATATGATCCTCAATGATGTCGGTGTCAACTGGGATCATATGATCACTGATGTATCGAGAGGATGGCCGTGCAACGGGCACTTCTCGTACCGTCAGAAGATCCTGTATGAGTGCGCGCTGGCAACATCGGACTATATGTTCTCGATCATCAAGCCGGGACTGAGAATGGACGCTGTCGATTCGACGATCAAGCGTTACAATGCTGAACTCCTCAAAGACGCAGGCGTTCTCGATGATGTGAAGAATATCCGCAAATACATGTGGCATGGAGGAGCGCATCATATCGGCTTCGACGTGCATGATGTCGTAGAGACACCGGAATTCATCGCACCGGGAATGGTATTCTGTATAGACGTAGGAATCTATCATGAAGAATGGGGTATCGGATTCAGGGTAGAGGACAACTGTCTCGTCACTGAAGACGGATGCGAGAACCTCTCTGCATGTATCCCAAGAACAGTCGAAGATATAGAAGCTGTCATGAACAACTGACAGAAGTAACACATGGAAAGGGGGATGTCATGTCGACAGAGAAGTTAAGTATCAGAGAAAGCTTAAGTACTGTAACATCTGAATATGAACTGGAAGGCCGTATTCCTACCGGTAAAGCGATACTCCTGGGCATGCAGCATGTTCTTGCTATGTTTGTCGGCAATCTGACCCCTATCCTTGTGATCGGAGGGGCTTGTGCACTCGGTGATGCAGGACTTATGGTACCAGTGATCCAGAACGCGATGCTGGTTGCCGGTCTCGTCACATTACTTCAGTTGTGGACGATCGGACCTATCGGAGCGAGGCTTCCTTGCGTGATGGGTACCAGCTCAGGATTTATAGGCGTAATGAGCGGCGTCGCAGGATCGATGGGAGGCGGTGTCGTCGCTTACGGCGCTATACTCGGAGCATGTGTGATCGGCGGTCTGTTTGAGATGGTTCTCGGATTCATGCTCAAACCGCTGCGCAGATTCTTCCCGAGTGTAGTTACCGGTACTGTTGTTACGGCTATCGGACTGTCACTGATCAGCGTTGGGATCAACTCCTTCGGAGGAGGTAACAGCAATAAGGACTTCGGATCTCCGGTCAATCTGTTCGTAGGATTTGTGGTCATGATCGCGATTATTCTGCTCAAACATTTTACGAAAGGCATCTGGTCTTCTGCTTCGATCCTGTTCGGGATCATCATAGGCTACTTTGTCTGCGCGATACTTCCGTTATTCCTGGACAAAACTTTTATCGTAGAAGACCAGACATTCGTTCATTCATGGGTGCTCCAGTGGAGCAAAGTAGGAGCTGCTGCGTGGTTCTCATTCCCTAAGATCATGCCGGTCAAACTTGTCTTCGACTTAAGAGCGATCCTGCCGATACTGATCATGTTCGTTGTGACGGCAGTTGAGACAATTGGAGATCTCTCAGGCATCACAGAAGGCGGCCTCGGACGCGAAGCAACTGATCAGGAGCTGTCCGGCGGAGTTGCATGCGATGGTATCGGTTCATCATTCGCTGCAATGTTCGGTGTATTGCCTAACACATCATTCAGCCAGAATGTCGGACTTGTCGGCATGACCAGAATCGTGAATCTCTTTGCGATCTCGATGGGAGCGATCTTCCTCGTACTCTGCGGTTTCTGCCCGAAGCTTGCAGCACTCGTACAGCTGATGCCTCAGCCGGTACTCGGCGGAGCTGCGGTGATGATGTTTGCATCGATCGTAGTCAGCGGTATTCAGCTGATTTCGAAGGAGGGGATCGGTACTCGCGAGGTGACGATCGTCGCAGTATCGCTCGGTCTTGGTTACGGCCTGGGATCCACAGCAAATGTGCTGATCCATATGCCGGCATGGATCGGATACATCTTCGGAGGTTCGGGTATCGTTCCGGCAGCAATTGTTGCAATAATTCTGAACATGATTCTGAAGAAAGAAGAAGTACAAGAATAGACCGGATGGATCAATGAGATCGTTTCCATAATAAAGACAAAGCAAAAGGCTTGCAGTCCCATGGAACTGCAAGCCTTATTTCGTGGTGGAGCGTACGAGACTCGAATTTGCACGCTAATCCTGACCTTTCAGCTGACTTAATCGGTTTAGCCGTAACCATGATCTTCATGGTTCCATGGCTCCGCCGTAGTATTTCTTGTCAGGATCCACTTGAAATCCTCATATGTGTAATTCGATTCGAGGCCGTTCTGGTGGTCTTCACCGTCTGTAGTAAAGGTGGATGTCAGTACCATAACCTGCTCAGGAGCCAGTCCACGGATTTCCGCTTCTGCCTTGACAGCGTCATCTCCGGCATATCCGATTTCTGTCATAGTGCAGCCTTCCCAGTCGCTGAAATAAGTAAAGACTTCCTGTACAGCGTTATCATAATCATCACCGTTAAAGTAGCGAGATGAGAACGAGCCGACCTTTACAGACGAGCCCCCATAAGCTGCAAGACATAACACTGCAATGGTAAGCATCACACCGATAATTAATTTCTTCATTAATGTGCCCCCTTTCTCAAAGCAATTATCATTATCCATCATATTTTTCCCACTCAAGCAGAGCGCTTATGCTTACTTCTTTTTCTTTGGTGCCGGCAATTCATTGTACATTGTCTCGATAAGT
>JAFRGC010000008.1 GCA_017434025.1 Mogibacterium sp. | reverse complement strand
GTTCCGGAAGAGATTCTGCAGTAAGAGCGCTTGAGACTGCCGGTCTTAAGGTAACCATGATCAAGGATATCACACCTATCCCGCACAATGGTTGCAGACCGCCTAAGAAGAGAAGAGTCTAATCGGGAAGGAGGAGTAACACAATATGTCAAGAGATAGAGGACCTGTACTGAAGAGAGCAAGAGCTCTTGGTATTGAACCACAGTACCTTGGTGTAAACAAGAAGTCCAAGAGACATGGCGCAGTAAGACGCCGCAAGAAGAGCGAATACGGTATTCAGCTGAATGAGAAGCAGAAAGTAAGATTCACTTACGGACTCAGCGAGACTCAGTTCCGCAATCTGTTCGACAAGGCTTCCAAGAGAGCCGGTGGAGCCGGTGAGAACCTTCTGATCATGCTCGAGAGCAGACTGGACAATGTAGTATTCAGAATGGGCTTTGCAGCTACAAGAAGAGAAGCAAGACAGCTCGTTAACCACGGACATTTCCTGGTAAACGGCAAGAAGGCTAACATCCCTTCAATGGAACTCAAAGCCGGTGATGTGGTTTCTGTAAGACAGAGATCTCAGTCATCCCCTAAGTTCAATGAACTTAAGGAAATGATCATCACAACTCCTGCCTGGATAGACCTCAACCTCGACAAGTTTGAAGGCAAGATCACCAGGACTCCTGAACGCGCAGATGTAGACCTGCCTATCGAGGAGCACTACATCGTAGAGTTCTACTCAAGATAATAGCTTGAGGAGCAGTGCATAACGCACTGCGGCTAGAACCATTGCAATTGAATATTCAGGAGGAAGAGAATGATCGAGATTATTAAGCCAACTATTACAAAAGAAGTTGATGCAAACGGCCAGTATGGCAAATTCGTAATCGAACCTCTTGAGAGAGGTTATGGGACTACTCTCGGTAACTGCATGAGAAGAGTGCTTCTCAGCTCTCTTCCTGGCGCAGCTATCACCACAGTTAAGATCGATGGTATTCTCCATGAGTTCTCGACTATTCCGGGAGTAAAGGAAGACGTTACAGAAATCATCCTCAACCTCAAAAGACTTGCTGTCAGAATTGACGGCAACGAGGACAAGAGAGCTATCATCAATGCTGTTGGACCTAAGGAAGTAACAGCGGCTGATATCATTATCGATTCGGACACAGAGATCTTCAATCCGGACCTGCATATCGCAACACTCGCAGATAATGCAACATTGGTAATGGAGATGAATATCGCAACGGGCAAGGGATATGTTCCTGCAGAGCAGAACAAGACTCCTGAGACACCGATCGCGGTTATTCCTGTAGATTCCATCTACACTCCGGTCAAGAAGGTCAATTTCACAGTAGAGAACACGAGAGTTGGTCAGGTCACAGATTTTGACAGACTGATCCTCGAGATCTGGACTGACGGATCGATCTCACCTGAAGAGGGTGTTTCCATCGGTGCCAAGATAATTCAGGAGCATCTCGACCTGTTCATCGGACTCGGATCCGAAGTAAGCGATATGAAGTTCATGATCGAGAAGGACGAAGATCGCAAAGAGAAGGCTCTTGTTATGGCAATCGAGGAACTCGAATTGTCTGTACGTTCATTCAACTGCCTGAAGAGAGCTTCGATCAATACAGTCGAAGAGCTCACACAGCGCACAGAAGAGGACATGATGAAAGTCAGGAACCTCGGAATGAAGTCGCTGATTGAAGTCAAGAACAAGCTGGCTGAACTGGGCCTGTCCCTCAAGCCAAGCGAAGAAGAATAATCGAAAGGAGTAGTATCGATGAAGGGTTATAAGAAGCTGGGCAGAAATTCTGCACACAGAAAATCCATGCTTAGAAACCTGGTAACCGATCTTTTCAGAGAAGGCAGGATCACAACTACCGATATGAGAGCTAAGGAAGCAGGCCGTCAGGCTGAGAAGCTGATCACTATTGCTAAGAAGGGCGACCTTCACGCAAGAAGACAGGTGCTCGAGTATCTGTTCGATGAGGACGTTGTGACCAAACTGTTCGACGAGATCGCACCAAAGTATGAGAACCGCAACGGTGGATATACAAGAACACTCAAGCTCGGACCTAGACAGGGAGATAACGCTGAGGTAGTATATCTGGAGCTCGTATAAGTTCATATACAGAACAACGCATCAAGCATAATAAAAGGCGCAGCCCGCAGGGGCTGCGCCTGTTTAGTTGCTGTAATCACATGCTTCGCAGTGTCTGCTCCGAGACTTAATGCGTCGCGCCGTGATCAGTCACGGTTCGCTCTGTTGACGAGTACCCAGAATACAAGTGCTGCAACAGACAGCGCGATGATCGCGTAGAAGTTGGTGATGTAATCTCCGCCGGCGGACTCGAGGAGTACCGATGAGAGATTTGGTCCGATAAGCGCAGCTGCTATGAGGCTGAAGTTTGCAATACTGAAGTTAGTAGGGAAATTCTTAGCTCCGAATGCCTGATTGATGTAAGCCGATGTGATGGTAGGGCATCCGCCGTAGGCAAGACCTACGCAGATCAGTCCGAGCATAATGAATAAGAATTTGCCTGTCATCCCGCCGATCGTGAGGAGAATTCCGGCAGACAGCATGAATGCATTGTTGATGATCGTTGCGAATTTGCGGCCTTTCTTATCAAAGTTGGTACCGGCAACGATCCTGCCTGCGCCATTGAAGAGGGAGACGATCATTCCGAGAACCGCGGTCCCGCCGTATGCCATTGCGATATTGGCAGCACTGTTGATGACCAGCAGACCGCCTGAATTGAGGAGAACGAGCCAGATGATCATCAGCCAGAACCTGGCGGATCTGAGCATTTCTGAAGGAGTGTAGTCCTGAGAAGGCACAGAAGAAGCTGCAGCATTCTTCACAGAGGTCGACTTAGCAGCAAAATACGCACTGTCCTCATCACTTGCCTGCTTGATCAGAAAAGCTGCGAGAACGCAGACGATCGCGATCGCAACACCCAGGATCTTGAACGTTGTGAGGAGGCCGATAGAACCGATCATGCTGTTGACGACCGATCCGAGCACAAGTCCTCCGAGACCGAATCCCATGAGCATGATGCCTGACGCGAGTCCGATCTTGTCCTGGAACCACTTGTTGATCGCTCCGATGATACCGTTGTAAGCGAGACCTACACCGCCTCCACCGAATACACCGTAGAAGACGTAGAGCATCGCAAGGCTTCCACCCGGATTAGCGGTATTGACCATCGAGACAACGAAGAATCCGACAAACAGCATGGCAGCTGAGATCAGAAGTCTGGTCCTGAAGCTGAGTTTCTTAGTAAGCAATCCGCCTGCAAAACCGCCGAGGCAGAAGAAGGTCATCGATATCGTGAATGTCATCGACATCTGCGATACAGACCAATCAGGGAAGAGCTCTCCGAAAGGAGCTCTGAAGATCGACCATGCATAGATCAGTCCCAGGAAAAGGAAAGATACGCATGCAGTTATCAGATATAACCATCTCTTGCTGTCATTCATAACTTGTACATTCCTCCTTATAAAAAAACAGGAACGCTGAATCAATACCCTCTGGCATGTGATTCGTATTCCCGTAAAATTAGCTTGTTCATAATTGCAGATCTCCCGACCGGCAATTATTATACCATAACTCCGGAAGAAAGTCATGAATTAATTGCAAATTTGATTGTTTGTTGAGCAACAGTCTGCATTATGTTATAATAATTCGTGCCGGCGGGCGGCCTGCAGTGCGCGGGGGCCCTGCGCAACGGGGCACCGTGAACCATGTCAGGACCGAGAGGTAGCAGCATTAAGCGGCCCGTCCTGTGTGCCGCAGACCAGCCTCTGCGTACTGCAGACCGCCAAGCCGGTCTTTTTTTCTAACCAGCACAGATTCCGATAGGAGAACTTTGATGCAGCTTGCACTTTACAGGGCTGAGAGGCCTGAAGTATTTGAAGATATCATAGGGCAGAAGCACATCGTCAGGATCCTGCAGAACCAGATCAGGACCGGCACGGTGAGCCAGGCGTATCTGTTCTCCGGAACGCACGGTACGGGCAAGACCAGTACAGCGAGGATCCTCGCCAAAGCCTTGAATTGCCTTGAAGGCGTACCGGGCACGGACAGCGCTGACCTTGGCAGCGGAAGAACTCTTCCGTGCGGCCACTGCGCGAACTGCGAGGCAATAAGAGAAGGTCGGTTTGTAGATGTGATCGAACTCGATGCGGCATCGAACAACGGTGTCGACGATCTGAGGGCGATCATCGATATGGTCAAATACCCTCCGACGATCGGCAGATACAAAGTCTACATCATCGACGAAGTGCATATGCTGAGCCAGGCAGCCGAAAATGCTTTCCTCAAAACTCTCGAGGAGCCGCCTGCACATGCTATCTTCATTCTCGCCACTACCGATCCGCAGAAAGTCAGATCCACGATCAGATCGCGCTGCATGCAGCTCAACTTCAAGAGAGTCTCCGAGGAAGAGATGATCAGCGGTATGGAACGCATCTGTGCCAAGAGAGGCATCGATGCGACAAGAGATGCTCTGGTGACGATCGCTTCCAGAGCGGATGGTTCAGTCAGAGACGCGCTCAGCATACTGGAGCAGTGTATCGCAGCCGGTGACAGCAGACTGGACAGGAGTCTGGTCCTGGAATATACAGGTGCGGCAGGAGAAGATTTCTTCATCGCGCTAACAGACGCGGTGATACGCGGGGACATAGGCAAAGTCCTCATATATATAGATGAGATCATCAAGCGCGGTAAGGATGCCAAACAGATCCTCAAGGACTGGCTGATCCACTACCGCAACCTGATGGTAGTCAAGTATGTAAGCAAAGCAGAGCGCATAGTCGGGTCTTCCACCGAGAATATCGGAAGACTCAGACGTCAGGCGGAATCGATAGATATCGCAGGCATCGAGAAGGCGATCAGACTAATCTCAGAATACATTAATATAGGAAGGTACTCTGAGAGACCGAGGATCCTTCTCGAGACAGCTGCTGTCAGGCTGGCCGGAGGGGATACAGCTCCAGCGGCCACTGCAAGACCTGCAGTAGATCTCAGCAGCGCAAGAACGGCAGTGCCAGTTCAGAGACAGACCAGACCGGAAACAGCTGTCAGAGAACCTGTAGCTGAGGCAACGGCGAGTGTTCAGGAGGAGTATGAACCGCCGGCGATGATCGCATCTGCACCCCGCGAGGTGGTAGGTGATCCCGCAGACATGTGGAACGCGATATCCGATGAGATATCGAGGAACGACAGGAGCTTTGCGAGTTTTGTCGGCAAACACTCAAGAGGTACTGAGTTCGACTCCGGAGAGCTGATCGTCACCGTCAAGCCGGGCAAAATGCGTCTGGCGAATGACAAACTCGGCGATATCACCCGCGCGGCCAAGAGTCTGTACGGCACCGGAGTGTTCGTCACGCTGAGGAGCGGTGATCCTGATGCCGGCCCGGGTGGGGAAACAGCAATGACAGAGCAGGAGACTTCGAGGATCATAGAAGAAGACGTCAGCATCAGCGATGTCGCCGCTGACGTCGAGAATCTCTTCGGGATCAGACCGGAGATATCAGACTGACAATACCATTAACTATATATAAGGAGAATAACAATGGGTAAAGGAATGAAAGCAGGCAAGAAGCCTAAGAACAGACCGAGCGGCGGCAGCGACATGCAGAAGCAGCTCAAGCAGCTCCAGGCAATGCAGGCGGAGATGGAGAAGACTCAGGCTGCCCTTGGAGAGAAGGAGCTTACTACCACAGCCGGCGGCGGTGCGGTAGAGGTCACCATGAACGGCAACAAGGAGATCACTAAGCTTGTCATCGACAGAGAAGTCGTTGATCCTGATGATGTTGAAATGCTCCAGGATCTTGTTATGGCTGCTGTCAATGAAGCGATCAGACAGGTCGAAGAGATGTCTGAGAACGAGATGAACAAGATCACCGGAGGCTTCAGCGGATTTGGCTTCCCTGGAATGTAGGATATATCAATGAAGCAATACCCGCGTTCACTAAACAAGCTGATACATGAACTGGGCAAACTGCCGGGAATAGGCGGCAAGACTGCAACGAGGCTGGCTTTTCATATACTCAGTCTCACTGACAGAGAGGCCGAGGACCTGGCGGAAGCCATTACAGGAGCGAAGCATTCGCTCAGGTATTGCAGTGTCTGCGGTAATCTGACGGATCAGGAGAAGTGCCTGATCTGTTCTGATCCGACGAGAGATCAGTCGCTGATCTGTGTCGTGGAGACCCCGCAGGATGTCGTGGCAATGGAGAGGATCAGAGAGTACAGGGGTCTGTACCATGTGCTCCATGGAGCGATCTCTCCGGCTGAAGGCATAGGACCGAACGATATCAACCTCAAATCCCTGATCACCAGACTGCAGGGCAGCAGCGAGGTCGAAGAAGTCATCATTGCTACCAACCCTAATATAGAGGGTGAAGCAACTGCGATGTACATCTCGAGGCTGCTCAAACCTGCAGGGATCAAGGTCACAAGGATCGCTCACGGTATCCCTGTGGGAGGCGATCTTGAATACGCTGACGAGGTGACACTCCTCAAGGCGATGGAAGGAAGACGCGAGTTATAGAGCTGTAATATGAAAAGCAAACTTACATTCAAAGAGACCATATTAGTAGCAAGCACCCTGTTCGGAATGTTCTTCGGAGCAGGGAATCTTATCTTTCCGGTACATCTGGGACAGCTGGCGGGCAGTAACGCCTGGCCGGCGATCATTGGATTCATTATCACTGCCGTGAGCATTCCTATTCTGGCAGTTGCAGCGATAGGCAATACTCACAGTGACGATCTGCTGCAGCTGAGCAGCAAGGTGTCCGGATGGTACGGGGTCGTATTTACAACAATGCTGTATCTTACGATCGGCCCGTTCTTTGCGATACCGAGGTGCGCCACAGTATCCTTTACGACAGGGGTCGCGCCGATGATAAGTGAGTCATCTTTCCGCATCGGCCAGATGATATTCACATTGGCTTTCTTTGCTGTGGTACTGTTCTTTTCATTGAAGCCTACCGGGATCCTGACCTGGATCGGCAGGATCATCAATCCTTTCTTCCTGGCATTTCTGGCGATACTGATCATTGTTGCTCTGACACATCCGGGTTCGCCTATGTCAGAAGTGGAACCGACCGAAGCATATAAGAGCGGAGCCTTGTTCAACGGATTTATCGAGGGATATGGAACGATGGACGCGATCGCCGGTCTCGCTTTCGGCATCGTCATCATCAATTCTGTACGGGGACTCGGGATCGAGAAGGACAGCGACGTCGCGAGAGAAACGATCAAATCCGGTATTTTCACTGCGATCCTGATGGGGATCATATATATTCTTACGATCATCATGGGTGCGCAGTCGAGAGGACTGTTCGAACTGTCGGATAACGGAGGCATCGCACTTACGCAGATATCACGTTACTACCTGCACGATATCGGGATGGTGATCCTGGCGCTGACGATCACTCTGGCTTGTCTCAAGACTGCCATTGGACTGGTAACGAGCTGCTCGGAGATGTTTGCCAAGATGTTCCCTGGCTCACTGAATTACAGGGGCTGGGCGATAGCATTCACTGCGTTCTCATTCGCAGTATCCAATGTGGGACTGACCGCTATCATCACATATGCAGTACCCGTGCTGATGCTGCTGTATCCGCTGGCTACGGTTCTGATCCTGATGGCTCTTTGCAGCAAGTCATTCGGGGGGAGCGTACACGTATACAGATGGGTGACCCTCGGAGCATTCATACCGGCAGTGTTCGATTTCCTCAAAACTTTGCCTGAGGGAATACAGACGGCACTTAATATCCCGGCACTTTCAGCGTTGGGAGCCCGGATCTTTCCTTTCTTTGACATTGGACTTGGATGGATCATTCCGGCAATCATCGGCCTTGTGATCGGTCTGGTGGTCACAAGAATCAGAGCTGCAAAGGCGTAAGCATAACAGGTCAATACTGGAGGGGATCAGAGATGTCAATTGAGATAGCAAGAGCATTCCTCGCTCAGAAGGGAATGGAAGACAGAATACAGGAATTCGATGTTTCCAGTGCAACGGTAGAACTCGCTGCTCTGGCGGTCGGCGTTGAGCCTGCAAGGATCTGCAAGACGCTGAGCTTCAAACTCAAGGACGGCAGTGGAGTGCTGATCCAGACCGCGGGCGACGCGAGGATCGACAACAAGAAGTACAAAGATTACTTCGGGGAGAAGGCCAAAATGCTTTCGCCTGATGAGGTGCCTCTCTATACGAACCACGAGATCGGCGGTGTCTGCGCATTCGGAGTGACAAGGGACGATGTGCGCATATACTGCGATGTGACGATGAAGAGATTCGAAACGGTGTTCCCTGCATGCGGATCATCCAATTCTGCTGCAGAGTTTACCCCGGACGAGCTGTTTGAAGTGTCCGGCGCTATCGACTGGATCGATGTGGTCAAACTCCCGGAACAGGCATGACCATGACAGTTCCGGAATGCTGCATGAAGTGCAGCATTTAATATGGCAAACGACAGGCGGTGCTGCAAAGTACCGCCTTTTCGTATGCACGGATCTGGGGAAATACTTGTATCTTAAAGAGTTCAAGAATCTGCTTGACCTCAGTGTACAGCATCTGCTATTATTGCTTTGTTGATTTAGCGCTTTAACATGCTAAAGTGATATGGAATAACCTACAATATTATATGAAAGGGAAAGGTTTTCAGAGATGAAGAAGAAATTTACAGTTTTATTCATAGCGTTCACTATGATATTCACGATGCTTGCATTTGCTGCATGCGGCGGTTCCGGCGGTGGGGCGGCACCAGCAGACGAAGGTGACAAATATGGTGAAGGCTTTGTTTTCAAACACGGTTTTGACCTGGACTACGAACCTTATTCATTCATCGATGACAACGGTCAGAATGGAGGCTTCGATGTAGAGCTGGCACAGGCAGTATGTGAATACTACGGTTGGGAATATGAGCCGGTTCCATTTAACTGGGATGCTAAGGATGCAGAACTCAACGCCGGCAGCTGTGACTGTATCTGGTCCGGATTTACCGTCAATGGCCGTGAAGATGACTATCTCTGGAGTATGCCTTACTCAGACAACACACAGAAGATCATGGTCAAGAAGGACTCCGGAATAACGTCGCTCGCTGATCTCGCAGGTAAGAATGTAGGAGTACAGACTGCTACATCCGCTTATACCAGCCTCACGGAAGGTGATCAGAAAGAACTGAAAGATACATTCAGCGACCTCAAGGTATACGAAACATACACAATTGCTATCACCGACCTTAACGCAGGCGCGATCGATGCGGTAGCTGTAGATGTGACAAGAGCACAGGATGCGATGGCAGAGGATGATGGCCTGACGGTTCTCGATGAGGATCTCGGAAGCGAGATTTACGCTATCGGTTTCCGCAAGGATGAGCAGGAGCTCTGCGATAAGATCAACGCAGCGCTCGAGGCGCTCGCGGCTGACGGAACCGTAGCGAAGATCGCTGATAATTACCCTACGATCAAGGAATACATCACACTCGGCAAATAATAACAGAAAAGGCTGATTAAATGACTTTATCGACAATGTTATCAACAATGGGAGCCGGCATGATCAGGACTTGCCTGATCTTCGTACTGACACTGGTCGGCTCCCTGCCGCTAGGCATGATCGTCGCGCTCCTGAGGAAATCTCGGTTTGCTCCGGTGCGCGGCATTATTAGTGTCTACATTTCCATCATGCGCGATACACCGCTGATGCTGCAGCTGCTGTGCTGGTATTTTGGCCCGTTCTATCTGTTCGGCTGGAATATCGGGAGCTGGCGGTTCCCGGCGATCATAGTAGGCTTTGTGTTGAACTATGCCGCTTATTTCGCAGAGATCTACCGCGGAGGTATCGAATCGATCCCTGCAGGACAGTACGAAGCTGCTGAGGTGCTCGGATACAGCAAGGCCCAGACATTCATTCGCATCATCCTGCCGCAGGTGATCAAGATCATCATGCCGTCCGTGACCAATGAGGTCATCACTCTGGTCAAGGACACATCGCTCGCCTTCACTCTGGCCTATCAGGAGGTATTCTCCCTGGCCAAGCAGATATCGGCTTCACAGACTTCATTCATGCCGTTCCTGATAGCAGGCATCTTCTACTTCGTTGCCAACTACATCGTGGAGATCGTGATGAAACGCATTGAGAAGTCGCTGGATTATTACAAGTAGAAGGAGGCACCGCATTATGATACTGGAAATGAATAATATCAGGAAGCATTTTGACGGGCTTGAAGTACTTGAAGATATCAGCCTCAATGTGGACAGCGGAGAAGTAGTGAGCATCATCGGACCATCAGGATCCGGCAAATCCACCTTGCTGAGATGCGCGACATTCCTCGAGACCATTGACGGCGGTGAGATCCTGTATATGGGAGACCGCGCAGCATGGACTGATGAGAAAGGCAGTGTATCCTATGTACATCATCAGGACCTGAGGCGGTTCCGCAACTACTGCGGACTGGTCTTCCAGCAGTTCAACCTGTTTCCGCACTACAGCATTCTGAAGAACATCATCGATGCTCCTATCCACGTACAGAAGAGGAGCCGTGAAGAAGCCGAAGAGACGGCGATGCAGCTGCTCGGCAAGATGGGGATCGCGGACAAAGCGAACGCTTATCCGTACCAGCTGTCGGGTGGACAGCAGCAGCGTGTAGCGATCGCGCGGGCGCTCGCGATGAAACCGGAGATACTCTTCTTTGACGAACCGACATCTGCGCTCGACCCGGAGCTGACGGGAGAAGTCCTCAAAGTCATCCGCCAGCTCGCAGAAGAGAAAATGACGATGGTCGTCGTAACACACGAGATGCCGTTTGCCAAAGCTGTCAGCAACAGAGTGATCTTCATGGCTGACGGTGTAATCGTCGAGCAGGGAGATCCTGTCAAGGTGTTCGAGGATCCGCAGGAAGAGAGGACGAAGCAGTTCCTGAGGGTATTCGAGAGATAATGCAATACGAGAGCATCACGTCATACTGATCAGTATGACGTGATTTTTGTATGGAAAGTCTCACAAAAATTGACACTGATTGCTGATAATGGTAAAATTTATCAGTTCGGGACGTGCATAGAACCACTGCCCGATATATATAAGAAGGAAAGTTAAGTAAGGAAGTAAAGAAGTGTATAAGGATATTTTAGAGAAGTACGCCAATGTCGATCTGGATAAGATGACCGAAGGCGAGTACAGAGAACTCAAGGCTGCTGAACTGGCAGATATGCAGTCCTATGTTAACGCTATTAATTCGAGCACTGTTCCGGAGGTAATGTACAAGAAGGGCAGAGCAGTTACAGACATCAGAAATCTCATAGAGACCAGCGCGGATATATGGGGAGACAAGGTCCTCTACCATCAGATCATGCCGGGTGACAAGGAATTCTCAGAGTTCACTTATCGTCAGGTCAGGAAAGACGTAAGAGGTCTGGGCACCTCGCTGATGAAACTCGGACTCCACAGAGCTCACATCGGTATCATCGGAGCAAACTGCTATGAGTGGGCAGAATCGTATTTTGCCGTAGCAGGCGGTACCGGCGTAGTTGTTCCGCTGGACAAGGAGCTGTCACAGGAAGATCTCGCAAACCTCTGCAATATGGGTGACATCAAGGCTGTGATCTGCTGCCAGGACAAGTTCTACAACATGTTCAAGGAGATCAAGGCGGCAGGCAATACCTGTCTTGAGCTCGTGATCGGAGTCAACAAGGAGGATCATGAGGACGCAGCCAACGGCCTGTATTCCTGGAATGTTCTCAGAGCTGAGGGAATCGCTGCTGTTGAAGCAGGTGACAGATCATTCCTCGACGCAAGAGTCCGCGCATCCGATATGGTTTCGATCCTCTTCACATCAGGTACGACTGGTGTGTCGAAGGGTGTAATGCTCTCGCACAGGAACCTCTGCACAGATATACTGATCGCACAGACATATCTCGAAGTATGCCCGGAAGACATCTTCTTCAGTGTTCTGCCGATACACCACCCCTATGAGTGCACCTGCACCATGCTCGAAGGCATGTTCATGGGAGCTTCCATGGCGTTCTGCAGAGGACTCAAATACATAACCAAGGACATGCAGATGGTCAAACCATCATTCCTGCTGGCTGTTCCTCTGATCTACGAGAAGTTCTACAACACGATACAGAAAACACTCAAGAAACAGGGACAGGACAAGCTCGTCAACGGCCTTTTCAAACTTAACAACATCACCAGCAAGATCGGTATCAATGTCGCGAAGCCTATCGCGAACAAGATCATGGCACAGTTCGGCGGCAACATCGACATGTTCATTGCCGGCGGTGCAAGGGTGGATCCTAAGGTCCTTGCATTCTTCCGCAGTATGGGCATTCCGTGTCTGCAGGGCTACGGCCTGACCGAGACATCTCCGATGGTCGCGCTCAATCCTGACCAGTGGAAGTACATGAGGAACGAATCCGCAGGCAAACTCTTCCAGTTCACCGAGTGTAAGATCATCGACAAGGATGATGAAGGCAACGGCGAGATCTGCTTCAGAGGACCGATGGTCATGATGGGTTATTACAAGAACCCTGAGGCTACTGCAGCATGCATGGAAGACGGATGGTTCCATACAGGAGATATCGGATATCTGGACGCTGACAACTATGTTTATATAACCGGCCGTAAGAAGAACGTTATCATCGCGTCGAACGGCAAGAACGTCTTCCCTGAGGAACTCGAGGAGAAGCTCTGCAGGAGCAGCTTTATCGAGGAATGCATGGTCTGGGCTGACGAGGACAACGAAGACAGGATGAAGCGCGGCATATATGTCACACTGATCCCTGACCGCGAGAATGTCTCGGAAGAACTCGGAGACAAGGCTGATGATGCAGCAGCCGTAGCGGAACTGATAGACAAGGAAGTCGACAGGATCAATGAGGAATTCCCTGACTGGAAGAAGGTCAAACATGTAGTGATCAGGAGCAGGGCGTTCAACAAGACAACAGGAATGAAGATCAGGAGATTTGTAGAAGACAACAAGCTCGGTGATTAGTTCAACAAACTTGCACGCGCGGGATCATGAAAGGGTAGAGTGAATGCAATGCGGAGAAAACCTGCACTCTTAGTCGATCATACCAAACTCCGTTACAACATGAACACTGTCGTTCACTGGTGCGACCAGGCAGGGATCGAAGTTGCGGGTGTCATCAAATGCCCGACAGGACTTGCTTCGGTCGCCAGAGATTACGAAGCGTGCGGCGCCAGAATGATCGCCAGTTCGAGACTCGAGCAGCTTGCAAGAGCCAAAGCCGCAGGGGTCGAACTGCCAATGCTCATGATCAGAGTCCCGATGCTGTCTGAGATAGCTGACATGGTCGAGATCTGTGAGTACAGCCTCCAGAGCGAATACACCACGCTCAAGGCAACGGATGAGGCAGCGATCAGAGCGGATAAGGTCCACAATGTGATCCTGATGGCTGATCTTGGCGATCTGCGGGAAGGTTATTTCGATAAGGACGAGCTCGTAGCAGTGGCGAAGTACGTAGAAGACGTTTTGTCCGGACTGCAGCTCGTGGGTATCGGAACCAACCTCGGATGTTACGGATCCGTCGTTCCGACCAGAGAGAAGATGGAGCAGCTGGTCGAATACGCAGAGGCGATAGAGAAGAAGATCGGCAGAGAACTCCAGATCATCTCGGGAGGAGCGACATCAAGCCTGATGCCCGTGTTCGATAAGGAAATGCCTGCGCGTGTCAATATGCTGAGGATCGGAGCCGCCGTTTTCGCCGGACCGCTGGAAGATCTGCGTGTGAACTACGGCAGGAAGGAAATGGATATCCTGCATGACGACGTTTTCACTCTTGAGGCAGAGGTCATCGAAGTCAAGACCAAACCTTCTCATCCGATCGGCAAGCTCGGTGTCGACGCATTTGGCCAGAGACCGCACTATGTCGACAGGGGCAACCGCAGGCGCGCACTGCTGGCGATAGGCAGAGCGGATTACGGCGATATCGACGACATCATTCCACAGCTTGAAGGCGCGAAAGTCGTAGGTGCTTCCGGTGACCACACGATCCTCGATATCGAGGATTGCGCAGAGAGGCTCCGCGTGGGGGACATTGTCAAATTCAAACTCAGATATTCTGCGATAATGCATCTGACAGCAAGTGAAAATGTCTTCACTTATGATATATAATTAATAGATAACACAATCGGATAATCACTAATCAACATATACTAATTTCAACTGAAAGGACGAGAAATGGCAGTTAACAATTCCCATGAAATGACCAGAGAAGGTTATGATAACCTTAATGCTGAACTCGAACATCTGATAACTGTAGTCCGTAAGGAGAATGCTGAGAGACTTAAGGAAGCGATCTCCCTCGGAGATATCAGTGAGAACGCAGAGTACGATGCAGCCAAAGACGCGCAGGCAGAGACTGAAGAAAGAATCTCTGAGATCGAGGAGATCCTGCGTACAGCCAAGATCGTAGATGAGCTTGATGAGAGCGATGACACTGTCCAGACAGGACGTACTGTTACTGTCAGGGATCTCGTGTTTGATATAGTCTCGACATACAAGATCGTCGGAACAACCGAGGCGGATCCACTCAACGGCAAGCTTTCCAATGCTTCGCTCGTAGGCGAGCATCTGATCGGATGCAAAGCCGGAGACGTGATCGAATTCCTGGTTCCGGACGGCATGGCTAAGTATGAAGTTCTGGAGGTCAAGAGATAATGTCAGATAAGATGCCTCAGAACAACAATCCTGCTCCGGCAGAAGAGCGTGAGCTCACCGAGAAGGAGATAGGAGAACAGAGACAGATCAAGAGGAAGAAACTCGAAGAGCTCCGTGCTATGGGCAGAGACCCGTATCGCGAAGAGACTTTTGACGTGTCGGCACATTCCGGAGATATCAAAGACAATTTTGACGCGATGGAGGACCAGGAGGTCCGCGTTGCCGGCCGTATCATGGCATTCCGCCGTATGGGCAAAGTCGCATTTGTCGATCTGCAGGACAAGCAGGGCAGGATTCAGGTCTTCGTAGCAAGGGACAACATCGGCCAGGAGGAATACAACGTATTCAAGACATATGATGTGGGCGATATCATCGGCGTCAATGGTGTAGTTTTCAAGACCAAGACCGGAGAGATCAGCGTCAGAGCGATGATGGTCAGACTGCTGTGCAAATCTCTGCAGGTGCTCCCTAACAAGTGGCATGGACTCAAGGATACTGATCTGAGATACCGTCAGAGATACGTTGACCTGATCATGAACGAGGATGTCAGGGATACATTCCTCAAGAGAGCGAAGATCATCAGCACGATGCGCCGTGTCCTCGAGGAGGACTACGAACTGATCGAAGTCGAGACACCTGTACTCGGCAACATCGCAGGCGGTGCTGCAGCCAGACCTTTCTGGACACACCACAACACTCTGGACATCGACATGACACTGAGGATCTCCCTTGAGCTCCACCTCAAGAGACTGATCGTCGGAGGACTTGACGGTGTCTATGAGATCGGTAAGGTGTTCAGGAACGAAGGTATGGACAAGAACCACAGCCCTGAGTTCACATCGATGGAGGCATATAAGGCATATGTCAACCTCGAGACGATGATGGATCTCATGGAGCAGGTCACATATAAGTGCGCAATGGCAGTCAATGGAACACCGATCGTCAAGTACGGTGACAAGGAGTTCGATGTCACTCCGCCTTGGAGGAAGATCGATATGACACAGGCTGTCATCGATGCTACAGGAATCCCGTTCGATAAGATCGACAGCGATGAAGAGGCGATCGAAGCTGCCAAGAAGTACGGCATGACCTTCGAGAACGAGGCAGACTGGTCGAGAGGCAAACTGATCGCAGAGATGTTCGAAGACTACTGCGAAGACATCCCTGGATTCCTCGACGGACCTTGCTTCGTATGCGGACATCCGCTCGAAGTATCGCCGCTGGCGAAGAAAGACCCTAAAGACCCTCGTATCACAAGAAGATTTGAGTCTTACATCAATGGATGGGAGATGTCCAATGCATTCTCCGAGCTGAACGACCCGATCGATCAGTATGAGAGATTTGCCGAGCAGCAGAGACAGCTCGATCTCGGCATCGACGATGAGGCACATCCGATGGATACAGACTTCGTCAACGCCCTTGAGGTAGGAATGCCTCCAACAGGCGGTATCGGCATCGGAGTCGACAGACTCGTGATGCTGCTGACTGACAGCGCAACCATCAGAGACGTTCAGCTCTTCCCGGTAATGAAGCCGGAAGGCAAGGGTGCAGGCGCTAAGAAAGAGCGCGTAGAGATCGATTTCAGCAAGGTAAAGGTAGAGCCGCTGTTCGAAGAAGAGGTAGATTTCGACACCTTCAGCAAGTCGGATTTCAGAGTCGTGAAGATCAAATCCTGCGAGGAAGTGAAGAAGTCTGACAAGCTTCTGAAGTTCGTTCTGAACGACGGATCCGGTGAGGACAGAGTCATCCTGAGCGGTATCAAGAAATATTACTCACCTGACGAACTCGTTGGAAAGACTGCGATCGCTATCACAAATCTCCCGCCGAGAAAGATGATGGGAGAGTACTCAAACGGAATGCTGATCAGCGCAGTCAACGAGTACGACGGGGAGGAAATGCTCAACCTTCTGCTCGTAGACGACAGGATCCCGGCAGGAGCTAAACTGTACTAATAAAGCGATGGGAGAAGGGCTAAGAAGAGGCCATCCGAAACATCAGAAAACGATCTGAGAAGGCACGATCGGAAGCCGATTTACTACCCCATTTCGGTGGTTACTACCCCATTTGCACCCCATTGCGATAACAAGATATAGAGACTTATGAAAGGGTTACGGAGCTTCTTCAAGTTGAGATAACAACTTATGAAGACTTATGACTACCCCACTTGAGTGATAACAGAGGCATAATTTGC
>JAFRGC010000007.1 GCA_017434025.1 Mogibacterium sp. | reverse complement strand
GACTTCCCTTCTTGGGAAGAAGAAATTTGAAGAACTGCTTGGCGGCATGATCACAAAGCCGCCCGGTAAACCGACACTCGTGCCGGACTCAGACAAACGGCCGGCACTAAACACAGCAAAAGATGATTTCAAAGAAGAAGGAGAAAACCTATGAAGAACGTATCTATTCCTACCAAAGTTATCACAGGAGTCAACACCAGATGGTCATATGCCAATGTCTGGGACCCGAAGAGCATCAACGGCGGCGCTCCGAAGTACAGCGTTTCGCTCATCATCCCGAAGTCCGACACAGCCACAATCAACAAGATCAATGCTGCTATCCAGGCGGCTTATGAGGAAGGCCAGAGCAAGCTGAAGGGCAACGGCAAGTCCGTTCCTCCCCTCACCGCTATCAAGACACCTCTCCGTGACGGCGATCTGGAAAGACCGGATGATGAGGCTTACAAGAACAGCTACTTCATCAACGCCAACAGCTCTACAGCTCCGGGCATCGTAGATGCAGACAGACAGCCTATCCTTGAGCGCTCCGAAGTGTACTCCGGCGTTTATGGCAGAGCTTCCATCAACCTCTACGCTTTCAACAGCAACGGTAACAAGGGGATCGCCTGCGGCCTGAACAACCTTCAGAAGATCCGCGACGGTGAACCTCTCGGAGGCAAGTCCAGAGCTGAGGATGACTTTGCTACAGCGGACGATGAGGATGATTTCCTCGATTAACGACAATCAAAGCAGGTGGCGGCTTAACCGCCGCTGCCTGCGAAAAGCTTAGAAAGGCAAGGTAAATATCATGGAATTTGCAAACACTGTAGTAAATCTTATCGGCAACATTATCTGCTGCGGTCTTCTCGTAACCTTCCTGGTTGGTCTGATCATCGGGATCAAGTTCATGATTCAGGCTAAGAACCGCGACAAGGAAGAATACGAACGCAAGAAGAAAAAGGATGAGCTTGAATACAAAGAATCTGAGCTCCGTTTCCAGAAGCTCTTTGAAGACAAGCGATAACAAACCTGAGGGTGGCGGCGATGCTGCCGCCCTCTTTTTCACAAGGAGGATGACCATGAAACTGTTTGATATTATGAAGAGCTTTACCAAAGTAATGCCACCGGAGGACGTTGACCTAATCGTGTGTGATGAGCACGCGAATCCCGATGCCCGCGACTTTGAAGTAGTCCGATTCTATAAGAAGGGCTCCCTGCTTAAGCACGAATACATTGCAAAGGGCTCCTGTGACGCTGAGCGCTTTATTGACCACTTGGAGAATGAGCCTTCAGCATGGGAGCTGGCACCCGAAAGCGGCTATTACTTCCTGGACTACTGCCCGGTCGAAAAGCGCCTGAAGTGGTTCCCGGACAAGATCAACCCGCTTGACTCACTGTATGTGATCATAGATCCGCTTGATGACCCGGGAGAATAAAGCACATATACGAAGGAGACAACCTATGAAAGAATTGTCGATAGACCTGGAGACTTACAGCGACATTGATATCTCCAAATGCGGAGCATACAAGTACGCTGAGTCTGATAATTTTGAGATACTGCTGTTCGGTGTCTCTGTGGATGGCGAACCGATCAATGTATATGACCTTGCCTGCGGTGATGAGATCCCGGAAGACATCCTCGCAGCACTTTCTGATGAGACTGTTACCAAGTGGGCTTTCAATGCGTCCTTTGAGCGCATCTGTCTGTCCAACTGGCTGAAGCGTTACCACCCTGAGTACTTCACCGGCTACAGCATACCGGAAGATCCTGCCAGTAAGTATCTGGACCCGGCATCATGGAAATGCACCATGATCTGGTCAGCTTATATGGGCTTGCCACTTTCGCTTGAAGGTGTCGGTGCAGTACTCAGGCTCGAAGATCAGAAGCTGAAGGAAGGCAAAGATCTTATCCGGTACTTCTGTAATCCCTGCAAGCCTACAAAGGCGAACGGTGGCAGAACCCGTAATCTCCCGGAACATGATCCGGAGAAGTGGGAACGCTTCAAGTTTTACAACCGGCGTGATGTTGAAGTGGAAATGGCTATCAAGAAGAAGCTTGCAAACTACCCTGTTCCCGATCAGGTCTGGAATGAATACCATCTTGATCAGGAAATCAATGACAGAGGCATCGCCTTGGATATGACGGTCGTGGATAACGCTATTGCGATTGATGAAAAGGCACGTGAAGAGCTGACCGCTGCCATGCAGGATATCACAAACCTCGATAACCCCAACAGTGTGCAGCAGATGAAGGAATGGCTTTCAGATAATGGGGTAGAAACAGAGTCGCTGGATAAGAAGTCTGTAAAGGAACTTATCAAAACAACGGATGAACAGCATGTGCAGGATGCCCTGCTGCTCCGTCAGCAGCTTGCCAAGAGCAGTGTGAAGAAATACCAGGCGATGCAGAACGCTGTCTGCAAGGACGGCAGAGCCCACGGCATGTTTCAGTTCTATGGAGCCAACCGCTCCGGAAGATGGGCAGGCCGTCTGATCCAGTTGCAGAATCTTCCTCAGAACCACCTGCCTGATCTCGAACAGGCACGGAATCTTGTCTGTAGTGGTGACTATGAGACGCTGGATCTGCTTTATGACTCGGTACCGACAGTATTATCGGAGCTGATCAGAACAGCCTTCGTACCTCGTGATGGTTATAAGTTCGTTGTATCCGACTTCTCAGCCATCGAAGCACGTGTCCTGGCTTACCTTGCCGGTGAAGACTGGCGCTCGGAAGTATTCGCGAACGGCGGCGATATCTATTGCGCTTCAGCATCCAAGATGTTTAGGTGCAAGGTTGAAAAGCATGGTGAAAACAGTCACCTGCGGCAGAAAGGCAAAATCGCAGAGTTGGCTTTGGGATACGGTGGTGGTGTGGGTGCTCTGAAAAGTATGGGGGCTTTGGAGATGGGCCTACCTGAAGAAGAATTGCAGCCGCTTGTGGATTCCTGGCGTGCTGCCAACCCTATGATTACAGCCTTCTGGTGGGATATTGACCGGGCTGTTAAGACCGCCATCAAGCAGCATACCAAGACCTCAGTGCGCGGGATCCAGTTCTTTTATAAGAGCGGTATGCTGTTCATCCAGCTTCCTTCCGGTCGCAGGCTCTCATATGTTAAGCCCCGCATCGGAGAAAACCAGTTTGGCGGCGAATCCGTAACTTATGAAGGTGTCGGATCCACAAAGAAGTGGGAACGAATTGAATCTTACGGTCCGAAGTTCGTTGAGAACATCGTGCAGGCCATCAGCCGCGACATCCTCTGCAATGCTATGAAGACCCTCCGGCACAGCTTTATCG
>JAFRGC010000089.1 GCA_017434025.1 Mogibacterium sp. | reverse complement strand
GCAAAAGAAAAGCGCCTTTAGGCGCCGCCTGAGAATAGAGATGCGGTTGGCAGTCTATTCGGCGCGTCTTAAGACGCTTGCAAGTACGATGCCCTTTTAGGGCTAGTGCATACCACCAGTTTAACTGGTGGTTATGATTTGCGTAATGTATCGATCGGATCAGTAGATCAGCACCGGCGTGCCGGGTGAGATCATTCCATACAGCTTGGCAGCTGAAGCATATGGCATATTCACGCAGCCATGAGATCCGGCTCCCTGATAGATATTACCGCCGAAATTCCCGCGCCATGTGGCGTCATGAAGACCGTAAGAATTGCCGAGGAATGCCATCCAGTAGCTGACAAAGGATTCATATTCGTCACCGTTGTCTTCACGGCCTTTGAGAGTGATGTTGCGGCCTTTGTACAGGATCCGGAAGGTCCCTCTCGGTGTGCTGTGGCCGGCCAGTGTGTTGCCTGTAACGACAGGGCAGTCCATGACCGGTGTGCCGTCGACGAAATATGTGAGATGCTGCTGTGAAATGCTTACGAATACATAGGTGCCGTAGATGCCGTAGTCCGGAGCCTGAACGATGACATTGGCTTCAGCCTTTGCTGTATTGCCGCTCGGATCTGTTGCAACTGCGGTAACAGTGTATTTGCCGGCCTTGTTGTAATCGATATCCGGCTTGTCGATCGTTATCTTCACTTCACCGCTGTTATCCTCTGCGGCAAACATCGTGTCGATCAGACTCTCATCCAACGGGATCGTCTGGATAGCGTACAGATCTGTGGTATCAGTGAACACCGGAGCAACTCTGTCGGTCAGGAGTATATCGTACTTGCGGTACTGATGGCCTCTGTACATGATCGTGAGAGTGTGATCCCCGGCACTGCTGAAACTCTTGTCGTTTGCCGGTTCGCCGTCGTAGAGTATCGCGGTGTTGTCGCGGACAAACTGCGCTTCCTCAGGCGACATTCCCGACATATCCACATATTCCGCAATATCATCAGGGACATCCTGCCCGAGATCCAGGGTAAAACTAGTATACGAATACTTCGGATTGAGCGACAGCACAGGGTCACACGAACAGAGCAGCATGCACATGGCAGCTGCTATGATCATTATGATCAGAATTCCTGATCGGTTGTGCGGCCTGGTGAGATCGTTCATAATATGTGCTGAGTCTTTCGTTTCGCAGGAAAAATACAAGCGGACCACATAAGTGATCCGCTTCATTATATAACAATGTATTGAGTATTTAAATCAGCTTTTTTACTCTTCAACGATCACTGAATGGCTCACGTTTGCGCTCTCAGGGACTCTGTAGGAGCCTCCCTGATTTCTGAAGAAGAACAGTGTGCCAAGCAGAAGGACCGCTCCGACGATCAGAGGAATTACAGGGCTGCTGGTGTATCCCGCAATGATGTAGGATACCGTCGATACGACAGCAACAGTAGTCGCATATGGCAGCTGTGTCGATACATGTGAAACATGGTTGCAGTTCGCGCCGGCGGAAGCCATGATCGTGGTATCTGAAATTGGTGAGCAGTGGTCGCCGTATACGGCACCTGCCATGCAGGCTGCGATGATCGGAGTCGACAGCTCAGGGTGCGACTGTGTGATCGCAAGTCCAAGCGGGATCAGGATGCCGAATGTGCCCCATGAGGTACCGGATGCAAACGCCAGTACGCATGCAATCAGGAAGAGTGCTGCCGGGATGATGCCGACTGCAGCTCCACCCATGCCTTCAACGAGACCGCTTACGAAATCAGCAAGACCGAGGCTGTCAGTCATGTTTTTGAGAGACCATGCAAGTGTCAGTACGAGAATAGGCGGTACCATTGCCTTCATACCTTCAGGGATGCAGTCCATGCAGTCCTTGAAGCTGATCGTGCGTCTGATCATATAGTAAGCGATGATGATGACCAGTGCGACGAGAGCACCCATCGAAAGGCCTACAGAAGCATCGGAATTTGAAAAGGCAGTTACGAAATCGTCTCCGTCGAAGAACCCACCGGTATAGACCATGCCGAGCACGCATGAAACTACGAGTACGATCACCGGGAGTACGAGGTCAAGGACGATACCTTTGTCGCTGCCCAGATCAGCAGCATCGACATTGCTTGCGTTCTCATCTGCTACGGTGAAGAGATCACCGTTTTCAACTGCGTTCATCTCGAATTTTGCCATAGCGGCATAGTCGAACTTCATCAGGATGAGTGAGAACATCATCAGAATCGTGAACAGTGCGTAGAAGTTATATGGGATGCATTTGATAAAGAGTGCGATACCGTTCTGGCCTTCACCGGCAAAACTCGATACTGCTGCGGCCCATGATGATACAGGAGCGATGATGCAGACAGGAGCGGCAGTTGCGTCGATGATGTAGGCGAGTTTAGCTCTCGATACTCTGAATTCATCTGTGACAGGTTTCATGACACTTCCTACTGTAAGGCAGTTGAAGTAGTCATCAACGAAAATCACGATACCGAGGATAACGGTAGCGATCTCTGCAGCTACACGGGATCTTACGCGTTTGAGAGCCCAGGCTCCGAATGCTTTTGATCCTCCTGAGAGGTTCATCAGAGCAACGATAATTCCGAGAATGACCAGGAAAATAAGGATACCTACGTTCCAGGCATCGCCCAGTGACGCGATGAGTCCGTCGTTCAGTACGTGATTAACGATACCGTCAAAATCAGCTCCCGCGTACAGAATTGCGCCGAAAACCACGCCGAGGAAAAGCGAACTGTACACTTCCTTAGTAATAAGCGCGAGAACGATCGCGATAAGCGGTGGGAGAATTGCCCACCATGTTGCGTAAAGTGCAGGTGTGTAGTCCATAATGTATATACCTCCGTTTCCATAAAGAAAAAATCCATGAATACCGCTTGAAACGTTCCATGGATCAGGTAACATATCTGGACCATATACCATGATAGCGCTCCACTTACGTGACAGTCCGGCGCATCTTATTACGCCGTCCCAGAATACTCAGCCGGGTACCGAGTAAACTTCGGCAGATCATCCTTTCACAGACCGCAGCTCCCAAGCTGTAGCGATCCGTTACTCATAATCTCCGCGACCTCTATCGGGTCAGGTGTTATTCAATTTACGTTCCCTATAATAAATACAATGCAATACAATGTCAACCCATTTTGTATTAAAATACAAAAATGTTTTCACAATTCTTGAAATAATCCGTGTAACAGCACAAACAATTCATATTACCTGACTCTGATCGTTCATATAGAGATAACAGGGCGGCCAAGATGCCGTCTGAGGTGTTATAATATAGTAGTTAATCGGCAGATTGCAGGAGGGGGCTATGAATTTCAGCCAGACAGAGAAAGACTTTATCGAAGAAGCAGAAGCATATGTACCGATCCCGATGGACAGCAAGCCGGTGATCGGATCAGAGGATGAACTCAGAGGAATACTGGCAAAGAGGACTGCCGGGCAGATGCTGGAGATGAAACATTCAGTCTTCAGGGACCTTGACCTTGCCGGATGGGATATGACGGGACTGGATCTTTCCAGAGCGACTTTCGAGCGCTGTGATCTCAAGGGTACGGACTTCAGCGGATCCAGGATGGACCATGTCGCTTTCTATGAGAACGATCTCCGCGGCATGAAGTTATGCGGATGTCTTGCAAGAGGGTGCAGCTTCAGGTTTCAGGACATGACAGGCATCGATCTTTCCGGAGCGAACATCTACGCGTCGGTGCTAGAGGATGCCATCAATCAGGACAAAGTCATCATCGATGATGATACCAAGTGGTATAAGATGAGATGCCCGGAAGAAGGTGAGGCCTTCATCGCGTGGAAATGCTGCACTGATCTGCGCGTCGTGATGATGCTTGTGCCAAGAGATGCCAAACGCTGCATGGCGACGATGGAGACGGGCCGCGTATCTAAGGTCAAAGTGCTCAAGATCACCAGTATTGACGAAACAGAGAATTATACATGGGCACAGTCGACCGTTGATCCGGATTTCTACTATGAAGTCGGTAAATGGCTCGAGCCTGCAAATGGCTTTCAGGAAGACAGATGGAAGGATTCTTCTCCGGGAATACACTTCTTCCTCGACAGGCAGCAGTGTGTGGACTATCAGTCCAAGTGACGTATTTAGGACATTAAAGTACAATCTCATTACATTGAATCTTATTATTGTTGGTAATATAATTAATTCAATAGATAATGTGATCTCCGGAGCAGGTCCCTGCGGCCTGAGCCGGAGTTATGATGGCGTAAGGGCATTTATACATTATTGTATTGTAAGGGAGGTAATGATTTATGAAAGTAATCATGTCCGGTAACGAGGCGATCGCACGCGGTGCATACGAAGGCGGCGCAAGATTTGCTTCGGCTTATCCGGGAACACCAAGCACAGAGATCCTCGAGAACATGCCTCAGTACGGTGATGCCGTATACTCGGAATGGGCACCTAATGAGAAGGTTGCAACAGAGGCTGCTATCGGCGCTTCCATCGCGGGAGTGAGATCATTCTGCGCTATGAAGCACGTAGGACTCAACGTTGCGGCGGATCCGATATATACATTCGCATATACCGGTGTAACCGGCGGCTTTGTCATTGTCGTAGCTGATGATCCGGGCCAGCACAGTTCGCAGAATGAGCAGGACAACAGGAACACAGCTAAGTCAGCAAGACTTCTTATGCTCGAGCCATCCGACAGCCAGGAAGCTCACGACTTCATGAAAGCTGCATTTGCGCTGTCTGAGAAGATGGACATGCCTGTTATGATGCATGTTACCACAAGGGTGTGCCACTCCAAGGGCATCGTAGAGCTCGGAGACAGAGTAGAAGCCGAAGTACCTGATTATGAACCTAAGATCAAGAAGTATGTAACGGCTCCGGCTAACGCTAAGGTCCTGAGAGCTACACTGGAAGACAGAGTCAAGGCAGCAAGAGAATTCGCTTGTGACTGTGAGTTCAACAGAGTAGAGATGCATGATACCAAGATCGGTGTCATTACATCAGGTGTTTCTTATCAGTATGCAAGAGAGACCTTCGGCGAGAATGCTTCCTATCTGAAGCTCGGACTCACATTCCCGATGCCGACATGCCTGATCAAGGACTTCTGCAGCAAGGTAGACAAGGTCTATGTTGTTGAAGAGATGGACCCATACATTGAAGAGCACGTTAAGATGCTCGGCATCGAGTGCACCGGCAAGGCTGTTATTCCTAGGTATGATGAGCTCAATACAGATATAGTAAGGAAGGCTTTCCTCGGTGTTGAGCCTGAGACTTACACAACAGATATGAAGACTGTTGTAAGACCTCCTGCACTCTGCGCAGGCTGCCCTCACAGAGGACTGTTCTACTGCCTGTCCAAGAGAGAGAAGAAGGATCACATCATGATCACCGGAGATATCGGATGCTACACTCTCGGAATGGCAGCTCCGCTTAACGCCCTCCACTCCTGCATCTGCATGGGAGCTTCCATTTCACAGGGACACGGTGCGAGCATCGCGCTCAAGGATGCCGGCAAAACTACCAAGGTAGTATCGGTAATCGGCGATTCCACCTTCTTCCACACTGGCGTTAATTCCCTGATGGATGCTGTCTACAACGGCGGACACAACCTGTCGATCATCCTCGACAACCGTATCACCGGTATGACAGGTCACCAGCAGAATCCTGGTACAGGATACACCCTCATGGGCAAGGAAGCTCCTGAAGTAGATATCCCGGCACTCTGCAAAGCGATCGGAGTCAAGGAAGAGAATATCATCACAGTCAATCCTAACCACCTCGACGAGGTCAACAAGGCACTTGATACACTCCTGCCTAAGGACGAGCCGACTGTACTGATCACAAGATGGCCGTGCGTACTCAAGAAGTTCAGCAAACAGGATCTCGACGAATTCCCGACACTGCACAAGACACAGTGCGTGATCGATCAGGACAAGTGCAAGAACTGCAAGATGTGCGTCAAGACTGGCTGCCCGGCACTGATCAACACCAAGGAGAAAGTTGTGATCGACTACACGAGCTGCAACGCCTGCACAGTCTGCAAGCAGGTTTGCCCATTCAAGGCGATTGAGGAGGTGACAAGGTAATGAGTGAAGTTAAGAATATTCTCCTAGTTGGAGTTGGCGGACAGGGAACGATCCTTGCAAGTAAGATCCTGACCAGCGGTCTTATGAAGGCCGGTTACGATGTCAAGATGAGTGAGATCCACGGAATGTCTCAGAGAGGCGGCTCCGTATCCACTCAGGTAAGATATGGAGATAAGGTCTATTCACCTATCGTAGGAAAGGGTTCGGCAGACGTTATCGTTGCATTTGAAGAGATGGAAGCTCTCAGATGGCTCGACCACCTCAAGGTAGGCGGCAAGATGGTCATCAATGATTTCCAGATCCAGCCTGTACCGGTCAACCTGGGAATTGCTGAGTATCCTGAAGGCATTATCGAACATCTCAAAGAGAAGGTCGACGTACTCTCGTTCAAGGCTGCTGAAGTCGCAACAGAGCTCGGTAACCCTAAGGCGATGAACGTCGTTCTCCTCGGAGCCCTTGTCAAAGCTATGGGCCTTGACGAAATCGACTGGGATGCAGAGATCGAAGCTAATGTTAAGGCGAAGTTCATTGACCTCAACAAGAAAGCTTTCCACGCAGGTTATAATCTGTAATCATAGAATTGTTATCATTATATATATGATATATATGATGCGCAGGAGCCGCTCAGTACGGGCGGCTCTTTCGTTGCTTGAATATGTGTTCCGGGCGTGATAGTATTAATAAGATTTCCAAGGAGGGCAAAATGAGAACATTGATGATGATCGCAAGTGTCGCGATGACAGTTGCGGGAATATTCTGTATCGCGAACGGGAGCTATGCGTTCCTCACGGTAGCTTTTATCATAGGACTGGTCTTCTTCGCAATGGGATTAGCGGAGGCGGTCATAGGATTACGAGCTGATTTTGATGTGACCGAGAATGCCGCGAGCATTACCAAGGATGGGATCATCATGATCATATTCGGGTTCGTTATCATTATCGGCGAGGTTACAGATGATACGACAGCACAGATGATGTTCGCGATGTGGCTCACAATAGAAGGCGTCCTGGCGTTCAATCTGAATAAAATCGATTTCATGAATGTCAAAGCCGCGGAGAGAGTAAGCCTTACCGTTAATCTGATCATGCTGGCGCTCGGAATATACATGTTCTTCAATCTGAGACTGTTTGATCTGCCTGTTACGCTCCTGATCGGAATCGCGCTGATCATACTCGGACTGAGGAGATTCCTGCAGTCGTTTGAGATAGAGTACAACAAACCGAGCTTTGTAACGGGCAATGAGGAGAAACTCCGTGAAGCGCTGGAGGAAGAGAAACGCGCTCTTGCCAAAGCGAAGGAAGGTATCAGAGAGCAGAAGAATGCGCAGAGACGTATCCGCAAGATCCGTGAAGATATCGCTGCTGAACAGGATATCCTGCACAGTGCAGCAGTCAGGAGACAGGAGCGCGAACTGGACAGAAAGGGTGAAAATTAGGACGATTTGGGCAGTTCTTTAATGGTCTCAGATTAGTACATAAATAGTTCAAAGAAATGTGCAACAAGCCCTTGACAGGCTTGAGAAATGTAGTAATATATATGAGCGACTTGAACCGGGTTGTGATTAAGACCCGGTTTAATTAGCGGCCGGAGTCCGGAAAATCCGAATAGATAACACGCCATTCGGAACAGAAATTCGGATTTCGATACATAATCAGTAAATGTCGAAATATTTTTTAAAAAAGATTAAAAAATGTGTTGACAGAGCAAGGATGGTTATGTATAATAATGAAGCTGTCGCTGAAAAGCGCAGCGGAACATTGAAAACTTCATAGTGCAGAACAGGTCTTAAATTAAGAGGTCGGAACGACCTCAAAATGAAAGATCTAGACAGAGACAAACAAGCAAAAACTTGTTAGTCCCTATCAATTCTAGACACAAACAATAATGACGCGAAATGCGTCATCCGAGTTACGGAAAACAGATTTGAGCGCTTGCGAAAGCGAGCGAACAGATACAACTTTATTAAGAGTTTGATCCTG
>JAFRGC010000088.1 GCA_017434025.1 Mogibacterium sp. | reverse complement strand
TTTCCTCCGCAAGGTAAGACCCGTGGGAGACTACCACGTTGATAGGTCAAAGGTGTAAGCACGGTAACGTGTTCAGCTGATTGATACTAATAGGTCGATAACTTGACCAGATGGTTTTGAGAAACTTGAGTGTTATTCAATTTTGAGGGTACAGACCCTTGTTAAATCCGGTGACTATAGCGAAGAGGTCACACCTGTTCCCATCCCGAACACAGTAGTTAAGCTCTTTTGCGCCGATGATACTTGGAGGGCAGCCTCCCGGGAAAGCAGGACGTCGCCGGTTTTTTCTTTTGTATATTAATGAGCAGTTCACTTTGAAAGGTGAACTGCTTTTTTCATATTCTTGATACTAGATTTTGTAGTTCTTAACAAGAACAAGTAACAAAATATTGCAATTTGAACAATAGTCAGTTTTGTACTGAAAATAGTCCAAGCTTACAAATGGTAAATCTTAATAAACGTTAACATTTCCAAGTGGTTAGTGATAAAATATTCTCAATATTGTGAGTTCGTATGTCCGCGTACGGATTCTACTGAATGTATTGATTTACAGGAGAGGGAAATTATGAAAAAAGGACTAAGCGTTCTTCTTATTGCTGCGGCACTTTTCGGGTTCTACGGCGGAGCTGTCAACCTGAACGATGTGCTTGCATGCAAGGATTATTGGGAACAGAAAGGTGAAGAGACCACAGCTAATTTCAATAAGCTGGAAGATGGTATCAATCAACTTAAAGAAAATGAACAGGCTTATCTTGATGGTATAGATCAGCTTGCTGAAGGCGAGAAAACACTGGCAGATGGCGAAGCTGCTTATGCAGAAGGCCAGAAGACCCTTGCTCAGGGCGAAGCTGATTATGCAGCTGCACCTGGCAAGCTTGCTGATGGTAAAGCTAAGCTGGATGCAAATACTGATTCGTATAAGAAAGGTAAAGCTTTCAAAGAAGTTGTTGACAAGGCAGCGAAGGGGCTTTCCAACAAAGGCGCGTTTGGCATTATCCAGGGACTTCTGTCTCAGGCGGGTGTCAGCGGAGTACCGGCATCCTACAATGATATGGAGGAAACACTCGGTAATCTCGATTATCTCAAACAGAATGTCGATAACATCACCGGTATGAACAGCGAGAAGGCATTCCAGACAGCTGTAGCTTCGCAGGATGCAGCAACACAGAAGAGACTGAAGGCCAACGGTGTTACTTCCTACGCTGCACTTAAGGCTGCTATTGCACAGGCTGATGGAGGTCTGGCATCGCTGAAGACTCTCAAGAAGAATGTAGATGACCTCACAGGCAAGACAGAGGAAGAGCTGAAAGATATTCTTGTCGGCAAGAGTGAAGATCTTGCGAAAGCAGGAATCGAGGATTACGAGACGCTTGCAGAGAAGGAATTAGCGCTTAAGGTAGGAATGAAGAAGATCGACAAGGTCGCTGGAGATACCAAGGAAATGACTGAGGATCAGAAGAAGGAGTACTTTGTCAAGGCATCTGAGGATCTTGAAAAAGCTGGTATCACAACATATGCAGCTCTTGCACAGAATGAGGCTCTCCTCAGCGCAGGAAAAGCTAAGATCGATAAGATCGCTGGTATGAGCGAGGGTGAGCGCCAGAATGCATTTGTAGCAGAGAACGAGGCGCTCGCAGCTGCTGGTATCACAACATATGCAGAACTGGAAGGCGCGTTGACAGCAGCATCAACAGGAAAAGCTAAGATCGATGCGATCGCCGGAATGACAGAAGCTGAAATGCAGAATGCTTTCGTAAAGGAAGCTGGTATCTCGGGTATTGATTCCTATGCTGCGCTGGAAGGAAAGATCACAGCGCTTAGCGGAGCGAAGGGTCAGGTAGACGCTGTTGCCGCGACTGAGCAGAGCAGAAAAGAAACTTTAGCGAAAGGTGCGGGCTTTGAGAGTTATGCTGCTCTTGAAGCTGCAGCTGCAGCATATCCGGAGAATGAAGACCTTCAGAAGGCCAAGACTCAGATCGATACGCTGGCAGGTAACGAAAGCGCATTCAAGGACTATGTTGTTAAGAACAATGCGGATCTGCCATTTGATACTTATGCGGAGCTGACAGGTACCCTTAGCGCTCTCAATACAGGCAAAGGCAAGATCGATGAGCAGGTTGGTGCTCTCGCTCCACTGAGTGCGGAGCAGAGAAAGGATGCTCTTGCAAAGCAGAACGGTTTCGCCTCATACGAAGAACTTGCAGGCAAAGTCAGCCAGCTGTCCGGAGGCAAGGATAAGATCGATGGACTTGCAGGAATGAGTGCAGATAACCTGAAGAATGCACTTGTTGCTTCAAATGAGACCCTTGCTGCAGCAGGAATCAATGATTACGCAACACTTGCGGGAAAATCTGCAGCTCTTACGCAAGGTAAGGCACAGGTAGATACACTGTCCAAACTCGGCGGTGATAATCTTAAGAATGCACTAGTAGCTTCGAATGAAGATCTTGCTGCGGCAGGAATCAATGATTACGCAACACTTACAGAGAAATCTACAGCCCTGAGTGAAGGTAAGAAGACTGTAGATGAGGGCGCTGCATTCCTTGATAAGGCAAACGGCGACAAGGCACTTGGCTTCGTTTATTCAACTCGCTCAGCAGAGGAGAAGGCTGCACTGAAAGCGCAAGGTATCGATGGCACCAAGTATTCTGCACTGACAAATGCTATCAAGAGTGTAGGAGATACTAAGGACAACCTGAATGCTCTCAAAGCAGGAACTGATGGTATCACAGGCATGAACAGTGACCAGGCTCTGAAGACAGCAGTCGGCACACAGGATAAGGCTACACAGCAGAAGCTGAAGAACAGCGGTGTCACATCGTATAAGGCTCTTACATCTGCTCTCGCAAGCCTCAACATGCTTGATGGATTCACAGATAAGCTGACATCCCAGAAGGGCAACAGCAACGGCCAGACATACAAGAACATCGTCAATACTCTCAAGAATGCGGGATTCGGCAGCATGGTCGGAGCGCTTCCTGCAACATACAAGGAGCTGGCAGACGCTCTCGGAACATATGAGCAGGGTGTCAGAGATTACAAGCAGGGTCTTGCTGATTACGCAGCAGCACCGGCCAAACTGGCTGATGGACGTGCGAAACTCGCTGACGCTGAGAAGCAGCTTGCTGACGGTCGTGCACAGCTCGCTGACGGACGCGCTAAACTCGCTGAGTACGAGGATGGCGAACAGCAGGTAAGAGACGGTCTCGCAACCGTAATGGGAACGGAACCTGACGGCGGACTGGTGAGCATCCTTGACAGACGCAACGGCGATGATGACTTTGATAATGGCGACAACCACCTTGAACTTGATGAAGGTCTTGAAGCTGTAGAAGTCGGAAGAGGCTATCAGGCAGATTCCGGCGTTCTGGTCACTAAGGAGATCACTAACAGAGCGATCGGTACTGCAGCAGGACTCGGAGCAGCAGCTCTCGCATTACTCGCAGCGATCCTGTCCTTCCTCAAGAAGAATAAGGGTGCCGGAGTCAGCGCACTGCTCTCAGCAGCAGCAGGCGGGGCTGCAGTTGCTCTCGGAACAAGCGCAGGAACGGAATTCTCCAGTATTGCAGGTTCTCTCGTCGGAGCAACTCCATGGGTAGCATTCGGTATCCTCGGTGGCGTAGCACTTGTTCACGCGATCGCTCACTTCGCAAGCAAGGCTGCATAAATAACCAATAATCATACAGCAGGGAGTTAGTCAGAGGAACTAACTCCCTGTTTCTTTGTAAAGAAATGAAATACATGAGAAAAACCTTGGGATAATATACATATTAATGCTGCTGCTCCATGGAAGAACCGGTCTGCAATTGATATAATATAAGCAATATTCAACTTTATTGGAGTAGCTGCGCACCGCCCCGTTTTGCGGGCAAAGCGCATAGTGAGGTAAGAGAGACAATGAGAAACTACAAGAATCAAAAGAGCAGAGTTTTATCTGTATTACTCTCTATCTGGCTTTGTATTGCATTGATGCCGATGTCAGCATTTGCGGCGGAAGGCGATCCTGCTGATATAGCGCCGGATACTGCTCAGGAGGAAGCTGCAATTCTTCAGGCCGAAGAACCGGCTGAAGAGCCTGTCGCGGAAGTCGTGCAGGGTGCGGAATCTGGTGGCCTTGTAACTTCGCAGGCGAGCGGCGATGTGACCGAGCCTACCCGTGATGCTTCTGCCACTGCCTGTGAACACGAGTGGATGAGTATTGCTGAAGTAGCAGCCACTTGTGAGAGCTCCGGGCATAAGGCATACAGGCAGTGCTCCAAATGCCAGGTCATCTATGATGCAACGGCAGACACAGAAGTCGACTTCCAGAGCCTGGTGATCCCTGCATTGGGACACAAGTGGCAGAAGACTGCTGAGGTCGCGGCAACGGTAGCTAAGGCTGGCAAGAGAACATATACTTGTTCGAACTGTGGAGGAACCAGAGAAGAGGTGATCCCTCGCAAGCAGGCACCTTCTGTAGCTAAAGCGATCACGCTGGATGGAAACAAGCTGCAGTTCAAGACCAATGTCGCGAGGGGTATTGCGGCTTTCATGAACAATGCCCGGATCACCCGCACATGGGTCAAGGGCGCCAAGACGAGCATGAAGTTCGTATGGTCGGTACCGAAGAATCTCAAGAAGGTTGACGGCGTGATCATCCTGCGTAAAGACGGAAAGTCCACTGTATACAAGGAGATCAAGAGGATCCCGTTCAAGACTTCCGGAGGCTGGTCAGCCAAGAATACGTTCGTTGACACGACTGCGAAGAAGAAGAACACCGCATACACATATCTGCTCGTTACCTATGTGGTGCAGGATGGATATACATATCTTTCCCATTGCTCTGACTGGGCATCCGGCCAGACGACCAAGAGCAAGCTGAAGAATGCGTATACTGCAAATATCAACTATAAGAATGCAACTATACAGTGTAACGGCAAACTGACACTTAAGATCACACACAAAAAACCTAAGAAGACCTTCAACCCTAACAGTGTTCGCTGGTCTTCAGACAACAGCAAGGTCGCGAAAGTGTCAAAGGGTGTTGTCACAGCCGTCGCTCCTGGTACTACAACGATCAGGGGAAGACTTGCAAGCGGTAGTGATGTAACATGCAAAGTAACTGTTATCGGAGCCTACAAGCCTGCAGCACCTAAGGTCAGCGTAGATATCGCAACTGAAAGCAGCGTAACTTTGATATGGAATGCCGCGAAATTCGCAAAAGCGTATGATGTTTATGTCTCTGATGACGGTACGAACTGGCAGAGCCCAATCCGCGTGACCGGAACCAGCAAGACAGTCACAGGACTCACTAAGGGTCAGCTGTATAGATTCATAGTCGTGTCGGTGAATATCAACGGCAAATATACTGCAAGGAGCGGCAATTCAAATGCTGTCCTGCAGAGAGCTGAGATCAAGCGCCGCGCTACTACTGTGACTGGCTGGCCGACAACGAAATCGGTCAAAAGCGGTACAACATGCAGCTTCACCATTACGGTAACATCTCCTACCTCCAGGAAAGCCAGCCTGCAGATGCTGGACGGAAGTAAATGGGAGACCATGAAGACGATCACGCTTCCTGCCGGCGCAGGCAAAGCATCCGTCAAGCTCACCTTCCCGGATGACTGGTGGGGTGACACGACAAAGTGGAGACTGATGATACCATCAAATGCATCATCAGAAGCCTATACGAGTAAGACGCTTACGCTCACTGCTACGAGGAAGTATCAGAATCCGAGCAAATATGTCCAGATCGGCGATAAGATTGATAAGCACGGTTACAGCTATTACGTTTCCAAGGTATTGGTCAACAGCAACAGCACCAAATCCGATCATATCGAAGCACTGATCACGACAGCCAACAAGTACAAAGGCGACAAGTACGTAAACGGCAGCTCCGGAGCTCCGGGCAAGGGCATCGATGCTTCCGGGCTGGTCATTCAGTCGTGCTACGGAGCCGGTGTGGACCTGTGGCCGATCAGTCCTTCAACCAGACCGACAAACTGCGTCCCTAAACTCATGAGTGCCAAACTTGCGAATGTCACATACACCAGCGATCATCGCAACATGACACGCGGAGATCTGATCTTCTTCGAGACATCCAAAGGTGTTTACGGACATGTAGCGATCTATCTGGGATTGGGTAAGATCATACACGCCAGCCTTGCTACAGGCAAAGTCGAGACTTCAACGATCGATGAACTGATCAAGCCTGTCAGCAGCGGCGGCAAGTATGGATATCCTGAGAGTACGATCAAGATGAAGAGAATTTTCAACTGATACTGATGATCAGATCGTAAGGAAGGATGTGAAAATGGATGTGAAGAAAAGACTATTGGCTCTGATCATGGCTATGGCCATGGTGCTGACATATATGCCTGCTATGGCATTTGCGGAAGACGGGGGAGCAGCTGCGACTGATGATCCTGTCAGCGCAGTTCTGCCTGTGGACGTAACGTTCTCCGGAAGTCTCGAAGGCATTGAAGGGACAAACACAATTACAAATCTGTATACAGAGAACTTCGGATTCTATGTCAATTACAGCGATGGAAGCGAAGTATTCTTTGAATATCTGACAGGCTCATATAAGGATAGCAACGGCGTAGCTCACGCGTACAAAGGGTTCTTCCGTGACAAAGACGGAGACTATCATGGGGATGTTTCTCCGGATGAGGCGGATTATCTGCAGGCTGAAGTATATAACGATGAGAACTATGATAACATGGTTTTCAAGACCGGATACAATTACGGTGTCCAGCTGCTCGTCAATGTTCCGTATATTGTAAAGGAAGAAAGCACCGGCGCTGAGACAGTTCAGGCTCAGAACATGTTCGCGGATGTTGGTGTGTGGTGCGGTTATGAGAAACCGGTCGCTGTCCACTTTGAGCCAGCTCCGGGAAAGAAGCTGGAAGGTTTTGTGGGATACAACTACATAGATGAATCATTCTTCTATGGAGCCGGCAACAAGTTTGTAATAGACACCGAATATCTGGTTGCAGTTGGTGACGATAAAACGGAGATAGGCACATACTATCCGGAGTATCGTTATGTGAAGAAAAAGCTTTCAGACGGAGTTAAGGAAGGTTTCTACGATAACGGCAACGTTGAATATGAGAGACTGATGTTTGACGGCAACATGTCTCGTGAGGTGTATCTCAAGGAAGGTGTGAACAAGGTAACACTCCCGTTCTACGCATATGCTCCGAACAGCGATAAAACTGTTGTACTGCAGCTTACTGTCAATATAACAGCTACGAAACGCTATGCGTATGCAAACTGGCCGATCTTCGACTACATCGGAAAGTATATCACCCAGAAAGCTTTTGCTAAGAAGCTCGTTGTCAAGGACAGCAATAACAAGGTGATCCCTGCAAGCGAGTATACCTATACATGGAAGAAACAGAAGAACCTTGGATGGTATTCGATCGAGATCAGGTTCAAGAACAAGAATAAGTATGTTGATTCTATCACGGCTGACTTCGCTATCGGCCCGAAGACCCCTAAAATCACTAAGGTCAAGGGCGGCAAGAAGAAGCTCACGGTGAAATGGAAGAAGTTTACCAAGTCCCAGCTCAAGAAAATCGATGGAATGTATATCGAAGTCGCGCAGGACAGGAATTTCACCCAGGGCTACAAGCTGATCAAGGTATCGAAGAAAGCTCTTAAGAAGGGAAGAACCAAAACGATCAAGAATCTTGCAGGCGGCAAGACATATTATGTGAGGATGAGCACCTTCAAGAAGATCAAGCAAGGCGGCGAATCCTACTACATGTCGTCCAATGACAGTAAAATCAAGTCAGGCAAGACAAAGAAGTAGTGTCAAGCAAATTGTTTGACAGAAAGAACAACGGGTGTCAAGTATATTATTTGACACCCGTTTTGTATTGTGTTAGTATTATCCGGCACGAGTTCGCTGCCGTATTCGGGCGGCTGACAGAAACGGAATGCTGGAATGAGTGAAGACCTTAAGACAGTTGAATATGCGAGCATGCTGTATGATTTCTACGGATCACTGCTCAGCAACAGCCAGAACGAGGTGATGGCATTGTACCATGAGGACAATCTGAGCCTCTCGGAGATCGCTGCCGAACTCGGGATGACGAGACAGGCTGTCCACTACACACTCAAGAAGGCTGAGCGCGCGCTGGAAGAGTATGAAGACCGGCTGGGCCTGATCAGGAATTACAGATATAATCAGACATTGGCAGACAAGGCGCACGATATGATCGGAAATCTTGAGATCGGTCAGACGGTAAGGGATGAGCTGATCTCGAGTATAGAGAAGATAACAGAGTAACGGAGACACTATGGCATTCGAAGGACTTTCTGAAAAATTACAGGGAGCATTCAAGGACCTCAAGGGCCAGGGCGTCGTAACCGAGAAGGATTTTGACAACGCGATGCGAGTTGTCAAGATGGCGCTTCTCGAGGCAGATGTCAACTTCAAGATCGTCAAGGATTTCGTCGCTACGATCAAGGAGAAAGCTCTGGGAGCAGGAGTGCTCAAGAGCCTGACACCGGATCAGATGGTAGTCAAGATCGTCAGAGACGAGCTCGTCGACATGATGGGCGGCACCGGTTCCAAGCTCACCTATTCGCCTAGCGGCTTCACAATACTGATGCTGGTAGGACTGCAGGGTACAGGTAAGACGACCACAGCCGGCAAGCTTGCTTCCTATCTTAAGCAGACCGGCAAGCACCCGATGCTCGCAGCTTGCGACATCTACAGACCGGCTGCTATCGACCAGTTGGAGATCGTCGGCAAGGCAGTCAACACTCCTGTATATGTGGACAGAGATTCGCATGATGCTGTGAAGATCGCGTCCGACGCTGTCAAAGAAGCTCAGAGGAGAGGCTGCAACGTTCTGGTCATCGATACGGCGGGCCGTCTGCAGATCGACGAGACACTGATGAACGAGCTCAAGGATATCAAGAAGGCCGTCAGACCTCATGAGATCCTGCTGGTAGTCGATGCACTTACAGGTCAGGACGCAGTCAATATCGCGAAGGGCTTCAATGACGCGCTGGGAGTGGACGGAATCATCATGACCAAAATGGATGGTGACTCCCGCGGCGGTGCTGCGCTTTCGGTCAAAGCTGTCACGGGCAAGCCGATCAAGTTCATGGGTACCGGTGAGAAGTATAATGCTCTCGAACCGTTCTATCCTGACAGGATCGCTTCGAGGATCCTCGGCATGGGCGACGTGATGACACTCATCGAACAGGCGGAGAACGCTTTTGACGAAGAGGAGACCAGGAAGCTCGAGGAGAAGATCCGGAAGAACAAGTTCGACCTGGATGACTTCCTCGGCCAGATGAGACAGATCAACAAGATGGGCGGCCTTGCTAAGCTCATCGACATGATCCCGGGTATCTCTGCTGCCGACAGGAAGAACATCGATTTCGAACAGGGCAAGAGTGAGCTGAAGAAGTGGGAAGCGATCATCCTCTCGATGACACCTAAGGAGAGAAGAGACCCGAACATCCTCAATGCATCGAGACGCAAGCGTATCGCAGCAGGCTCAGGCCACACAGTCCAGGAGATCAATCAGCTCATCAAGAAGTACGAAGAGATGAAGAAGATGACCAAGGTCCTGGCGAATCCGAATTCACGCAAGGCAAGAGATATGATGAGGAATTTCGGATTTTAGATCAGTTATAGATCCCGCCGACAGCGGTGGATTATATAAAGCAAACAATCATTAACAGAACAATAAACAAACAGTACATTTAGGAGGAAATTATGGTTAAGATCAGACTTAAGAGAATGGGAGCACACAAGAAGCCTTTCTACAGAGTAGTAGTAGCAGATTCCAGAACACCGAGAAACGGCAAGTTCATCGAGGAAATCGGAACTTATGATCCGCTGAAGAACCCTTCGGAGATCAAGATCGACAACGAAGCTGCTCAGAGATGGCTCGCTAACGGCGCACAGCCTACAGATACCGTTAAGGCTCTCCTCAAGAAGTCCGGCGCTATCGAATAGGGAAGGAAGGAACAATGGGAAATCTAGTAGAAGTAATTGCTAGAGCTCTTGTGTCCAGGCCTGACGAGGTAAAGGTAACTGAAGAAATCGACGGAAAGAACATCCTGGTTAAACTGCAGGTCGCTGATGAGGATATCGGTAAGATCATCGGCAAGTCAGGCCGCATCGCCAAGGCGATCAGGACAGTAGTCAAGGCTGCAGCAATCAAGCAGAATCTGAGAGTCACGGTGGAGATCGTTGAAGAATAGGGAAGCCGGAGAGATAGTTAATATCGGAAGGATCGGCAGCAGTGTCGGACTCAGAGGTGAAGTCAGAGTCAATCTGTATGCATCGGATTCGGACAATCTGAAGGAGGGCAAAGTCCTCCTTCTTAAGCATGCAGGTGAAGCAGCGGCTCGCGGGAAGGAAGTCCGTGCAGCCTGCGCGTCAGTCAGACTGCAGAATGGCCGGCCGGTCATCCGGATAGAAGGATTTAACGACAGAGATGCCGCGGACTCACTCAGAGGCATGGAACTATATATCTATGCCAGCGATCTTGAAGAACTGCAGGAAGGCGAGCACTACGTCAGAGATCTGCTCGGTTACAGGGTAACAGACCTTGCGAGCGGCAGAGATGTCGGAGTGCTGCAGGATGTGATCCAGAATACTGCCCAGGATATTTTCGATGTCAGGACGCCTGAAGGGAAATCAGTGCTGATCCCGGTTGTTGATGCGTTCCTGCGCAGGATCGATGACGAGAACGAAGTCATAGAAGTCGAACTCATTCCGGGTTTTATCGATTAAAGATATGAAGATCAATATCCTTACGATCTTCCCTGAGATGTTCGAGCCCCTCAGGGCCAGCATGCTGGGAAGAGCAATAGACAACGGAATAATCGAGCTTGATATCACGGACATACGCGAATATACGCAAGACAGACATAACCGCGTTGACGATACGCCATACGGCGGCGGAGCAGGCATGGTCATGCAGGTCCAGCCGATCCTCGACGCATACAGGCAGAGTGGATTTGGCGGGCAGGTGATCTATATGTCTCCGAGGGGTGAACTGCTGAGCGGTGAACTCGCGCGCGAGATAGCTGCCATGCCGGAAATCACGATACTTTGTGGGCATTATGAGGGCGTGGATCAGCGCGTGCTGGATCGCCTCAATGCCAGAGAGATCTCTATCGGAGACTATGTGCTGACCGGCGGAGAACTCCCTGCGATGGTGCTGATAGATACTGCCGCGAGGTTCATCGAGGGAGTCCTTGCGAGCGAAGAATCCGTAATGGATGAATCCATCTATTCAGGACTGCTTGAGTACCCTCAGTATTCCAAACCGAGAGAATATGAGGGAATGACAGTCCCTGACGTGCTGCTCTCGGGCAACCATCAGGAGATCGACAGATGGAGATGGGAAGAGTCACTCAGGATCACTTCTGAGAGAAGACCGGATCTCATGAAAGAGTATCAGGACAGACCGCATGAACTGACCCGCAAAGAGCGTGCCATCCTCGACAAATACAGACGATAAAGCTCCCGGAACGGTCATCGTACGGACAGAACTGGAAAAGGCTAGGCACAAAATATAGTAATTTTCGAAGCCCCGGTAAATACATATTGTAACCCGGGGCTCTTGTATTGTATAATTTAGCGAAGAGGGCCCATATGAGAAAAAAGTGGTTAGCAGCATTAATTATTTACATCGCACTGATAATAATATGCATCATCGTCGTATATGCTGTGCCTTCTGTCAAAGGGCTTCTCGAGAAGACTTATGTAACAGAATACGGCAGTATTGAGCTCAAGGATGATGTGTCTGGATACATCGTCAGAGACGAGGTCGTTTATGTTGCGGCAGAAGACTGCGAGGTCAACAGACTTGCCCCGGAAGGCAAACTGATCAAAGCAGGGACACAGATCGTCGAGCTCGCTCCTGTACTTTCCGAAGAGGAGCGCGCGGAAGAAGAGGCGGCAGCAGAACAGGAGGCCTCCGAAGAAGGACAGACTGAGACAGCAGAAGAGCCGGAAGAAGAGGAAGATGAAGGCAATGTCAGCCACAAGTATGCATCCATCCTGGAGAATCTTGACGGCAACTATCTGGAGGCATCCAAAGGCATCAACAGATATGCCGGCTATATCTGCTATTTCGTCGATGGCGCAGAGGCCAAGCTCTCGACAGCTGAGTTAGGCAATCTCAACCGTGATGATCTCAACAAACTGACCAAGCTCAGGCATGTAGAGACTGAGAATGGCAGATGTTCCAAGGGAGAGCCTGTCTACAAGATCGTCAGGAACCGCAAATGGTATCTTGTCTTCTATCTTGATCTCAAGGCAGGAGCGAAGTATACTGCCGGACGCACCGTTACGATGAACGCCGGCGGAGAAGACATCAAGGTCAAGATCGCTGATGTTGAAACCGGCAAGGATGTTACGAGAGTCGCAATTGAGTGCAAGACTTTCTGGGAAGGTTTTACAGACATCCGCACTCTGGATGCGACGATAACTGTCGCCAGCGCAGAGGGACTGATCCTCCGTGATTCCAGCATCATTGAGATGGATGGCAAGAAAGGAGTACTGGTCAAGAACAAGCTCGGAGAGCACCGGTTCAAACCGGTTTCCATCATGGCAGATGATGGTGAGCAATGTGCTGCCTACTCAGACATCTATGTCGACGAGGGAGGCAACTTCGTGGAGACGATCAAACCATATGATGAGATCGTTGCCGAACCTACAGCAGAAGACATTCAGGAACTGAACAACAAGGAATGAGCATTCAGGACAGATATACAGAGATAGTTTCCCGCATACACCAGGCAGCAGCCAGAAGCGGGAGGAAGCCTGAAGATATCACTTTGGTGGCAGTGACCAAGACTCATACACCGGAGGAGATCAATCAGGCTATCGATGCCGGAGCGACTGATATAGGTGAGAACCGTGTACAGGAGCTTCTGGAGAAATATGACAAGGTCAAACCCGTAAGGTGGCATCTGATCGGCCACCTTCAGACCAACAAAGTCAAGAACATCATAGACAAGGTCGTCATGATCCACTCTGTGGATTCACTGAGACTGGCGCAGGAGATCAATAAGAGAGCTGCCGCTGCCGGACTTGTCATGGATATTCTGATAGAAATCAATTCGGCGATGGAAGAGACCAAATCCGGAATAGCTTCCGGAGATCTCCGTGAGCTGGTCAGCAGTATCACTGCTGAATGCGCGAACGTCAGAGTAAGAGGTCTGATGTGTATACCGCCGATGGCGGTCGAACCGGAAGACGCAAGACCGTATTTCATCGAGGCGCGGGAGCTCTTCGAAGAGATGAAGACATGGGATCTTCCGGAAGAAAGATTTTGCCCGGACGTACTTTCAATGGGTATGTCGGGAGATTTCGAGGTAGCAGTCGAAGAAGGATCAACAATAGTCAGAGTCGGGAGCTCGATATTCGGGCCGCGTAACTATAGATAGGGAGGATGCAGAAATGAGTTTCATGGACAAAATGAAGAATCTCGTCGGTATTGAGGATGTATACGATGATGATGACTTCGATATCACTCAGGAGGAGATCGATAACTACAAGAGCAAGATGAGCGCGGCAGCTCCTTCGTACAGCGATGAGCCTGCTCCGAGCAGCTCTATCAGCCCGAGAGGATTCGGAGATGTAGCTCCGCCGATGACAGCGATGCCTAAGAGCACACCGAATGCCAAGGCTTCGATGAACCAGTCCGGTCCATTCAAAATGGTAGTAATCGAGCCAAAGAGTCTTGACGAATGCCGCAAACTGGTAGATAATCTCAGAGCGCGCAAGCCGGTCATCATCAATCTCGAGAAAGTTGAGACCGATCTTGCCCGCAAGATGTTCGACTTCCTTGGCGGCGCTACCTACGCACTGTCGGGAACAGTCCAGAGAATCAACCCTAACATCTACATTTTTGCTCCTAACAACGTAAACATCAAGGCATTGGTTGACAGGGCCACCGAAGCCGGCAAGCCTGCCAACTCCAATCCGTGGAAATAATAAGAGAATCATTGAGAATAAGATATAACTAAATCAGGAAAGGTAAGGTGCTAATATCATGATAATGCCTATTGACATTGACAAGAAAGAATTCAGCCGTGACAAGAGAGGATACAATTCAAGGGAAGTCGATGAGTTCCTTGATCTGATCGTTGCGGATTACGAGAAGATACTGAACGACAACAGATCCATGGCTCATAAGATCAAGGCTCTGGAGAAGCAGCTCGAAGAGGCTCAGAAGGATGACAATGCTATGCTTGAGACTCTTGAGACAGCTAAGAAGCTCATGGCAGACATCTCCGCAAGTGCTGAGAGAAGAGCTGAGCTCATGATGAGAGATGCTGAGCTCGAGGCAGAGAATATGCTCCTCGACGCTAAGGTATCCGTAAGGAAGCTGAATGACGAGCACGCTGTACTCAGCAGCAAGATCGACAGACTGAGAGATAAGTTCCGCAAGATGCTGCAGGCAGAGCTTGACAGCCTTGATGAGGATCCGTTTGATATCCTTGCAGATCTTGACACAGCAGGTATTGCATCCCTCAACAGTGAGATCCCTGAGACCGTTACAACAGGGGACCACAAGGCTCCTACTATCGTTATCAGCAAGGAAGAGGTCGAGGCAGCAGCAGAGCCTGTAACAGATCTCGGACAGGCTACCATCTCTGATCTCTCCGAGGGACTTAAGAAGATGGCAGAGGAACCTGCAGCGATCACTGACACGATCATCCTCAAGTAATCCTGCAGGGGAGCCGGATCACATCCGGCCGACCCGTTCAACACTAACCAAAAACACATTGCACTGCCGGCCCTTAGGGGCTGACGTTGCAATGTGTTTTATTTCTTTCAGCAACGATCCGCTTCGCAGCTATTTGCCTTTCTTCCTGCGGCGCTTTGCCGTCTTAGGCTTCATGACTGAGTAGCCGAAGAATCCCAGTTCTGTTGATTTGTGCCTGTAATATTTCCCGTGAGTGAACGATACGAGATCCATGCTGCCGAAATCGTAAGCGCCCTTCTCGTCAACGTACTTGTCATCGATGTGTATCGCCACGATCTCTGCGATGAACATGTCGTGCGTCGGGAATGACTTCATCTCCGTGACTTTGCATTCCAGATTGACCGGTGACTCTGCGATCATCGGCGCGCTGACGTGATCACCGGCTTCGCGCGTGAGACCGAGATGAGTGAACTTGTCGATGTCCCGGCCGGATCTGACACCGCAGAAGTCCATCGCTTTGGCAAGTTCCACTGTCGTCAGATTGATCACGAACTCACCGCTCTCAGCGATGATATCGTGCGAGTGGCGGGATCTCTGTACCGAAACATATGTCATCGGCGGATTGGAATTGATGATGCCTGTCCAGGCGATCGTTATTATGTTGCTGTTCTCCATGTCGCCGCAGCTCACCATGACGGTAGGGAGCGGGGCCATGAGAGGACCTGTTTTCGATGTGATCTTCATTCGTATTACTCCTTGCTGCGCAGCCGTTCCAGTACCTGATCGAACACTTCCGGAAGATCTGAGTGGAACTCCATGTATTCTCCGGTTGATGGGTGGACGAATCCGAGTGTGCCGGCGTGAAGCAGCTGACCGCTGACTTTGATTCCTTCGATGCTGCCGGTCTGGCGGCGTGGCCCATACAGTTCATCACCCGCCAGAGGATGCTTGATGTAAGCCATATGGACACGGATCTGGTGAGTGCGTCCGGTCTCGAGCCTTGCTCTGATCAGTGTATATCTGCCAAAACGTTCCAGGACCCGGATATGTGTCACTGCCTCGCGCTGACCGGAACCCCGCACTGCTCTCCGCAGACGGTTGTGCTCGTCGCGGCCGATCGGTTCGTCGATCGTCAGTTCATCTTCACGGATGTTGTCATAGCATAGTGCGGTATATTCTCTTGTTACCGAGTGGATCCGCAGCTGCTCTGCGAGCGATTCGTGCGCGTGATCATTCTTGGCGATCATGAGAAGACCGCTGGTGTCTTTGTCGATCCGGTGGACAATGCCCGGCCTGATGATTCCGTTGATCGATGACAGGGAATTCCCGCAGTGGAACATCACGGCATTGACGAGAGTCCCGGACCAGTTGCCAGGACCAGGGTGGACAACCATTCCACGAGGCTTGTTCACTACTATGACATCGCTGTCTTCGTAGATGATCTCAAGAGGAATGTTCTCTGCCGCGATATTCAGGGACTCCGGCTCCGGCACATCGATAGTCACGACGTCACCGTCGGAGAGCTTGTGCTTCTTGGAAGTGACCGGTGTCCCGTTGACAGTCACCTGTCCCTGCTCGATCAGACGCACAGCATAACTCCTCGACAGTTCATCGGTGTTGCATCCGATGAAAGCATCGAGCCTGGATCCTGCATCTTCCGCGCCGGCGGTAACAGTCAGCACTGAGGAATCATTTTCATTCAGTTCACGGTCCAGATCATTCAGTCCGTTCACTTTCCTGCCTCCTCGTCTTTCATCGTGAAGAACAGATAGATCACCAGCAGGAAGCACCCGCAGGTAACGAATATGTCAGCAACGTTGAATACTGCGAAACTCCAGCAGGATATCATATCTGTAACATATCCGAGAACGAGCCGGTCGATCAGGTTGGACAGGCCTCCGGCAGCGATCATCGTCAGGAAGAGAGCGGTGATCCTGGATCCGCTGCGAGCTTCCTTGATCAGAAATATGATACAGGCGATGATCAGAACTGTCGTCAGAACAATGGTAATCATCTTGTTGCCTGAGAACATACTGAATGCAGTTCCGGTGTTGCGGACATAGTAAATGCTCATCCAGTCGCCGATGACAGGGATCCTGTCGCCAGGCTGCATGGATGTGCGCACTAAGTATTTGGTTGCCTGATCAGCAGCGATGATCACCGCTGCAATAAGAGGATACAGGAACATGGCATGATTCCTTTCCTGGGATTATTTGCTTTCCGGGATCTTAGGGTCGACATAAACGGTCGAATTGTGTGTGAATATCACCATCCCCGGCTTGGACCCCGCGGGTTTCTTGACATATCTCACTGCGACATAATCGACAGGGACGTTGCTGCCGCTGCCTGCCTTGCTGTGATAAGCGGCAATTGAAGCGGCTTCGTAGATGATCTCTGCCGGAAGATCCGCAAGTGTACGTCCGTCTTCAAGGCGGATGATGACATGCGATCCCGGTATATCCTTGGTGTGCAGCCAGACGTCGGTCTTGGCAGCGAGTTTGGTCGTAAGATAATCGTTCTCAATATTGTTGCGCCCGACAAGCACAGTCGTGCCGTCGCGCAGTTTATATCTGTACGGTTCCGGCCGTGAAGGCTTGCGCTTGCGCTGCGATGCTTTGGCACGCCGTTTCACGTAACCGGTCTGTTCGAGTTCGTCGCGTATCGATTCAAGCAGAGGTACTGTCTGCGCGGATTCGATATTCTGCATAACAGACTCGAGATACGCGATATCGCGCTCGTTGTCCTCCAGCTGGGCCTGCTTCTCATGGATCGCAGTCCTGGCCTTGGAATACTTCTTGAAGTATCTCTGGGCATTGGCGCTGGCACTGATCTTCTCATCCAGAGGGATGTCGATCAGACTGCCATCATAGTAATTGGTGACAGTGGCTTTGCGCGCGCCCGGCCTGACATTGTGTATGTTGGCTGTCAGAAGCTCGCCGTACAGCCTGAACTTGTCTGAATTCTCAGCACTCAACAGGTCTTCGGAAAGTTTCTTCTTCTTGAGCAGAGCCTTGCTGTGCGCAGCCTGTACGGTCTTGAGCAGAGGCATCGACTTCTGGCGGACCATGTTAGAAGTTTCGCGGTTCGAGTAAAAATAGTCGACGCACTCTGAAATACCTGCAAAATCAAGTCTCGTCAGCCCTTCGTATTCCGTCAGATCGGTAATGTGGAACTCTTTGGGTACGCCTGCGCTTCCGGAGATCCGATTCGCTGCAGCAGAGCTGTCATCGAGGTAGACACGCGGGACGGCAGTCCCGCTGTCAATGGCAGCTAAGATGCGGACCAGTTTCATCGCCGGCTCAGTGGAAGTGACAGATGAATTATGCTGTTCAGTGCACTCTGCCAGCAGTTCCCGGCTGATCGATGGAGAGATCCCTCCGATCCTGCTCATCAGTGCTCTGTCGTCATGAGGCAGGGCAGTCTCTGAAGTGACTGCCCGGAATGGCAGCTTGTCCTGTTCCGGAGGATACTGGTAGACGAATCCAGGAAGGAGCTGTCTGTACCTGTTGACATCTATAGAAATGCGCTTGATCGAATCGATGATCTTGCCGGATTCGATATCGATCAGCACGATATTGCTGTGCTTGCCCATGATCTCTGCGATGAGCCGGCGGCTGACTGAGAAACCCAGCTCGTTCTGCGCTTCGATATCGATCTCGATGATGCGCTCCGAACCGCGTTGCCTGATCTCCGTGATCCTGCCGCCCTGTAGATGTTTCCTCAGCAGCATGCAGAATGTCGGAGGCTGATCCGGATTGGTGTAGGAACCTGTAGTCAGGCATACTCTGGCTGACTGGCTGTTGCACGAGATGAACAGCCGGACATTGCCGTTCCGGGTATGTATGAGCACGACAAGCTCTTCAGGACCCGGCTGATAGACCTTCTCTATCTTGCCCAGTGTGATCCTGTCCTGCAGTTCGCGTGTTATTGCATAAGTAATTATTCCATCATAAGCCATAACAATTAATAATAACATTCACAAGCTGCAGGCTGCAAGTATAGAGGAACGGGAAAGAAGACCCGAGTAGACAAAGTGCTGTGTGCGTGGTAAACTGTACTGGCGCGAAAGATCAGAAGCGATAATGAATAACAGGAGGCTTTCGGGATAATGATAAGAAGTATGACAGGCTTCGGCAGAGGCGAATACGTAGACGATGTGAGGAAGATCACAGTCGAGATCAGAGCGGTCAACCACCGCTACTGCGATATTTTCGTCAAGATGCCGAGGAAGTATTCCTTTGCAGAGGAGAAGATCAAGGCAGCAGTCAAGAACAGACTGTCGAGAGGTAAGATCGAGGTGTCGGTTGCGGTAGATAACTATGGACAGAGCGATGCCGATGTCAGGCTGGACAAGGACCTTGCTGCTAAGTATTACAAAGCGCTGAGCGAACTCAGCGAGACATTCGAGATCGGGGAACTTACCGGGATCTCACTCAGCCTGCTTGCGAAGATGCCGGATGTTATCAGAACAGCACCAGCTGAGGAAGACGAAGAAGAGATGATGAGATGCATCATGAATGCTGCAGACAGGGCAGTTGCAGATATCTGCACTATGAGAGAAACAGAAGGCGCCAAACTCGTCGAGGACATCTCGATGAGAGCGGATATCATTTCAGATATCAGGAGCCGGATCGAGAAGAGAGCACCTGAACTCGAGAAAGAATATGCCGCGAAGTTCAGGGCGAGGATCGAAGAACTCCTCGATGGAGTCTACGAAGTGCCGGAAGAGAGAGTCGCACTCGAAGCAGCGGTCTTTGCGGACAAGGCAAACATCACTGAGGAACTTGTAAGGCTCGACAGCCACATCATCCAGCTCAGGGAATTCCTCAAAGGCAGAGAAGATTCGATCGGCAAGAAGATCGATTTTCTGATCCAGGAGATGAACAGAGAAGCCAACACGATAGGATCCAAGTCCAATGACAAAGAGATAACTGCAATGATGCTGGATCTCAAAGCTGAGATCGAGAAGATCAGAGAACAGGTGCAGAATATCGAATAAGGCAAGCATCTTAGGATGCCATAAGCTTGACGGATATGATATACTTACTTTTTGATAACGCAGTTATTTGACAGATCACAGATTGAGGCGAGGTAGTTATGAGCCACAGCAAGGGCAAACTTTACGTCATATCCGGTCCTTCGGGAACCGGCAAGGGCACGATCTGTGCGGAGCTGCTCAAGGATATCAACAATGAGTTCTCCGTATCGATGACCACCAGAGCTCCGAGAGAAGGCGAGGTCCACGGCAGAGAGTATTATTTTGTCAGCAGGGAAGAGTTCCTGGAGAATGTAGAGAAGGGCAATTTCCTGGAGCATGCGACCGTCTTCGACAATTTCTACGGGACACCTAAGGACATGGTGATCAAGAGACTCGAGAGAGGCCGCAATGTGATTCTGGATATCGATGTCCAGGGCGGACTCAATGTCAAGGCTTCGATGCCGGATGCAGTTCTCATATTCATACTGCCGCCGAGCCTGGCAGAGCTCAGGAAGAGGCTTATTGGGCGCAATACTGAGTCGCCTGAGATAGTGGAGAAGAGACTGAGCAAAGCCCTCAATGAGATCAAATTCATTGGGGAATATGACTATTACATAGTGAATGATGACATCGAGACAGCTGTTTCCAAGGCGAAAGCGATCCTTATCGCGGAGACATGCGAGGTCCCGGACAAGGTCAGACCGATAATCAGGAAATACGAACAGGAACAGGAGAAGGGAGAATAGGATAACATGTTACTTTACCCATCAGTCAACAAGCTTCAGGAGAAGACAGACAGCAGATATTCACTGGTGATCCTTGCAGCGAAGAGAGCAAGAGATCTCATCGACGGTAAGCCGGCACTCACAGAAGAAGAGAGCGAGAGACCGGTCAGCCAGGCGGCCAGAGAGATCGCAGATGATCTCGTGACATACTCCCGCCCTCAGGGCCTTGAATAGGGAAGACAGTACGATATGCCGGGATGGGAACTGCAAAGTTTCCATCCTGTTGTATTAGGAGAGAACAGTAAGAGGGGGATGCATAGATGAAGTATGGGCTCATAGGTAGCAGTCTGCTGCAAAGCCAGACCCGTAAGGTCCATGTTCTGATAGGCGATTATGACTACAATCTCATCCAGACGGAAGACCCGGAAGAGTTTGCCAGAGTCCTGGCGGATAAATCCTACAGCGGATTCAACATCTCCGGTCGGTACAAGACGGATGTGGTCAGCTATCTTGATGAGCTGTCTGATGATGCCCGCAGGACGGGCATGGTCAACGTCGTCAAGAGACTTCCGGATGGAAGGCTCAAGGGATATAATGCAGAGCTCGAAGGATTCAGATATACGGTCAGAGGTCTGGTCGAAGACAGGAAGTGCGTGATACTGGGTACAGGAGGTTCGGCAAGGAGCTGCGCTGCAGTGCTCAGAGAACTTGGTGCGAGAGAGATCATTCTGGTCTCCAGAGATCCCGCTGCTGCTGCGGAGAGACTGGGCGGAGATCACAAGGTGATCGGATACAACAGGCTGCATCTGCATTACGATGCGGATGTCCTGATCAATGCGACACCTGTAGGCCAGATGCCTGATATAGAGCATTCGCCAATAACAGACGAACGTCTGACTGTGAGGCTCTTCTCCAAGCTGCAGCTTGCAGTCGATCTGATCTACAACCCGTACAGGACCAAATTCCTCCAGGATGCCAGGCGCCTCACCGGGTGTCATACCAAGTCCGGCCTGGAGATGCTGATCGTTCAGGCGGTAGAGTCCAAATACGTTTGGGATGGGCAGGATACCGACCAGGAAGCTCTGGAGAGGCTTGTGGTATCGGTCAAGAGGAAGATCCTCGACGACCAGCTCAACATCATCGCGGTAGGTATGCCGGGGAGCGGCAAGACTACGATATTCCGCAGATATGCATATGAGATGGGTCTTGAATTCATAGACACCGACGAACGCACAGAGAAGCTCATCGGTGCGACAATGCCGGAGATGCTGGCACTGGGCGAGACCGGAATGGACTACTATCGAGCTATGGAGCATCAGGCAGTCAAGGAAGCCTGCAAGCACAACGGCGCAGTCATCGCTACAGGCGGCGGCACCGTGCTCAACCCGCTCAACAGGGATTTTCTGAGGAGCAACGGGATCGTGGTCTATGTAAAGCGGCCTCTGGACATGCTCGATGTCAAAGGCCGGCCTCTCAGCATCAAGATCGGAGTGGATGAGCTGTTCGGTGAACGCGACAGGATCTATCGCAAAGTCGCGGACATGTCGATCCTCAACTCCAGGATCTTCGGCGGAGAGCTCAAGCTCACGGGTAAGGGCAACACCTATAATTTCGAACTCAAAGGTTTTGTTTTCTACATCGCGCGCAAGATCGAGAAATACATGAACGATCTTGCTGACAACCGCTGGACATAATCACAGCAGTAATCACAAAGCCGGCGGCCAGTCATCAGACTGCCGCCGGCTTTTGCCATGCGCATATATTGCGTTCTGCGTTCTGAATTAAACCAGTACGTCTCCCTGCATGCCTTCCGGAACTTCGAGTCCCATCATAGTCAGCAGTGTAGGAGCGATGTCGGCCAGCTTGCCGGTATCCTTCTTGAACGGCATCGGCTCATTGCAGATGTGGCAGAGCGGAACTTTGGAAGTGCTGTGCTTGGTTACAGTATTTCCGTTCTTATCGATCATGTAGTCAGCATTGCCGTGATCTGCTGTCAGCAGGATCTGTCCGTCCTTGGCAAGGATCACGTCTCTGATCTGTCCGATCAGTCCGTCGAGAGTCTCGATCGCTTTGACAGCTGCATCGAATACGCCCGTGTGACCGACCATGTCAGGGTTTGCGAAGTTCAGAATGATCAGATCATAAGTATCTTCTTTGATCTTCTCTATAACTGTCTCTGCGACAAGCGGTGCGCTCATCTCCGGCTGCATGTCATATGTAGGGACCTTCGGTGAAGGGATCAGGATCCTGTCTTCGTTCTCATTAGGTTCCTCGACTCCGCCGTTGAAGAAGAACGTGACGTGCGCGTATTTCTCAGTCTCTGCGATACGCAGCTGCTTGAGTCCGAGTTTCGCGATCGTGCCTCCGAGTGTCGGATCGACATCTTCAGGAGGGAAAGCGACCGTTACATTAGGCATTGTCGCATCGTACTCTGCCATGCAGACGTAAGTCAGATCGGTGAGTTTGGCTCTGCGCTTGAATCCATAGTCGTCGAACTCAGGATCTACGAACGCTCTTGTGATCTCTCTGGCTCTGTCAGGCCTGAAGTTGATGAAGATCACGGAATCTCCTGACTTGACCGGAACCGGTGTAACAACGGTAGGCTGCACGAACTCATCATTCTCGCCCTTGGCGTAGGAGTTGTCGATCGCTTCCTGTGAGCAGGATGCCATCAGACCTTCACTGAGCGTGAGAGCGTCATAAGCTCTGACGAGTCTCTCCCATCTCTTGTCTCTGTCCATAGCGTAAAATCTTCCGGAGATCACGCCGATCCTGCCGACTCCGACTTCCTTGAGATAATCCTCGAGAGGTCCGAGGTAATCCATGGCGCTCCTAGGCGGTACGTCTCTGCCGTCGAGGAAGCAGTGGACTATGACTTCTTTGACACCGAATTTCTTCGCCATGTCGATGACGGCCTTGAGATGGTCGAGGTGGCTGTGGACGCCTCCGTCCGAAACGAGCCCCATGATATGCAGGGCGTGTCCTTCAGCGGCATTCTGCATTGCCTTGACGAGTTCTTTGTTCTCAAAGAATTCACCGGATCTGATCGATCTGGAGATCTTGAGAAGGTTCTGGTATACGACACTTCCGGCACCTATATTAAGGTGTCCGACTTCTGAGTTACCCATCTGTCCTGCCGGGAGTCCGACAGGCTCGCCGCTGGCATCGATAGTGATGAATGGGTATTTTGAAAACAGTTCGTCGAGGACCGGGGTGTTCGCTGCGGCAATCGCGTTGCCGTAAGTGTTCTTTCTGATCCCGAAGCCATCCAGGATCATCAGCATTGCTGGTCTGTGTTTCATTATATTTCTCCTGTATTTAGATGTCAGATGATCATCCTTCTTGCAATCATTACACTATAGTATACCACATAGAAGGCATCATTGGCATTTTGAACAGTGTGATTGTATAATATTATTTGATATGGCAATGAAATTTACAGACGAACAGAGAAGAGCTATAGAGACTCTCGACAAGTCGATCCTGGTGTCCGCCGCAGCGGGCTCAGGCAAAACGGCTGTGCTGATCGAGAGGATACTGAGAATCATCCTTGAAGGCAAAGCAAACGTGGATGAGATGCTTGTCGTGACTTTCACCAAAGCAGCTGCCGCAGAGATGAAGCTCCGGCTGGCAAGTGCGATCCGCAGGAGGATGCAGGAGCATCCCGAGGACAGCCGGCGCATGAAGGATCAGCTCGGCAGACTCTACCGCGCGTACATATCGACGATAGACAGTTTTGCGCTGAGAGTAATAAGAGAGTTCTTCTATGAAACAGATATAGAGCCGGATTTCGGCACCTGCGATGAGGTGCAGGGTGAATTGTTGAGGCGTGAGGCGGTGAATGCGCTGTTCGAGGAAGGCTTCGAGGACGACGCGTTTATCAGCCGTGACGGGGACGAGGCGATCAGAGACATAGGCTTCAGAGCGTTCCTCAGACTGTACAGTGAAGAGCGTACAGAAGAGGGGTTCAAGGAAGACCTGATGTCTGCGTATTCCAAACTGAGGACGATGCCTGATTACTTCGCGTGGGCGAGGGCCAGAGCGGAAGAACTGCGCGTCACGGAGGAAAGTTTTGCCGGGTCAGCACTGCACGATGCGATGCTGGAAGACGCGAGGGCGACGATGGGCAGAGCTTATGAGGCGGTATGCAGAGTAAGAACGCTGCTGTATGAGGCCGACCTCGCTGAGATGTACGAAGCGAAACTGCTGCCTGAGGTAACTGCCATCACCGACATCTGTGAGAAACTGGAGGCCGGCAGACTGGATGATGATGTGATGAACCTCATCCGGACGATATCATATCCGCAGCTCAGAGCCAGAAAGATCGAAGAGGAACGATACGCTCCGATCCGTGATACCATCAAGAAGATCCGCCAGGCATATAAAGATGAGATTAAAGCCTGGACGGCAAGATATCTGACCCCGGACTTCGCTTCCAGACTCGAGGAGATGAATGATACGTACAGATATACTCTGTACTACATCAGGCTGCTCGAGGAGTTCGAGAAGAAGTACGCGGAGAAGAAGAAAGAGCGCAGGATCATGGATTTTGCGGATATGGAGCACAATGCCGTGAGGATCCTCGGCAGCGGGCAGGCAGCAGAGATACTGAGGAACCGTTTCAGATATGTATTCGTGGATGAGTATCAGGACACCAACAATATCCAGGAATACCTGATCGGCAGAGTCTCAAGGCCGGATAATGTTTTCAAGGTCGGGGATATCAAACAGAGCATCTATAAATTCAGACAGGCTGAGCCTGAGCTCTTCAGCAAAGTGTACCGGGAGTATTCAGATCCCGCATGCAAGGATGGGATAACGATCGATCTCAGCATGAACTTCCGCAGCAACGATGCTACAGTCAGGTATATCAACCGCGTTTTCGAGGAGGTCATGGATGGCTACGATGAACGCGCAAGACTGTATACCGGGTGCAGCTGCAACGAGGAATATGATTTCATACCGGAAGTGCACATCCTTACCGATGAAGGACAGACCGATGACACCGAGACAGAGGAAGTGATCGATGAGGAGACCATCAACCTCAGCAAGGAAGAGGCTGAGGCCGCATACATCGCCGATATCGCGCAGGGGCTCATCGGGACTGAATTCCATGATACGAAGACCAAAGAAATACGCAAAGCGACTGCCCGCGATATCGTGATACTGTTCCGCGCTGTCAGAGTGCGTGGAGATATCATGGCGAGAGCCCTGCGGGCACGAAGCATTGAACCTCATGTCGAAGAAGCTGACGATTACTTCGATACTGTAGAGATCAGCGTCGCGCTGTCACTACTGTCTTGCATTGACAACATGAAGCGGGACGTCTCGCTCATAGCGACACTTCATTCAGGAGTTTTTGGCTGGTCTCCGGAAGAGCTGGCGATGGTCAGGATCCTGCACAGCGAATATATGAAACAGGCTGCACATAACGGGGAGAAAGCAGGCCCATATATCAGGCCGGCATTCTGGGAGGCACTCGAATGGCTGCGCATCGCAGGACCTGAAGGTGAACTCCGTGAGAAAGCAGGGGCTGCAGCCGCTAAGATAACAGAGTGGCGCAGACTGTCGAGGATGATGCCGTTGGATGATTTTGTATGGAAAGTCCTCGTCGACTCCGGCTTATACAGACTGGCCGGTGCCATGAACGGCGGTGCGAGGAGGCAGGCAAATCTCCGGGTGCTGGCGGACAGAGCCGGCAAATACAGCCGTGAGTCGATTTCTTCTCTCAGCTCTTTCATTTCCTTCCTGGATGTGATGAGAAAGAAGAAGATCAGCAGTGGTCAGGCACAGACCGTAGGCAGCGATGATGATGTCATACGCATATCGACGATCCACAAGAGCAAAGGTCTGGAATACCCATTTGTGATAGTCGGCGGACTCGGACATGGTTTCCAAATGGACTCCAGCGAGAAGAAGTTCAGTTTCGACTCATCGATCGGTGTTGGTATGCCTTATATCGACCCTTCGAGGAGGTACTGGCGTCCGACTCTGATGCAGAGAGTCATTACTGAAAAATCTCACAGGGACAGCTACAGCGAGGAACTCCGCATCCTGTACGTTGCCATGACCAGAGCCCGCAACAGGCTGATCCTGGTAGGGACGTGCAAGAGTGAAGCCAAACTGATGGAGTATACGCCGAGACCGAAGACATTCCTGGAGGTGATGAGAGATGTTCTCAGGACTCCATGCAACACGTATCACATCTCACCGCTAGAGCGGACTGATACCGCAAGGAAGCTGTCGAGAGCGCTGAGTGTTGTGGAATCTGCCAGAGCCGCGAAGCCTGCTGAGTCTGATCCGGTATACAGAGAGATCGACCGGAGATTCACGTTCCGATATCCGGATGAAGATCTGCTGACTGCCAAAGCGAAATATTCGGTCAGCGAGATACGCCGCAATGAGCTCGAGGCAGAGAAGCCTGATACTGCGGAGATCGAAGGCTCTGACACGAACGAAGTGCCGGACAGCATCCGTGAGAGGTGGCGCGTGAGCGCGCCGGCGGACCGGAAGGTCACTGCTGCGGAGATCGGTACTGCATATCACAGGATCATGGAATTTGTCGATTTTGCCAAAGCTGTCAGAGCGGACGGAACGGTCGACAGCGAGTATATCGCTGAGAGGGCGGGATTCCTCGCAGAACACGGATCGATCCCGGATGAAGTTTACCGGAAGATCGATACAGGCAGGATCGAAGGATTCTTTGCCAGCGATATCGGCAGACGCGCGGCAGAAGCAGCCCGCAGAGGGACGCTGCGCAGGGAGAAGCCTTTTACACTTAAAACGGAGCGCGGGGGACGCGCGATACTGGTACAGGGAGTCATCGACTGCTGCTTCGAAGAGGCGGGCAAGATGATACTGATAGATTATAAATCCGGCTATGTCAGGCCGGATCTGGGACATGAAGAGGAGCTGGAACGCATCAGGAACGAATACCGGGTGCAGGTAGAGCTCTATGAAGAGGCAATAGAGAAGGGCACCGGCAGGGAGGTAGGCGAGTCTTATCTCTACCTGCTGGCAACGGGAGAAGCCCTGAGACTGAAGTAATATATCAACTGGGAGGAACGATATGGCAAAGGTATTATTACTGAACGGCAGCCCAAGAGCGAATGGCTGCACAGCGACCGCACTCAAGGAAGCAGCAAAGACACTGCAGGCTGACGGTATCGAAACTGAGATCATCAATGTCGGCAAAGAAGATATTCACGGATGCATCGCCTGCGGTTTCTGTGAGAAGAACAGCAGATGCGTCTTCAATGACCTTGTCAATGAGGTCAGCGCCAAACTCGAGAAGGCTGACGGCCTGATCGTCGGCAGCCCGGTTTATTATTCATCGCCGAACGGCACGATCATCTCTTTCATGGACAGACTGTTCTACAGCGCGCCGTACGATATGCATATGAAAGTCGGAGCGGCAGTAGTCAGCGCGAGAAGGGGAGGCAACACCGCTTCGTTCGATGTGCTCAACAAGTATTTCAGCATCAGCGGGATGCCGATCGCGACTTCGACGTACTGGAATCAGGTGCACGGCTTCAGCGCAGAGGACGTCCTCAAGGACCGCGAAGGCCTGCAGACGATGAGAAATCTGGCACACAACATGGCATTCATGATCAAAGCGATCGCAGACGCCAGGGAAAAATACGGCATGCCGCAGGTGGAGAGTGGTGATTTCACGAGCTTCCCGGACGGAAAATAGAAAGGTGATCTGGTGAGTGATCAGTTAAGAAAGATTACGATACTTCATTCCAATGATATCCACGGAACGTTTGCCGGCAAGACCGACGAGAATGGCATGCTGACCTGCAATATCGCGCAGGTAGGAGGCTATGTCGCAAATGCCAAAGCGGAAAACCCGGACACGGTCTGGAGCTGGCGAGGAACCTTGATCCTTCGCTGGGTGTCGATATTATCGTGGGCGGTCACTCGCATACATACATTGACGAGCCGGCTGTTGAGAACGGGATCGTTGTGCTGCAGGCGGGCATGGAGAATACTCATCTGGGCAGATTTGACTTCTGGTATGATGAGGACAAACACATGATAGACCACTGGAAGTGGGAGATGATACCTGTAGAGGAGAGAAACAATAGAAATAAAGACCGCTCGATGAGCGGCCTTTTCTTATATTCTCACATAATGATCCCCTATATGTGAAGGAACAGTCCTGCCATGATGAAATAAGTGCACAGCGATATCATATCTGTGATGGAGGCCATCATCGGGCCTGCCATCAGAGCAGGGTCGATACCGATCTTCTTCGCCAGCATCGGCAGCATGGAACCGATCAGTTTGGCGATGATCACGATGAGGATCATTGAGACGCAGACGGTCAGCGCTACCAGCGGAGGATTGTGATCGAGATATACGATCCTGAAGTAGTTCAGGATACTGAGACAAATACCTACGATGACACCGACTCTGATCTCTTTCCACATGACTTTGATAAAATCCCGGAGTTCGAGCTCGCCTGTCGCCATACCACGGATGACCAGTGTTGATGACTGCGATCCCGAGTTACCGCCGGTACCCATCAGCATCGGCATGTAGATGACGAGAGCAATAACGGCTGACATGGCATCTTCGAAAGTCTGCAGGATGCCGCCTGTGATGAAGTACGAACACATCAGCAGGAAGAGCCACGGCAGTCTGGCGCGGACATGCTGGAAGACGGACATATCGAGGTACTCTCTGTCCTGGGTGTCGATGACACCGCCCATACGCTCGATATCCTCTGTGGTCTCTTCTTCGATGACGTCCAGGATGTCGTCGACAGTTACGATACCGACGAGCCTGAATTCGTTGTCGACCACAGGGATAGCCAGATAACCGAATCGGGTGAAGAGCTCGGATACTTCCTCCTGGTCATCGTCAACATGAGCGACGACCGGATCATCATGCATGATATCTGCGACGAGCGTGTTGTCAGGTGAGATGACCAGCGATTTGAGCGAAACTACGCCGATCAGCTTGCGTCCCATGTCCAGCACGTAGCAGGTGTATATTGTCTCTGAGTCCAGACCGACATCCTTGATATGATCGAGGGCCTCGCGTACCGTGTTGTTCTTGCTGAGATTGATGTAGTCCGGGGTCATCAGGGATCCCGCACTGTCTTCCTTGTACTTGAGGAAGGTATTGATCAGCTTGCGCTCACTCTTAGGTGTCTTGTCGAGGATCTTGTTGACGATGTTGGACGGCAGCTCTTCGAGTACGTCGATCATATCATCGAAGTCTAGCTCATCAAGGATGTACTTGAGCTCGGGATCGGTGATGATGTCGATGATGTCGAGCCTGTCATCAGTGCTGAGTTCGGCGAAAACATCAACAGCAACGTCTTTCGGCAGTGCGCGGAAGAGGACGACCATGCGCTGGAGATCGAATTTTCGTCGGATATCTACCAGCATTTCTGCGATCTCAACTTCATTGTGCTTGAGAAGCTCATCTCTGCATCTGAAGTATTTCTTCTCTTCGAGCAAGTCGTATATCTTCTCTATCGACTCGTCGTAAGCCTGATCCATATCGATGACGATATTGGAGTTCTCCATAGGCCTCTTCCTCCTTTCCGGTGAAACATCGTGAAATAACGGGTGGCTGCTCTGACGCAGCTATATGCAAATCAGTGGCCGAGCATAGCGCGGACCTCATCTTCAGTGATGATCGCGACGCCCAGCTCACGTGCAGTTCTGTTCTTGGATGACCCTGAATTAGGATCGTTCGTGATAAGGTAGTTTGTCTTAGCGGATACCGAACCGGCGACCTTGCCTCCCTGTGACTCGATCTCTGCCTTGAGATCCTTGCGGTTAGCATAGTGTTCGAGGCTACCTGTGATGACGAAAGTCATACCCTCGAGATCCGTGCCGGCTGCTTCGTAAGTCTCATCGAGCTCGAGGCAGGTGAGGAGGTCAGCGATCACCTCACGGTTCTCTTCATCGGCAAAATACCTGACGTAATCTCTCGACATCACATCGCCAATGCCGTCGATGTCCGTCAGTGCTGATTCATCGAGCGATTCGATCTCCTTCCAGCTGTTGCGGCACGCTCTGGCGATAAGTCCGGAGGTCGCTACGCCGATGCCCGGTACGCCGAGACCATACAGCAGTCTCGCGGGTGTCGTGTGCGAAGCCCTGGCAGCAGAAGCCACGAGATTGTCGTAAGACTTCCTGCCGAATCCTTCAAGGCTGATGATCGCGTCTCGGTGGCCTTCGAGTCTGAAGAGGTCAGGGAATGTCCTGATAGCGCCGATCCCGATGAGCTTGAGCAGACCTGATTCCGACAGGCCTTCGATATTGAGCGCGTCTCTCGATACGAAATGCGAGAATTTCTTGACGTGCTTGGCCAGGCAGTCCGGATTGGTGCAGACAAGCGTCCGGGTGCCTTCATCATCGCGGATCTGCGTCCTGCCTCCGCAGACAGGGCAGACCTCTGGGATCTCAATATTGCCGCTCCTGGTGAGGTTGTCACTGAGCTGAGGAATGATCATGTTCGCTTTATAAACGCGGATAGTGTCTCCGATGCCCAGGGCAAGATCATCCATGATGTTGAGATTGTGGACCGAAGCGCGCGAAACCGTAGTACCTTCGAGCTCGACCGGATCGAAGATCGCGACCGGATTGAGCAGTCCTGTTCTGGACGGGCTCCATTCGATCTCGCGGAGAACGGTCTCCGCCTGCTGATCACGCCATTTGAAAGCGATAGCGTCTCTCGGGAATTTGGCCGTCGCACCGAGGGTGGCAGCATACGCGCTGTCATCCAGCGTCAGCACCAATCCGTCGGACGGGATGTCAAATTCAGGAATGGCAGCTTCGTAACGGTCGATCTCGTCAATGAGACTGTTCTTGTCGACGATGACGTAGTCCACGATCTCGAAGCCCTGGCTCTTCATCCATTCCATGCGCTCATGTCTGGTTGCGAAGGAAGTCCCTTCAGCCAGCGTCAGCGTGAAAGCGTAGAAATTGACACTTCTCTCAGCTGTGACCTTGGGATCGAGCTGGCGGATACTGCCGCTGCAGAGATTCCTTGGGTTCTTATACTTGGCGTCTGCATCAGCGATCGCCTCATTGATCTTCTCGAAATCGGAATATCTGATGACAGCTTCACCTCTGACGATCACCCTGCCTTTGTGCGGGATGATCTTAGGGATATTGCGGCAGGCGAGAGCATTGGCTGTGATGAGCTCGCCCTCGGTACCGTTGCCTCTCGTTACGCCCTGTACAAGTCTTCCGTTCTCATACGTCAGTCCGACCGTAAGGCCGTCGAGCTTCCACGACAGGAGGCCTTTCTGCTCACCGAGCCATGCTCTGAGCTCCTCCCGATCCTTGGTCTTGTTGAGGGACAGCATCTTGATCTCGTGAACGATCTTAGGCAGCCCGGCAGCAGTCTCATAACCGACATTGATCGACGGACTGTCATCACGGACATATCCGGTCTCATCTTCGAGTGCGAGCAGTTCGTCGTACATCGCGTCATACTCGTAGTTGGTGATGATCTCGATGCCGTCCGCGTAGTACGCGCGCGATGCCTCGTTGAGCTTTTCCGTTAATTCATCTATTCTCCTGATCTTGTCTTCCGGATTCATTGTTCGACTTTCTCCATCTTGACGAAGCCCTTGCCGAGTTTCTTCTGGCCGTATTCGTCAAAAATTACTGTCATGGTCTTGTCGTCCTGCTCTATCAGCATGCCTTCGCCAAACTTAGGATGCCTGAGGATATCTCCGACCTGGAAATCTTCATGTATTGTCTCTCTGCGGTGCGCCGACTTGCGCGCTGCGTTGAGATTGTCAAAAGGTTTGGTCTTAGGAATGCCCGAATACCCGTCAGCCGTACCGTGAGCGCGGCCGCTGAATATGTAATCTCCGAGCCATCCGCCTTCACCGCGCAGTCCGCTCTCGCTGCGCACTCTGTCTTTGACGGTACGGTCGCCGTCGAGACAGTCCTTGTCCATCTCGTCAAGGAATATCGATTCCATCTGGAAATCTGTCCTGCCGTAAACAGTCCGTACCTGTGCACCGGTGAGGTAGAGCTTCTTCATCGCTCTGGTGATGCCGACATAGCACAGGCGGCGTTCTTCTTCCATCTTCTCTGTCTCGTCAAATGCCGCGACACCCGGGAACATACCGTTCTCCATGCCCGGCATGAAGACGACAGGGAATTCCAGACCTTTGGCCGAGTGGAGTGTCATGAGCACGACAGCGTCTTCGTCTTCGTCGTGGTTGTCGATATCGGACATCAGGGTGATCTGCTCGAGGAAAGCTCCGAGCGGGGTAGGGTCTGCAGCCTCAAGGCCTTCGCCGAGAAGCGCGAGCCGCTCCTGCTTCATTTCTTCGCGCAGAGCCTGTACTGTGCCGTCTTCGAGACCTTTCTCGAATTCGGCGATAACAGACTTGAATTCCATGATGTTCTCTATACGGCCGTCCGCCTCTACGGTGTGCGCATCTTCGAGCGCCTGCAGATAGCCTGAACGGCTGAGCATGTTGTCATAGATATCCAGGATCGACAGGTTGTCCTGCTCAGCCCTGATATCGCGGATCATCGCGATGAGCTCCCGGACAGCGATCCTGCATTTGTTGCTGAGGTTAGCCTGCAGCGCATCTTCGCAAAGCGCGTCATAGATGCTGATACCGTACGCTCTCGCGTACTCTTCGACTGCAGCAAGAGTCTTGGCACCGATGCCTCGCTTTGGCTCGTTGATGATCCTCAGCATCGAAACATTTTCTCCCGGATTCTCGATGAGCCGCAGGTAGGCCATGACGTCCTTGATCTCTTTGCGGTCATAGTAGCGGAGTCCGGCAAGAACCCTGTATGGAATGCCACGGAAGCTGAACTTCTCTTCGAAACTTCTCGACTGGGCATTCTTGCGGTACAGGATCGCAATATCCCTGTAAGCGTAACCCTGCGCGTGAAGATCCTCGATCTCCGCACCGATCCAGTAGGCTTCCTGCTTCTCGTCTTCGAGCCTGCGGTAGGTGATCTTGCAGCCGTCCTGGCGGTCTGTCCAGAGGGCTTTGGTCTTGCGGTTCTTGTTGTTCCTGATGACCGAATTCGCCAGTCTCAGGATGTTGCCGTCCGACCGGTAATTCTGCTCAAGCCTGACTGTGAAAGCATTCGGAAAATCGTTCTCGAAATCCAGTATGTTGCGGATATCCGCGCCTCTCCACTGGTATATGCACTGGTCATCGTCGCCGACAACGCAGAGGTTGCCGTGGCGGGAAGCCAGCATGTGTATGAGTTTGTACTGCAGGTAGTTCGTATCCTGGTACTCGTCGACCATGATGTACCTGAATCTGTCTGAATAATACCTGCGGACGTCCGGCGACTGCTCGAGCAGCCTGACGCCGTTCCACAGCAGGTCGTCAAAATCCATTGCGTTCGCCGCCATGAGTTCGTGCTGGTAACGGGCATACACCCCATAGATTGCCTTGTGTACGGGCAGGCCGGGTGTAGTCGCGAGATAGTCGTCCGGACCCTGTTCCTGCTCCTTGCACTTGCTGATGACAGAGATCAGCATAGATACAGGGGTGATCTTCTCGTCAGTGCCGAGTTCTTTGCAGATCTTGCGGATCAGTGTCTTCTTGTCAGTCTCGTCATAGACGGTGAAACCCGGTTTGTAGCCAAGGACTTCACCTGAATATCTGAGCATGCGAAGACACATCGAATGGAAAGTCATGATCCACATCCCTCCGATGTCTCCGACGAGATCGGCGACACGGCTCCTCATCTCGTTAGCGGCTTTGTTGGTAAAAGTCACGGCGAGGATATTGTGCGGATCGATACCCTGCGAGATCATGTATGCCATGCGGTGAGTCATCGTTGCGGTCTTGCCGGAACCTGCTCCCGCGAGGATCAGGACCGGGCCGTCGATATGCCTTACCGCCTTATTCTGTTCACTGTTTAAACTGGTAGCCATAGATAATTCATTCTATCACATTTGCCCGGCCATTACCCAGCGAATCGGTGATTGCATTCAAAAATATCCGCGGAAAACACACGGAAAATGAGGGTGGGATGGGGCGCCGGATGAAGCCTTCAGATGGCTTCGATTTGTACAAATAAAATACCTAATTAATGATCTCCGCAAGTCGACAGCGGTTGACTTTTTTATAACAAGTGTTAGAATTTAAGTGCAGGTGTTATTGTGCACCGAATTCACTTTATTTATTAAATAAGAGTACATAAGGAGAGTGGTACCAATGGCAAATTATGTAGAAAGAGTCATCGAGCAGTGCAAGAAGAACAATCCTGGCGAGGTTGAGTTCCACCAGACAGTAGAAGAAGTTCTTACTTCTCTGGCTCCAGTTATGGATGCTAACCCTAAGTATGAGAAGGCTGCACTTCTTGAGAGACTCGTAGAGCCTGAAAGAGGAGTTACTTTCAGAGTTGTATGGGTTGACGATGAAGGTAAAGTTCAGGTTAACAAGGGCTACAGATATCAGTTCAACAGCGCTATCGGACCTTACAAGGGCGGCCTGAGATTCGCTCCAAACGTATATCCTGGAATCATCAAGTTCCTCGGATTCGAGCAGATCTTCAAGAACTCCCTGACAGGACTTCCGATCGGCGGCGGCAAGGGCGGTTCCGACTTCGATCCTAACGGAAAGAGCGATGCTGAAGTTATGAGATTCTGCCAGGCATTCATGACAGAACTCTACAGACACATCGGAGCTAACACAGACGTTCCTGCTGGTGACCTCGGTGTAGGCGCTAGAGAGATCGGATATCTCTTCGGACAGTACAAGAGAATAGTTGACAAGTATGAAGGCGTTCTGACAGGTAAGGGAATCCCTTATGGCGGACTTCTCGGAAGAGCAGAGGCTACCGGATTCGGTATCGTATGGTATGCTGAGGAAATGCTCAAGGCTAACGGCGAAGACTTCAAGGGCAAGAATGTTGCTATCTCCGGTTTCGGTAACGTTGCTTGGGGTACAGCTTGGAAGCTCTGGGAGCTCGGAGCTAAGTGCGTAACAATCTCCGGACCAGACGGATACATCTACGATCCAGACGGAATCACAACACAGGAGAAGGTTGATTACCTCCTCGAGCTCAGAGGATCCGGCAAGAACATCTGCGCTCCATACGCAGAGAAGTTCCCTAACGCTAAGTTCTTCCCTGGCAAGAAGCCTTGGGGCGTATTCCAGGATACAGGCTGCAAGATCGATATGTTCATCCCATGCGCTATGCAGAACGACGTTCACATGGAGCATGCTAAGCAGATCGTTGAGGGCGGCTGCAAGTTCTACTGCGAAGGCGCTAACATGCCTACAACCAATGATGCTCTTAAGTTCCTCATGGATAACTGCATCGCAGTTGGTCCTGCTAAGGCAGCTAACGCTGGCGGCGTAGCTTGCTCCTGCATCGAGATGGGACAGAATGCCGGACACACTGCATTCCAGCATCAGGCTGTATATGATCAGCTCCATCAGATCATGAAGAACATCTACAACGCTTGTGCTAATGCCGGCCAGAAGTACTATGGCGATAAGAACGCTCTTGTTGCTGGTGCTAACATCGCTGGATTTGAGAGAGTTGCAGAGGCTATGATGGCTCAGGGTCTTGTATAAGATAACCTTGTACAATTGACCTATGGCGCACCGCGCCAGACCGACAATCAAACAATCAAGAGAGAGACCGCTTCGGAAGAAACGGTCTCTTTTTTATGTTGACATGTACCCCTAGGGGGTATACAATACAGCTATAGATACCCTTATGGGGTATACGCCCGATCCGGAATGCCATACGTGATGGTCGGAGCAGTAAGCCGTAGCAGACAGTTCAAAGTGAGGCGGGAAATGTCAGGAGAGAAAGAATGCTGTGCATGCAGCGAGAAGAGAAAAGACCGCAGTCCTGAGGAATACAGAGATCTTATCAACCGACTGAGTAGGATAGAGGGGCAGGTCCGCGGTATCAAGGCCATGGTAGAGCGGGGCGCATATTGCCCGGACATTCTCATTCAGACATCTGCTGTCAACGCAGCGCTGAACAGCTTCAGCAAGGTGCTTCTGGCCAACCACATACGCACCTGCGTTACGAATGACATCAGAGAGGGCAATGATGAGGTCGTGGACGAGCTCGTCGCGACTCTTCAGAAGATGATGAAATAGTTTTACATGTGAATTGAGATGATGATCTCAGAGGAGGAAAGAAAATGAAGTATTCAGTAAGTGGCATGGGATGTGCGGCTTGTTCCGCAAGAGTTGAGAAGGCTGTTTCGGGCGTAGAGGGCGTCACAGAAGTCGCTGTAAGCCTGCTGACCAACTCTATGAATGTTGAGGGCAGCGCTTCTCCGGAGGCAGTGATCAAGGCTGTCGAAGACGCCGGCTACGGCTGCGAGCTTGCTGAGACAGACTCTCCCAGTAGATAGACAGTATCTGGAGAAGGTCAGGAAACAGGAAGAGGCACTGCAGGATACAGAGACGCCACGGCTTAAGAAGAGACTGATCCGTTCTGTTGTGCTGCTCCTGATACTCATGTACTTCTCGATGGGGCACATGATGTGGGGCTGGCCGATCGGACCGCTTGAGAATGTCAGCGCAGGAGTCATTGGGCTCATCGAGATGGTACTCGCTGCGGTCATCATGTATATCAACAGGGCGTTCTTCGTCAATGGATTCAAGGGACTCATGCACGGAGCGCCTAATATGGATACGCTTGTCGCGATGGGATCCGGAGTATCGTTCCTGTGGAGCCTGTATGTGCTGGCCGGGCTGTTCAGCGGAGCAGGCGGCGCAGGATATGCTGAAGGCATGGAAGTCGTGCACGGCCTGTACTTCGAATCAGCTGCCATGATCGTGACACTGATCACTGTCGGCAAGATGCTCGAGGCGAGATCCAAGGGGAAGACCACTGACGCGCTCCGTTCGCTCATCAGCCTCGTACCGGAGACTGCTCAGGTCGAGAGGGGCGGCGAGGAGCTGACAGTCGGGATCGACTATGTCCGTGAGGGCGAGGTCGTCGTGATCCGTCCGGGAGACAGGATCCCTGTCGATGCAGTGATTATCGAAGGTTCTACCGCTGTAGATGAATCGGCGCTTACAGGCGAGAGCATGCCTGTAGACAAGAAGGTCGGAGATCAGGTCAGTGCCGCGACGATCAACAAGTCCGGCTTTATCAGGGCCAAAGCGACAAGAGTAGGCGAGGATACGACTCTCGCGCAGATCATTGATCTCGTCAGTGACGCGGCAGCGACCAAAGCTCCTATCGCGCGGACTGCGGATAAGATCGCAGGGATCTTCGTGCCATGCGTTCTAGGAATTGCAGCGCTGGTATTCGTGATATGGATGCTGCTTGGGCACGGAACGGCCTACGCGCTCGAGCGCGCGATCGCTGTGCTGGTCATCAGCTGCCCGTGCGCGCTCGGACTGGCAACGCCTGTTGCTATCATGGTCGGGAGCGGCGTCGGTGCCAGAAATGGTATCCTGTTCAAGACCGCCGCCGCACTCGAAGAGACGGGCAGGGTCGAGATCATTGCCCTGGACAAGACCGGAACGATCACCGGAGGGAACCCGTCTGTGACTGATGTGTTCCCTTGCCATGGCGTCAGCAAGGACGAACTGCTTGAGGTCGCTGCGGCTGTGGAGTCGAGATCGGAGCATCCGCTCGCCAAAGCGATCATCTCGCATCTCGGCAATACTACGCTCCGTATCAGTGATTATCAGGAGTTTGCCGGAGGCGGTGTAAGGGCTTATACCTGGGATGGCAGCAGGGCTGTGAGCCTGGCCGGAGGCAATGCTGCGTTTATGAAGGAAAACGGCGTAGCCACTGCTGACATTGACAGGCTGCAGAAGGAAACTGCTGAGTTCGCCAACGCGGGCAAGACTTCCGTTTACTTCCAGAAGGGCGGTCGACTGCTCGGCGTGCTGGCTCTCGCTGACGCTGTCAGGGAGGACAGCAAGGAAGCCGTCCGCAAGCTCAGAGAGCTCGGCATCAGGACAGTCATGCTCACCGGAGATCGCAAGAAGACGGCGGAAGCTATTGCTGCTGAAGTCGGTGTGGATGAAGTCGTGGCAGAGGTATTGCCTGACGGCAAGGAAGAAGTGATCAGAAAGCTGATGGAGCAGGGCAAAACTGCGATGGTCGGCGATGGCATCAACGATGCACCGGCGCTGACTCGCGCAGATGTCGGGATCGCGATCGGCGCCGGGACTGATGTTGCCCTGGACGCCGCGGACGTCGTCCTGGTCAACAGCAGCATCGCCGACGCAGTCAAGACGATCAGGCTCGGCCGCAAGACACTGCGCAATATCCACGAGAACCTGTTCTGGGCATTCTTCTATAATGTCCTGCTGATACCTCTGGCAGCCGGTGCATATACAGGACTTTTCGGCGGCTGGACACTCAGCCCGATGATCGCGGCAGCTGCGATGAGCCTCTCATCTTTCTGCGTCTGCACGAACGCTTTGAGGCTCAATCTTATTAAATTCGACTGATCAGACATCGGCAAACGATCATTTTATCGGTGTGATAAGCATCCCCTGTACGGGGATGCTTTTTTGTGCAATTTCAAGTCCATTTTACTTGAACGAGTGGTCAGTTACATGATAAAATTCTACCAATAGTAGTATGTGGAAGTGTGCCCGGCGGTACACGGAAACAACTCCTTAATTTGTAGTAATAATAGTAAGAGATAATGGAGAGGTGGTTAGTATATGGCAAAAAAACTGACACATGATGAGAAGATCTTCAAACTTACGAAGATCATCACTGACCGCAAGGAAATTCTCCTCGGACTCGAGAAGCCTTCCAAGGATTCTCCGGAGTATTGGGGATTTGACTGCGGTTATCAATACATCGTCAGGAGATATGGCAAAGACATCGCTGAAGACTGTCTTGATACTGCTCTTAAGATGGGTAAGCGCAAGCCGAAGACCTTCGCGAAGATGAAAGAACTGACAGGATATGATGACGATCATCTGAAGACAGTTCTTGAGGCACTCGGCCAGTTCGGTCTTGTTGAATGGAACAATGAGAATGAGGACGGCAAGAACCCTCAGCACGAGAGACGTTACGTTCTGGATATGTTCGTACCTGGTGCAGCAGAGATCATGGTCATGAGAGATCAGATCATGCCTGAGACTCCTGAGATCGCTGATTTCTTCGAGCGTATGACATATCTGCCGCTTGCAGGCATCACACAGATGGTAGGCAAGGGCGGTAACGGTATCGGAATGCACGTCATCCCTGTAGAGAAGGCTATCCCTGCAGAGTGCGAGTCGCTCGATATCGAGCACATCTCGTATTGGCTCAAGAAATACGAAGGCCAGATCGGTCTCGGAATTTGCTCCTGCCGTAAGCAGCAGACAGAGAGAGGCGAGGGATCCGGAGATATCATGCAGTACTGGTGCATGGGTCTCGGCGATTTCGCTGACTACTGCAAAGAGACCGGCATGGGCTATGACATCACTTATGAAGAAGCGCTCGAAGTACTCGAAAGGGCTGAAGATAAGGGCTATGTACATCAGGTAACAAACATCGACGGTGAGAACAAGATCTTCGCGATCTGCAACTGCGCTGTCGGCGTCTGCAACGCTCTTCGTACATCACAGCTCTTCAATACACCGAACATGTCAGCATCTGCATACGCATCCGAAGTTGACCCTGAGAAGTGCGTAGCATGTGGCAAGTGCGTAGAGGTTTGCCCGGCTGGCGCTGTCAGACTCGGACAGAAGCTCTGCACCAAGCACGGTGACATCGTATATCCTAAGCAGGAACTGCCTGAAAGCAACGTCTGGCCTGAGGAGAAGTGGAACTGGAACTACAAGAACGAGAACGGCGTCATCCAGACATGGCCTACAGGTACAGCACCTTGTAAGTCTGCATGCCCGCTCCACATCGCGATCCAGGGCTACATTGACATGGCAAGCAGAGGAGAGTACAGAGCTGCTCTCGAGCTGATCAAGAGAGACAACCCGTTCCCTGCAGTATGCGGAGCTATCTGCCATAAGTACTGCGAGCTCGAGTGTACAAGAGGCACAGTCGATGACGCTCTTGCTATCGACGACATCAAGGCATTCATCGCAGCTAAGGATCTCGAGGATGAGCACAAGTACATTCCACCAATGGTTTCGACCACAAGAGAGCCGTTCGATCAGAAGATCGCTATTATCGGTTCCGGTCCGGCGGGACTGTCCTGCGCTTACTTCCTCGCTATCGAAGGCTACAAGCCTGTAGTATTCGAGAAGCAGGAGATGCCTGGCGGAATGATGACACTCGGTATTCCTAACTTCAGACTTGACAAGAAGGTCGTCAACGCTGAGATCGACGTCCTCAAGGCAATGGGCGTTGAGATCAGATGCGGCGTAGAAGTCGGTAAGGACGTTACCATCCAGCAGCTCAGAGAGCAGGGCTTCAAGGGATTCTTCGTCGGAACAGGTCTGCAGGCATGCGGAAGACTCGGCATCCCTGGCGATGACGCTGAAGGAGTCATCGGCGGTGTTGACTATGTAAAGAATGTAACACTCGGCAAAGCTGCCAAACTGAGCGGTGACGTAGTCGTTATCGGCGGCGGCAACATCGGTGCCGACGTAGCTCGTACAGCTATCCGTCAGGGCGCTAAGAGCGTACATCTGTACTGCCTCGAGTCCTATGACGAGATGCCGATGGGCGAAGAGGATCAGGAATTCCTCAAGAACGAAGGCATCGTTATCCATGATGGATGGGGCCAGACAGAAGTCGTTACCAAGGGCGGCAAGGTTGCAGGCATCAAGTTCCATAAGTGCCTCAGCGTCAAGAATGCAGAGGGAAGATTCGCTCCTACATTCGATGATGCTCAGACCACAGAGCAGAAGTGCAGCACCATTCTCTTCAGCATCTGCCAGAAGCCTGATTACGGTAAACTTTTCGAAGGCACCAAGGTCGAGCTGACACAGAGAGGATTCATCGTTGCAGATCCTGTCACACTGCAGACAGCAGAGAAGGACATCTTCGCAGGCGGCGACAGCGTAAGCGGCCAGAAGTTCGTCGTAGACGCACTCGCTATGGGACGTGAAGGCGCTGTATCGCTCCATAGGTTCGTCAACGAAGGACAGCACCTGATGATCCACAGAAATACACGTCAGTTCACAATGCTCGACAAGGATGATATCGTACTTCCTCCGAATGAATACAAGAAGCCTGCACGTCAGGTAAGAGCTATCGACGAGAGCAAGAAGCTCACGATGGATTACGAGATCAAGCAGTTCAGCGAAGAGCAGATCAAGAAGGAAGCTGAGAGATGTCTCAAGTGCGGACGCAGCGTAGTTGATCAGAATAAGTGCATCGGCTGCGGAATGTGTACCGTACAGTGCAAGTTCGACGCTATCCACCTGATCCGCCGTCCGGATGGAGATCTGTACTCCAGAATGATGCGTGCTGAGGATAAGTTCATCGGAATCGGCAAGAACATGCCGGGCCGTGTTACCAGAATCATCAAGAATAAAGTTGCAGGCAGATAGAGGATAATCGAAATCATATGCACGAACTGGGACTTGTAAATTATGTAGTAAAAGAGGTAAGCAAGATCGCTGAGGAGAATCACGTCAGCAAGATCAGCTCTGTCACGCTTGAATTTGGCGAGGTTTCGGGTATCGTCACGTCCTATCTGTATAACTATTGGGACTGGTATACCAAGAAATTCCCGCTGTTCGAGGGATCTAAGCTCAAATGCGAAGAGATCCCTGCGGTGACATGGTGTGATGACTGCAAGATCACTTATTCGACGATCAAGTACGGCAAGACCTGCCCTCACTGCGGCAGCGGACACACATGGCTGCTCCGCGGCAATGAGATGCGGATCAAGGAGATCGAGGTCGAAGATCCCGGCGAGGATACGCCTTAGCGACAGCTGCCTTTTATATAAGGAGGTTAATATGACCAAACAGGAAATGCGCAACATCAAAGAGTCTCTTGGTGTTGAGATGTTCAAGATGAATTACAAAGCCGGCATCCGCCTGCCGAATCTCGAAGCATTCTTTGCGGGAGATGACAATGCTCTCGACGCAAAGGCACTTGAAAGACTCGAGAAGATGCTTGCCGCTGAAGTAAAGAAGAACAAGAAGTAATAACAGACAGAAAGGACCAAGGAGGAAATAGTAATGACACTATATAAAATGGATATCAGTATGGAAGAACTGGAACTGATCCTCAAAGGCCTTCCTGGCGATGGTTCGATGAGTGAGGAGGCTAAGAAGGCTATCCTTGCACGTATTGAAGAAGGAAAAGCCAAAGAATATCCAATGGGAGAGGTCAAGAGACAGCTCAGATGCAAGCTCAACGCTGAGCAGGGCAAGAGGATCGCAGATGCTATAGACAAGCTGTGGTAGTCAATTGAAGATAATTCACAGGAGGTACAGGTTTGAAAGACCTTAAACATCTGATTTATTTTGAAGACCTGCTGCAGGAAGCTAATAACGATCTTATCAGGCAGGCACAGGAAGAGGGGAAGAAGTGCATAGGCTATATGTGCGAGAACGTTCCTGAGCCACTCCTCAATCTGCCGGGATGCTTCTCCGCGAGACTCCGTGCACCGAGAACAGGTTCAATAGACGTAGGGACTTATTATTTGACCAGTTTTCTCTGCGAGTACTCAAGAGCGATGCTCGAGAGAGCGCTGGAAGGGGGGTTCAATTTTCTCGATGCCATGATCACTCCTGATGGATGCTCCATGCTCAACCGCTGCGTTGAGAATATGGAACTCCTCAAAGCGATGGGCGCTGACAAAGAAGGATTTTTCTTCGACTACATGGAGATCCCTATGAAGGCTGACTACAACGGCCTGGATCTCTATGTCGTACAGTGTAAGAACCACATTCTCAAGCCTCTGGCAGAGAACTACGGCATCGATATCAGCGATGCTGCTATCCGCCAGGCTGTAGCTGAACACAATCATGTCTGTGAACTGCTCAGAGCGATCGGAGATTTCCGTAAGCTTGACAATCCGACGATCACAGGATATGAGTACAATGTGCTGTGTCTCGCATCATATGCAGCACCTAAGTACCTGATCATCGACAAACTCGAGGAGACCCTCGAAGAACTCAAGACCAGAGAACCGGATCCGAAACCATGGTTCAAGGCAAGAGTACTCGTAGTTGGGTCCGAGGTCGATGACACCGACTTCATCAAACTCGTCGAGGACAGCGGCGCGTTCGTATGTGCTGACAGATTCTGCTACGGCTCACTGCCGGGCAGAGACCCGATCGAACTCAATGATGAAGAGGATGCTCTGACACAGATCTGCAGGCAGTATATGTACAGAGGCGAATGCCCTCGTTACATGAATACTCAGAAGATGGATGCAAGACGTGAATACGTTGACAAGCTGGCCAAGGAATACAAGGCTGACGGCATCATCTATCAGCAGATGAAATTCTGCGACCCATGGGCTTATGAGAAGATGATGGGATCGCACATACTCAGAGCAAGATACGGTCATCCGGTACTCTCCGTTGACCGTCCATACGCTATCGGCTCCTCCGGACAGATGCGCACCCGTGTACAGGCGTTCATGGAAAGCATCGATATCAAGAAGATCCAGAAGGAGGGAGAGTAATGGCAGTCAAGAAATTCAAAACAATGGTAAACCCTGAGAAGATCAAGGGCGACACCAGATACGGCGACCTGTACAAGCCTCATGGCAAAGTACGTAAGCGCCGTGAGTGGCGCGGCGTGCAGGACACCCTGTACGATTACTGGCGCTGGCTCGGTATCATGATGACTTTGGGCAAATTCGTAATGGTACCGCGCAATGTCAAGGCTATGTTCAGATATCGCTGGATGGCGAACTATCTGGCAGTACCGATGATGGTTGACCGTTTCACACAGGGCCTCAGAGGTGAATACCTCAGGATGGCTCATGAGGAACAGGACCTCATCATCATAGACGTAGCCAAACTGCTCAACACGCTCTTCCGCGGTGACCGCAGGATCGGCAATGATGAAGAGTTCTCCAAGATCAACGTCCTCGTAGACGAGAATGAGATGACGGCAGTCATGATGGGATTCCCTAACCTCAAGTGCACGAGCCGTGAAACTCCATCGACCTACGTTTCTGTACTGCTCAACCAGCATGCTGCTGAACACTACATCGACGTTGCACAGGAATTCGGACTTGCCGGAGACGTATGTCCGATGCCAGAGGCAGAGGCAGGCGTTTCGATCGACGATGACGCTCCGATCCTCGGTGCATGCGCCGTACAGTGCAACACGACCTGCGACGGTTCACTTCTCGGCAACGGAGTCATCTCCGAGAGACTTGAGAAGGAAGACGGTATCCCTGTATTCCAGCTGCCTGCACCTCTTCGCCACAAACAAGATGATGTTCAGGACTATGCTGCTGAAGAGATCCGCAGAGCGATCAAGTTCATCGAAGAACATACAGGCCACAAGTGGGACTGGGATTACTACTTCGAATGCGCTCGCAGAGTCAATATCGCTACGAGATGCCGTAACGAATGGCTGGATATGAACAAGACTGATTATCCGCAGATCTTCGGCGGCAACCTCGCACTCTACACAGAGACCAACTACATGGCTATCTGCGGCAAAGTTCCTGACTTCGAGAAATGCGACAAGAAGCTCATGAAGCTGGCTGAGCAGGCTTACAAGAAGCGCAGAATGGCAGCTCCTGAGTATCGCCACAGAGCGATCGTATGGGGTGTACAGTCGCACTTCTACATGGACTTCCTCGTATGGCTGCTCAACTGCTGGGGAATCGTCCCGCTGACAGACATGCTCTCCTGCATCAATACTGAGATGATCGCAGAGACCGATACTCCGGAGAACAGAGAGCAGGCTTATTACGATATGGCGATGCTGACTGAGGAAATGATCATGCGTAACCGTACACACGGCGGTTATAAGGTACTGCTCAACGACCTCTTCAGATTTGTCGAGGAGTACAATGCTGACATGATCATTCTCTGGGAGCACATCACCTGCAAGGCTCTGGACGGCATGCACGGCATGTTCGAGGACAGAGCAAGAGAGCTCGGAATTCCTCTGATCTGGGTAGACCATCAGCTCTTCGACCCTCGTGTCGTATCGAGACAGGGAGTCAGAGACCAGGTCAACCAGTATATGAGAACAGTCATGCAGGAAGAACCGCTCGATCCTACACTCGAGTTCCTTGATGACGAGAATTCATGGTAAAATGCAATAGGAGGCGAACACACAATGAAAAAGAAAGCACTCAAAGCACTTCTGTATCTGCTTCTTACAGTATCCGGACTGTTTGTAGTGACATTCACAGTCTACTTCTTCAATCTGGATATGAAGCTGACTTCCATGATAGAGCCGTTCCTGCTCAAGCACTATGACAGGATCCCAAGGAACCAGCATCTGTAGACAGCTGTTCATGATCTGATCAGACAACTGAAATGCCGCCCTCTGGCAGGGCGGCTTTTTATGTCCTTAATATTAATCATTTCTTCACAATTCACGATGTATGATATATGGTATAATTCATAAGATATGAAATGGATCTGGAAACAGATCATGCAGAATCGAATAACTATCTGATAGATACCAGGAGGCTGACAGCTGTGGAGGAGAAAACCATACAGGCGATCCATAATGCCGTTCAGACGGCAGTCGCAGAAATGAATAAAGTAATAATCGGTAAGGAGGACGTGGTCCGCAAGGTGATGATGTGCATCATGGCGAATGGCCATATACTGATCGACGACGTCCCGGGCGTTGGTAAGACATCGCTCGCGGTAGCTGTTGGCAAGGTGCTCGGCATCGCGTACAACAGGATCCAGTTCACGCCTGATGTACTGCCTTCGGATATCGTCGGGTTTACCATTTACAATAAGGAAACCGACAAGTTTACGTATATGCCGGGTATCATCAACGATACCAACCTGCTGCTCGCTGACGAGATCAACCGTACTTCGAGCAGGACACAGGCAGCGCTCCTCGAAGCCATGGAGGAGAAACAGGTGACTGTCGACGGTAAGACATACAGACTCAAAGATCCGTTTATCGTGATCGCTACACAGAACCAGGTCGGCACCGCGGGTACGCAGATACTTCCGCATGCTCAGATGGACAGATTCCTTGCCAGACTTACCATCGGATACCCGGATAAGGACAGCGAGATGAAGGTGATCAAGGAACGCCAGACGCTGGATCCATATGCCGGGATGAGACGTATCATGAGCGCCGACCTCGTTTCGTCGCTGCAGGCAGCAACTCTTGAGGTGACTCTCAAGGATGAGATCGTTGCTTACATCACAGATCTTGTCACAGCGACCAGAGAGGATTCGAGGATCGAGCTCGGCATCAGCCCGAGAGGTTCTATCGCTGTCAGCCATATGGCTAAAGCCTGCGCACTCATGAACGGAAGAGATTATGTAACAGAAGACGATGTCAGAGAAGTGTTCTGCGACGTTTGCGCGCACAGGATCATCCTGACACAGAAATCCCGTGCTGCCCGTCAGACGGCAGCTGAGGTGCTCGGACAGATCCTCAAGACTGTGAAAGGTCCTTACTCTGTATAGTTATGATCAGAAGAAGAGTAGCGGTAGTTCTGCTGATATTGTTCGCGGCGGTACTGTATCTGTTTGCTAACGGAACAGGTACAGTTGCTTTGCTTGCTGCGCTTATTGCTGCACCGCTGCTGTCGCTGGCTGCTGCGTCGATCTCCGGCAAACATGTAGAAGCTTCGCTCCTGCAGGATACCGCTGACGCGAACAGCATCAGACTGATCCTCCACAACCCTGATCTGATGCCTGTAGCAGGCGCTGAGGCGGAGGTCAGGTGCACCAATCTGAGGACCGGTGAAGTCGATACGATCAATGTCCTGAGACACCTGAGGCCTAAAGGGCGTTCCGAGGAACAGCTTGTCATCAATCCGGGCCATGCAGGCAGGTATGAGGTGGCTGTAGATAATGTCAGGATCTCTGATCCGCTGCATCTGTGGTCAAGGAACAAGGCTGTAAGTGACCGGCACTATATTACTGTCATGCCTGAACTGTTCGACATGGACCTGCAGCTCACCAGCAGCTCAGCGTCGATGCCTGAAAGTGATATCTATCGGGATGACAGAAGAGGCAGCGATCCGGGAGATGTGAGGGGATTGCGCGAGTATATCGTGGGAGATCCGGTCAGGAACATCCACTGGAAGCTTTCCGAGAAGGTCGACAAGATGCTGGTCAAGGAGCTCGGAACTCCTGTAACAGGTCAGGTTCTGGTCATTCTTGACAACGCCGCAGATGTCGGCCTCAACCCGTATGCGCTGGATGTGATCGCATCGGTGTTCGCGTCAGTCATGAACAGTCTCTGGGCTGCAGGCGTGGATTTCACAGCAGGGTGGACGGATCCTGAGACCAGGGAGCCGGTATATGCCAAAGTGACCAATGAAGAGGAACTCCTCAGCATCGCCGACGCGTATCTGTCAGTCCCGGCTGTCTCGAACAGTGCGTTCGAAGTGATCGAGAGAGGTACCGTGGACAGCAGATTTGCGCACCTCATCATAGTAGGTTCGAAGATGCCTTCGGGAATCGAATCGATCTCGAACGGATGTCAGGTCACGCTGTTGATGTATGATGCGGCCAGAGAGGGCCGCAACGAGGCAGGCGCGAATATCATCAGGATAGACGAGAATTCGTATACATCGGAGTTGTCCGAATTAGAGATTTAACAGAAGAGGTACAGAGTGAAGGAGACGACAGGCTCTGACATTTTCATAGTAGGAGACATTCCGGCTGACACCTTTACTGTCAGCGTCCGTAATACTGAGTCGATGATCGGGCTCAGGAAGGGCGAACCTGGAGTCATCAGAGGCCGGCTGGGGCTTGATATCGTTTCGGCATTGTTTGTCACGGCTGCGATTGCATCGTTTGTCATCATGACCGGTGACATCATGCTGCTGCCGTTCGTCCTGCCGGGATTCCTCATGTTCATGCTGACGGGGACCGCGATGGCAGGTCTCGATGAGAGGCTGAGAATGGGGCTCAGGATCCTCATAGCGGTACTGCTCATAGCGGCAGCCGTATTGCTGCGCAAATATATAGGCAATGGAATGGCGCTGATCATCAACAGCATATTCGAACAGTCGGAGATGTCGCAGGCATACGTATATGATATGCTCTCAGTGGGAGCCCAAGGCGAAGAAGATCCTGAGATGTGTCTGAGACTCGCGGCAGTGTGGGGATCGGCACTGATTGGATTTATCGCGGCACTGCCTCCTGCAGCATACCGCAGGGCAGTCAACACCGGCTTGTTTATCGTAGTCATGATCCTGTTTGCGTATCTGGGGGTCATCCCTTCCGTACCATGCCTGATCGCTATGATATTGACGCTCCTGCTGTCCTATGCCAACGGCAGGATCGGAGCAGCGCTTCCGATACTGCTGGCTGTCGCACTTGTTTTCGGGGCGGTCGTGTTTGCGGATCCCGGCGAGAACTACGCGGTATCCCGCGCCAATGAGAACCTGAGAGATATGTTCGCTCTCAGGAGCGCATACATAGAAGGCGGAGAGCAGGATATAACCGATCTGCAGGAGCCGGAGGAGAGAGAACGCAGCAATGAGAGCCTTATCGATGTGCTGCGCGGAGAAGCCGGTCATGAGGCTTCGGTTACTGCGTGGGCTGGACTGGCGGCTGTAGTGCTCGCAATAGCTGCGGTGCTGTACCTGCTGCACAGGAGGCTCAGCAAGCGCCGGAAGGCTGTCAGAGCAGGCCTTGACAGCGATGACCCTAACAGATCGATAGGCGCGATGTTCCCATACGCTGTACGCTGGCTCAAAGCCTGCGGGATAAGTCCGGAAGAGCCGGCTTTCTCAGCGATGCAGGAAAATGTCAGAAGAGAGCTGGCAGACGAATATGCGGCGAAGTATTCCGCAATGCTTGAGATCTGGAAAGAAGCTGTGTACAGTGATCACTCTATGACTGATGAAGACAGACAGCAGATGTCATCCTTCCTCAAGGAAACGATGGCGGCAGCAAGAAATAAAATGAACTGGAAGGACAAGCTGAGAGCACATTTCAGATATGCATTATAAGAGAACAGCAAACATCAGAATATTATGCCTCGCATCTATCGTATTGTGCATGCTGCTTCTGTGCGGATGCAGAGTGCGCGTCACTGACAACACCAACTATTCCAGGACGGTGCCTGACGAAGATGGCCTGCTGAGAGATGAATACGAGATGAGGCGGGACGAGCTGGGACTCACGGAGACGAAGGAGTCAGTATTCTCGCGCTTTGATTTCAGCGGTCAGCCTGAGGAAGAGGAAGAGGAATTCCACGACGAGAACTTCGAGAGCGAGATGGAGAACTACGATCCGGAGACGATAGAGGAGCCGGAGGGACCGGAAGATACCAGCCAGAACCAGCAGGGCGGCAACAGGCAGGGCACACCGAGAGTACCGCGCAGGAACGGCGGTGGCGGAGGCGGCGGCAAACTGCCTGAGATCAAGACCGTCACAGTGACGCTTGACGCCAATGGTGGTACAGTATCCGGAGGGAAATTCACACGTTCAGAGGGAGATCTTCTGGGAGAACTGCCTGTTCCGCAGATGGAAGGATATACTTTTGAAGGCTGGTACACAGAAGCAGAGGGCGGCGAGAAGGTGACCGCGGAAACCAAAGTCACCGGCAGCGGAACCGTCACTTTGTACGCGCACTGGAAGGCGATACCGCAGGCTTCGGCTAGAGTGACATTTGACCCTAATGGCGGTTCGATCAGCTCTGGTGACAGCACGAAGACTGTCCGGAAGGGTGATGCTTACGGATCGTTCCCAGGAGCGGCATATGACGGATATGAGCTCATCGGATGGTTCACTGAGCCGGAAGGCGGCACACAGGTATCAGAGGAAGATATCTTCGACAGCGACTCAGATATGACACTGTACGCGCATTGGGAGTATAACGCGTACAAATACTGGGATACACAGCTCAGCTATGTGAACATCAGCGACTCAGATAAGGCAGACTGCTACATTGAGATCGGTGATCACGAGACGACAGGCAAGAGCGCATTGCTCAACATGGCGAAAGCGAATAACGTCGCAGGATCGAAAGATAAGACAGTTACTGACGACAAAATAATAAGCTGGGCACCGGACTATATCATAATAGTGGTGAACAGCATGGATAACGCATCTGCGGCGAAGTCAGAAATGCAGGACCGCCTCAAAGACGAGGAGGGCAATGTCCTCCTGGACCCTGAGATCATCGTCGTTCCTAAGGCTGCTGTTAACGGCTCTGACAGCGAGAAACTGTATTATGGCATCAGCCTCTGCAACAGGCTGTATAGCGGCGTATTCAGCGAATCTGAGGTCTCTCAGGCTAGGTCTGAACTGGGGGCAGGAGAAGATATCCAGTGATCATTTCACATCGGATGTTTTCCCGAGGATCACACCGCTGATAACAGCGAGCAGTACAGCGGAAGCTGCCCAGATGCTGCCGATCCAGATCGCAGCGTCCGCGAAGACAGATTCCTGCATGACATTGACCAGGTTATCGTGGCGTGGATCCAGTATCCACAGATCGTTGTCGAAGAATACATGGTGGAACCTGGTGAACAGGAGGGTGAAGTCCTCCATTCCCATCAATACGATCAGTAATGCTGCAACAAGCAGTACAATAAGGGCGGCGAGATATCCGCACGCAAGTGTGCGCGAGAACCGTCTGCCGACATAGGACATGAGATCCGGATCGATGGCATCATCTCCGGATCTTTTTGCATGCCTGCTCCTGATCGAGAACCATACAGCGAAGAGCAGTCCGATAATGACCAGGATCAGGATCAGCCTGACTCTGACTGCACCGAGGAAAATGACACGGCAATCAGCAAGATGGAGCTTCTCCCGTTCTGTGAAGAACGGAGCAGTAACTCCGTCGATCGTCGCCTCTGTGTCCTCAAGCGTGTCAAGCCTGCCGATGCAGTACTCCAGCATCTGATCTGTAATATATACAGCATCATCCAGTGACATCTCACCGGTCACATACTGCGGCGTGTTGTATTTGGCATATTCCGTCCTCCACCAGTCCGGTATCCAGTAGCAGACAGCCTGCGTCGAAGTTATGAGCAGGATTATGAGCAGAAATATACCGCAGAAGAACGCAGCGGCATATTCATTGTAACCTTTCCCTTTGATTTTCATGATCCAGTATATCTCCCGTACTCCCGTTAAAACCAATTCCGATTATATTGCAGTTGCCCGCAGGCGGTCAAGCACGGCGCCGATCGCTACAAACTCTTTCCGACAGAGACGCAGTGCGAACCAAATCATTTACGAAAGTTACGAAAATATCAAAAAAGGTGTTGACAAGGATATAAGATTGTATTAATGTATTATTGTACTAAGTGATTAATACAGTAACACAGAGTACAGAAGCACTTCAGCAAATCCGCTGCTGTATGTGAAAGAACATACAGCGGTACTGATCAATAGAGAAAGGACGGAAAGATGGAATGGAATTTTAAGAACGGGGTTCCAATCTATTCCCAGATCATAGATGAGCTGACGATGCGTATCGCGAGCGGGGCGTACAGTCCCGGCGAGAAGCTTCCGTCAGTCAGAGATCTGGCAATGGACGCGGGAGTCAATCCTAACACGATGCAGAGAGCGCTGGCCGAGCTTGAGAGAAGGGAACTGGTTTTCTCGGAACGTACCAGCGGCAGATTCGTAACTAAGGAGGAGAAAGTCTTGAAAGGTCTGCATGAAGAACTCGCTAAGAGATATTTCGAGGAGTTTGCAAACAAACTCCGCAAGATAGGAATGACAGGTGAGGAGATCACCGGAGCTGTGAAGAGATGGCTCGAAGATATCCAGGCATAGGTAAGGAGGCAGTAGTAATGGCAAGAATAGAAATCAATCATCTTACGAAGCAATTCGGAAGCCTGACTGCTCTTGACAGTGTTGCGCTCCAGCTGGAGAAGGGACAGATCGTTGGTCTGCTCGGTCCAAATGGGAGCGGGAAGACCACACTGCTCAAGATCATGAACGGGCTGCTGACCCCAACGGCGGGATCCGTTAAGATCAACGGTATGGATCCGGGCGTCGAGACCAAGAAGGTCGTCGCTTATCTGCCGGATAGGAACGCACTGCCGGATTACATGAACACGAAGCAGCTGATGGATCTGTACGAAGACTTCTTCGTGGATTTCAACCGCAGCAAGGCAGTGAAGATGGTCAAGGATCTTGGCCTTGACATCAACCAGCCGATGAAGAAGATGTCCAAGGGGACCAAAGAGAAACTCCAGCTGTGTCTGGTCATGGCGAGGGATGCGCAGGTCTACCTGCTGGACGAGCCGATCGGCGGAGTCGACCCGGCAACCAGAGATTACATACTCAGGACAATCATTTCGAACTATAACGAGGACGCGGTAGTCATCATATCTACACATCTCATCTCCGATATCGAATCCGTACTGGATGATGTGGTCTTCCTCAAGGAAGGCAGAGTGGTGCTGCATAAGCAGGCAGAGGAGATAAGAGAGGAGACAGGTGAGAGCGTCGACAAGCTCTTCAGGGAGGTATTCAGATGTTAGGCAAACTGTTAAAATATGAGATCCCGGCACTGGGACGCAGACTTGTGCCGCTGTATATAGGCTGGATCGCAACTGCAGCGCTTCTCGGGCTCATGGTTGGCCCGCTCCAGAAGGAGTCGGAGTTCATGATTGTGATCTCCGCACTGCTTTACACAGCCGCAGCTACTGCGGTAGTTGTTATGGCTGTAGTGATGATAATCCAGAGATACAACAACAGCCTGCTCGGCGATGAGGCGTACTTCAATCAGGTCCTTCCGGTGACAGCTTCGCAGCATATCGCAAGCAAGACGATCTCAGCGATGCTGTGGGTCCTGCTGTCAATGGTAGCAATGGCGGTGACAGGAATCATCATCGCAATGTTCAGCGGACATTTCCTGGATATCTTCAAAGTGAACTGGCTTGAGTTCCTGTCTAAGGTCGACTGGCTGACCGTGATCCTGGTTCTGCTTGTGACTGTATTCGGCATCACGCAAAGCGTTCTGCAGATCTACGCAGCGATCACAATAGGACGCCAGGCTAAGCAGCACACGACACTTGCCGCTATTGGCGCGTATATCGGGCTGATGATTGCAGAAACATTCGTAGGCAGAGGAGTCACAGAAGTTATGTCTTTCAAATTTTACGACGTGTTCAACAGCATAGCCGGCTTCCGCATGACGATGCTGATCGCATTAGTAGTTACCATAGCGATCGGAGTGATATACTTCTTCATCTGCAATTATCTGATGGAGAAGAAACTCAATCTGAATTAACAGATCTGAGGATCCACGGATCTGATGCAAATACAGGAGGTGAGCAGACCGAATATCTGCTCACCTCTTTTTCTGCTTGCTCAAAATATCGCGTGTGGATCTCAAGGAGCGGCTCCTCCACGCAGCAATTGATAAAAAAATAACGGTATAGCGACAGATATCACATTTCTTTTTCCGGATCATTTGGAGTATGAAAGTGCGTGTAATTATTTGATGCAAAGTATAAAAATGCATTTTGGAGCATGATCTGAAGGGAAAATCACATGGTTTGGGGTACAAAACTGGGGAGTACGTTGTTATATAATTAACAAAATGCTTTCGCGCTTTAACAATTTGTTAAAGCCGTATATCGTTGAAATTTCAAAGCTTCACCAATTCTTCACATAAGAAAATCGGTGTTATACTGCCGTATTAATGATAACTTAATATCACTTTAAGATTGACTTAAAGCATGAATACACCGATAATATATACATAATTATAGTTGCCATATGATAGCCTCATCAGGTGTGCTTCTGCACATCTTGGGGATTCACGGATCCGGGAAGACCGTGAAATTATTAACGATATGATAGGGGAGATGGCAACAGAAAAGGAGTATTTATGAATTCTGAAATGTTAACCTTTATTCTCTACTTCGTCGCGCTGATGGGAGTAGTAATTTACTTCTACATCAAGGATAAGCAGAGAAGCCAGGAAGATTACTTCCTAGGCGGACGTCAGATGGGACCATGGGTAACAGCACTTTCGGCACAGGCATCAGATATGTCAGCATGGCTGCTGATGGGACTTCCGGGATCGATCCTGGCATTCGGATTCGGCCAGATCTGGATCGGTATCGGACTTGCTCTCGGTACAGCACTCAACTGGATCCTCTGTGCAAGAAGACTGAGAGTATTCTCTGAGGAAGCTGATGACTCGATCACTATCCCTCAGTTCCTCGCTAACAGGTTTGATGCAGATACTAAGACACTGCAGGTGATCTGCGCTCTGATCTTCCTGTTTGCTTACACGATCTATGTAGCTTCTGCTTTCGTAGCAGGAACTACAGTATTCGGAACACTGTTCCCGGGAATCTCGACAACACTTGCGATGGTCGTATTCGCACTGCTGATCGTATTCTATACGATCTTCGGAGGATTCACCGCAGTATGCTGGACAGACTTCTTCCAGGGCATGCTGATGATGATCGCTCTGATGGCAGTTCCTATCACAGTTCTCGCTACACACCAGAACCTCGATACATCGCTTCTCAGCCAGGTATATGAGTACACAGACGCGAGCGGCGCAGTTGTGACATGCGACTTCGGCGGCGGACTCTTCAGCGCAAGCTGGCAGGATATCGCAACAGGTATGGCTTGGGGTCTCGGATACTTCGGTATGCCGCACATCATCGTAAGATTCATGTCGATCGAGAAGCCAAAGGAAATCAAGAAGGCATCAACGATCGCTATCATCTGGGTACTGATCTCACTCGGCAGTGCATGCCTCATCGCTTACATGGGCAGAATGCTGGTAGCTGATGAACTGCTCCCGATCGGAATGCAGAAGATCGTATTCATCACAATGGCAAGGAAATACTTCCCGGCTGCTGTTTCCGGACTGCTGCTCGCAGCGATCATCGCAGCTTCAGTATCCACTGCAGACTCACAGCTGCTCGTAGCATCCAGCTCATTCACATCTGACCTGTACGCAAACTTCAAGAAGGATGTCAGCGAGAAGGAAGCAGTAATGGTAGGACGTATCGTAGTAGTAGTCATCGCTGTCATCGCTTACCTGATCGCTTCTTCCAAGGGAGCCGGAGCACAGGCTATCATGAACCTGGTAGAGAACGCATGGGGTGCATTCGGCGCTTCGTTCGGACCGGTCATCATCCTGTCACTCTTCTGGAGAGAGTTCAACTATAAGGGAGCTATCGCAGGTATTGTTGCAGGCTTTGCTGTTGACCTTGGCTGGCTGTTCGGCGGACTCTCCGCTTCGACAGGTGTTTACGAGCTGCTGCCTGGATTCATTGCAGGCGGACTTGTAGCATTCATCGTAGCTAAAGTCACTCCGACACTTGACAAGGAAAGAGCAGTATTCGACAAGGCAAGAGAAAGAGACGCACTTGCTGAATAGTGATCATCGGACAATTACACAGAACGATAAAAGGGGCAGCGCTCGCTCAATGTCATTAAGTTAAGATGACTGTTAAGGGGCAAATCGAATAAAACAGCACATCTGCATGGGACAATTCCTAAGGGTGTGCTGTTTTGTTATTTGGGAATAATGAAATTGCATATAAACATTGC
>JAFRGC010000087.1 GCA_017434025.1 Mogibacterium sp. | reverse complement strand
ATTGCGTTCGGCTGCGCATCGATAACGGTGCCCATTGCCTCTATAGTGTTGCTTTTTGCCATTACGTCCCTCCTATTGCAGAGTTAAGATCTCAGGTTCTCCGTCGGTAACCAATATAGTGTTTTCATAGTGGGCAGACTTCTTGCCGTCCACCATCACTACAGTCCAGTCATTCCCCAGGACCCTTACTTCGTAGCTGCCAAGGGCTATCATCGGTTCGATTGCGAGAGTCATTCCTCTCTCAATCCTTGCACCTTTGCCAGGCTTTCCGTAGTTAGGGATGTATGGGTCTTCGTGGAGCGCGGTACCGGTTCCGTGACCGGTGTAGTCCCTTATAACGCCCATCCCGAAGCTTTCGGCATACTTCTGGACCGCATGCCCGATGTCTCCTATTCTGTAGCCTACCATGGCATACTTGATGCCTTCGAAAAAGCTCTGTCTGGTGACATCTATGAGTTTCTGATCTTCGGCGCTTATCTTGCCTACAGGATATGTACGTGCCGCATCGCTGTTATAGCCTTTGTATGTTGCACCCACATCCACGCTTACGATATCGCCTTCCTTTAGTATCCTGGATGCGTTCGGAATACCGTGTATCACCTCATCGTTGACAGACACGCAGGCTGCGGCGGGAAATCCGCCATAGCCTTTAAATGTCGGTGTCATGCCGTGTCCGGTGATCCTTTTCTCAACAAAGTCATTTACATCCATTGTCGAGATGCCCGGTCTGACGAATTCAGCAAGATCATGAAGCAGTTCTGCCGTGACCTTGCATGGTTCCTTCATGAGCTCGATCTCGCGTTTAGACTTGATTATTATCATGTCCTGATTACTCTCCGATCTCCGCAACTATTTCTGCGAATACTTCTGCAGCATCCTTTTCTGCATTGAAGTTTCTGAGAGTTCCGGCATTTTTGTAATAGTCGATCAGTGGAGCTGTGGATTCTTCGTAGACCTCGATCCTCTTCTCGGCAGTCTCTCTTGTGTCATCCTTGCGCTGTTCAAGTTCGCCGCCGCACTTGTCGCAAACTCCCTCAACCTTTGGTGGGAAGTTCTTGATGTGATAACTTGCGCCGCATGCCTTGCACAGTCTTCTGCCGGTCAGTCTCTCCATGAGAGTTTCATAACCGACTTCAAAGTTGATGACCATGTCGAGCTTCTGACCGTTCTTCTCGAGCATCTTATCGAAGGCCTCAGCCTGAGCGATCGTTCTCGGGAATCCGTCGAGCAGATATCCGTTTACGCAGTCGTCCTGCTGCAGTCTGTCGGCCACGAGGTCGACTACCAGCTCATCAGGTACGAGTCTTCCGGAGTTTGTATACTCCTGAGCTTTCTTTCCAAGCTCGGTTCCCTCTTTGATGTTCTTGCGGAAGATGTCTCCCGTAGAGATCTGAGGAATACCGTATTTCTCAACCAATCTTACTGCCTGAGTGCCTTTGCCCGCACCCGGAGGTCCCAGTAATACTGCTCTCATATCTTCCTCCTAATTTTACTTAAGGAATCCCTGATAATTTCTCATCAGCATCTGATTCTCGAGCTGCTGTACTATGTCAAGCGCAACGCCTACCATGATCAGCAATGAGGTTCCGCCGAAGCTGAAGTTGAACGGTGTGAACACGCTTACGATCGTTGGGATAGTTGCGACTGCTGCCAGGAAGAGTCCTCCTGCGAAGCACAGTCTGCTCATTATCTTTGACAGATATTCTACGGTAGCTACTCCCGGTCTGATGCCCGGAATGAATCCGCCGTTCTGTCTCATGTTGTCGGCAACATCTGTTGGGTTGAACATGATTGCCGTGTAGAAATATGTGAAGAACATTGTAAGAATAATGTTCAGTGCAGCATATACCCACACGCCCGGGTTACCCGATGGTGACAGATACTTCGTAACGAAATCCGTGAAGCTGGAGTTCGGGAAGAAGTATGTGATTGTCAGCGGGAACTGAAGCAGCGAGATCGAGAAGATGATTGGAATAACGCCTGCCTGGTTCACCTTCATAGGAATGTGAGTCGACTGGCCTCCGTACATCGTGCGTCCGACTACGCGCTTAGCATATTGTACCGGGATCTTTCTAACACCCTCCTGCATCTCGATGATGACCATTGTGATCAGCACCGCTACGATAAGGAGTGCTATTACAGAAATTACCGATACTGCTCCGTCTTTCACCTGCGTAATAACGCCTCTGACAGCGGACGGAAGTCTGGCTACGATACCACCGAAGATCAGCATCGAGATACTGTTTCCGATTCCGTACTCGTTGATCTGCTCACCAAGCCACATCAGGAATGCTGTGCCCGCAGTCAGAACAATGATGATGGTGATCATGTTGAATGCGCTCTTGTCAACGATCGCTCTTCTGAAGAGACCAACCGTAAGACCTACCGCCTGAATAAGTCCGAGCACAACAGTCATATACCTTGTGATCGTGGCCATCTTTTTACGGCCTTCTGTTCCTTCCTTGGCGAGACGCTCGAAGTAAGGGAACGCGATCGTCAGCAGCTGTACTATGATCGATGCAGTAATATATGGGGTGATACTCAGAGCAAATATAGTGAAGTTGCTGAATGCACCACCCGAGAACAGGTCGAAGAGATCGAGAAGTCCCGTCTCTCCCGAAAACATCTGCGCAAGATACTCTCTGTCGATACCCGGTACCGGAATGTTGGATCCGATCCTGAATACCAGCAGCATCAGAAGCGTGAAGATTATTTTGGATCTGATCTCCGGTATCTTCCACGCCTTAGAGAATGTCTTCACAAGTTCCATTAGATGACCTCTGCCTTTCCGCCTGCCTTTTCGATCTTTTCGACAGCGCTCTTGCTGAACTTCTCAGCCTTTACAGTAAGCTTCTTTGTGAGCTCACCGTTACCGAGGACCTTAAGTCCGTCCAGCTGCTTTCCGACAAGGCCTGCTGCGAGCAGCATGCCCAGATCAACCTCTGTACCGTCTTCGAATCTGTTGAGATCCTTAACGTTTACTTCAGCATATTCCTTAGCCCATTTGTTGTTGAAGCCTCTCTTAGGGAGTCTTCTGTAGAGTGGCATCTGACCACCCTCAAAACCCAGTCTGACTCCGCCGCCCGATCTTGAGTTCTGACCGTTCATACCTCTGCCGGCAGTTGTACCCTGACCGGTTCCCTGGCCGCGGCCGATTCTCTTAGGCGCTTTTGTGGAGCCTTCCGGCTTTTTAAGTTCATGAAGTCTCATGGTCTTAGCCCTCCTTACAGCTCTTCTACTTTGAGCAGATGTGATACCTTGTTGATAGCTCCTCTTGTTGCCGGGGAATCCTCAAGCTCTACAGAGTGATTGAGTTTTCTCAGGCCAAGAGCCTCAACGGTCTTTCTCTGCTTAGGCTGGCAAGCGATAGGGCTCTTAACGAGTGTGATTTTAAGTTTAGCCATTTCTCTTGCCTCCTATCCGATAATTTCTTCCGGTGTTTTACCACGGCGCTTTGCAACTTCCTCAACGGTTGTCAGGTTCTTGAGACCTTCCATTGTTGCTCTTGCCATGTTGCCGGTGTTGCTGGTTCCGAGGGATTTAGCTCTTACATCCTTGATGCCTGCTGCCTCGAGTACTGTACGCACGGATGAACCTGCGATAACACCTGTACCCTTAGCGGATGGCATGATGAGAACCTTTCCCGCTCCGAACTCACCTACAGTCTGGTGAGGAACTGTGGTTCCTACTGTAGGAACGTATATCATTTTCTTCTTGGCATCCTCGGTTGCCTTTCTTACAGCCTCAGGAATCTCAATGGCTTTGCCGAGTCCCATGCCTACGTGACCTTCGCCGTCGCCTACAACTACTGTGACGGAGAATCTCATGTTACGTCCGCCCTTTACAGTCTTGGCTACACGTCTGATGTCAACGATGTTTTCTGTAAGCTCGAGCTTGGATGCGTCTACTTTACTCTGCATTCTGCTCCTCCTTTAGAATTTCAGGCCGGCTTCGCGTGCTGCGTCTGCGAGTTCCTT
>JAFRGC010000086.1 GCA_017434025.1 Mogibacterium sp. | reverse complement strand
TAATTCAAATTGCGTGCCCGGCGGGGGCGGGTCACATGGGGGGGCGGGTTTAAAGGCACGCAATCTTTTACGAAAAAAATACCCCCTCATCATTTCTGATGAGAGAGTATCTCTTAGTCATCTTAACTTAATGACATTGGGCATGTGCCGGGCTTTTATCGTGTGATCGTCTCTGAAACGTTATCTGCGGATATGATCCAGTTTGTCGCAGGTGACCTCGCCTTCACCGTTGTTCCTGACAACGTGATAGTACGCGTAGTCATCAGGTGTCAGCTTGCTGCCTTCGGTGAAGAGAGCCTCCGCCTTATCCTTCATGTCAGGTCTGATGCGTACAGAAATACCACAGCTGGCTGAGATGAACCTCGGGACAGGCATGATAGTAACTTCCGCAGGTTTGAGGAGCTTCTCTGTAGAGATCGCTGCGTGTGTGGATTCGAATGTCAACAGATAGTATTCGTTCATTAGAGTTTGATTACCTTGCTTACTTCCTGCATTGCGCCGAGAATGTCATACATGTTGCTGACAGTTCCGACTTTGAGCTCTTCCTTGAGGCCGTAGTAGTTGAGGCATGTGCCGCATACCAGGACCTTGCAGCCTTTGGCGATCAGAGTGTTCAGGTTCTCAACGATCTGTGGCTCAACACCTGTTACCAGCTTGACGCCTTCATTCATGAAGAGAACGTAAGCAGGGATCCTGTCGGATTCGCTGAGTGTGAAAATTGCCATTTTGGCAAGGTTGCCGCCAAGCTCACTGTTGTTGGTTCCGATCGCATTGGTGTTGAAGAAAACTGCATATGTATCTGCCTCAGCAACTACAGCACCCTGCTTGGTCTCGCCATTCTCGAACTTGACGAGGAACTTCTCACCGAACGGCTCGCTGGACGCTTTCCTTCCGAGAGCATCCCCGAGTCTTGTAAGATTGTCGACCTGAGTCTGGCCGTCAACTATGATCTCAACATCCTGAGCTCCTGCCTCGAGCTCCTTCTTAGCCATGATTACTGGAATAGGGCACTGCTTGCCGCCTGCATCAAGTCTCATTATATATACCTCCGGTTTCACTGCTTTGTGGATAGATGCGATACATGACCGCATATTGGGCGATATTTTGTACCCAACATTAATAATATACTACCCTTTGGTATACATGTATTATTGAAAAAAGCTATAGACAAGGTGCCGGCGAAGTGCCAGAGGACATAATACCATTCACATCCGAACAGGTCAAGACTAAGAATAATGCGGACGGCTTTGCCTTTTATATGGCTGTGATAGTATAATTATTACAACTATGCATCACAGAAAATATTCACGTGTTACGGGGGATGGTAATGATATGAACAATCAGGATATCAGCAAAATGATGGTCATATTCGATCTTGACGGGACTCTGTGGGATTCGGCTGCATCGGTTGCAGAATCGTGGAACATGGAGATCGAACGCGTGACCGGCAATGATCCGCACTTCACAGCAGAGCAGATCCAGCGCAACATGGGCAAAACGATGAATGAGATCGCGGATGATCTGATGTCCTTCTTCACCCCGGATGAGCGTTACGATATCGCGAGAAAATGCGAAGTGTTCGAGAACTCATATATTGCTGAACATGGCGGCGTCCTGTTCCCGGGTGTTGAGGAGACCCTGGAACGTCTGACAGCTGCAGGTGTTCCGATGAGCGTGGTCAGCAACTGTCAGGAAGGATACGTACCGGCTTTCATGAAGTCTATGGATATGTACCGGTTCTTCCGGGACTACGAGGAATGGGGAAGATCAGGCATGCTCAAAGCCGCCAATATCAGACTTGTCATGGAGCGCAACGGTATCGATACAGCTGTATACGTAGGCGATATCCAGAAAGACGCTGACGCGAGCGCGGAGGCAGGCGTTCCTTGTATATGGGCTGCTTACGGATTCGGTCATATCGCTGAACCTGCTGCAGTGATCCATTCGTTCGATGAACTGCCGGCAGCTCTTACACAGCTCGGATTCCCGGGGCTGGAGGACTGATGGCGGCTATTCATACAATTAGTTACAACTGATCAGGAGATAATTTGATGAAGCTTAACAACAAGAGAACTGTATTAGTGGGACTGGCGTTCCTGTCGATCTGCGCGTTCTGGCAGATGTACGACAGCGTGATTCCTCTGATCCTCACCAAGACTTTCCATCTCAATGAAACCTATTCCGGCGCTATTATGGCTGCCGACAATATTCTCGCACTGTTCCTGTTGCCGCTCTTCGGAACACTATCCGACAGGACGAACACGAAGCTGGGCAAGAGGACTCCGTACATCCTGCTTGGCACAGCGGCAGCGGTAGTCATACTCAATATACTTCCTTTGCTGGACAACAGCTTCTATGCGGCACCTTCGACCGGGAAGATGGCGGCCTTCGTCATCTGCCTCGGCATTCTCCTCGTAGCCATGGGGACCTACAGGTCTCCGGCTGTTGCTCTGATGCCTGATGTGACACCAAAACCTCTGAGATCCCGCGCGAATGCGATCATCAATCTGATGGGAGCTGTCGGAGGGATCATCTATCTGGCTATCGCAGCAGTGCTGTACCCGAATTCCAAAGTCCTGGGACTGGATCACGTCAATTATCAGGTGTTGTTCATCGCTGTGTCTGCGATCATGCTGATTGCTGTAGGCATTATGTTTGCAACGATCAGAGAGCCGCAGCTTACGGCAGAGAATCAGGCTCTTGAAGCGGAGCATCCGGAGTGGAACCTGGCAGAGGATGACGGCAGCGGCAATGAAGTGCTGCCTGCGGATGTCAAGAAAAGCCTGTATTTCCTGCTGGCTTCGATCGCACTGTGGTTCATAGGTTACAACGGGATCACGACATGGTTCACTACATATGTAGATAAAGTAATGGGGCAAGGCCTGGGAGGTGCTTCAACGTGTCTGCTGATCGCAACAGCAGGAGCGATCGTTTCCTACATACCTATCGGAAGTCTGGCATCTAAGATCGGCCGCAAGAAGACGATACAGATCGGTATTGTGATACTCGCAGCGTGCTTCCTCTCGGGATTCTTCCTGACGACAGCATTCCATGAAATCAACGCGGTCATGTTTATCGTGTTCGCGCTTGTCGGTTTTGCCTGGGCTGCGATCAATGTCAACTCGCTGCCGATGGTCGTCGAGATGTGCAGAGGGTCGGATATAGGCAAGTTCACAGGATATTACTACACTGCTTCGATGGCTGCGCAGGTCGTCACTCCGATCCTTGCCGGAACGCTTATGAGAAATATCAGCTACAAGATCCTCTTCCCTTATGCTGCACTGTTCGTGGCGCTCAGTTTCGTTACGATGCTCAGTGTCAGACACGGCGATGCGGCACCGGAAGCCAAGAAAGGCCTCGCAGCATACGAGGACATGGAAGACTTAAATGAGTAATATAAGAAGAACCTTCAGGCTCGCAGACAGATATGCGCACCGGGGCTACCATGACAAACCGGATATCCCGGAAAATTCCATGGCGGCTTTCCGAAGAGCAGCGGCTCACGGGCTCGCGGTCGAATTCGATGTTCATCTGATCGCTGACGGCTCTCTCGTGATTTTCCATGATGAGCAGCTGGAGCGTGAGACCGGCGTCAAGGGACAGATCGAGGATTATGACATAGTCAATCTGAACAAGCTGAGACTCGAAGGAACTGACGAGAAAATACCGACGTTTGATGAAGTGCTGGATCTGTTCGAGAATACGGGGCTGCCGCTGCTGATCGAACTCAAGGTCGCCAGGGGCAATTACCGCGAACTGACCGAAGCAGTCTGCAAGAGGCTTGACAGCTATAAGGGTGAATTCGTAATAGAAAGTTTTGATCCGAGAGTGCTGATGGTGCTCAGAAAGATCAGGCCGGAGATCATCAGAGGCCAGCTGGTACAGAATTTCTTCAAGAGCCGGGAAGGACTGCCGTTCTATCAGGTATTCCTGCTGACGAATCTCATGTTCAACAGGATCGTACAGCCGGATTTCATAGCCTGTAAATACGCGGACCGATGCAGCCGTTCACTGAGGCGCGCGATCGACAGAGCAGGGATCCCTGAAGCCTCATGGACGATCAGGACTCCGGACGAATACAGGGAGGCGCTTGCAGCAGGATGCACGCCGATCTTTGAACGATTCGATCCTGACAGCATTCAACAATGATAATATAAACCATTTTTTACATAAGAAAGGAACGACAAACGATGAGAAACAAGAGAAGAGACGGTGTCAGAGTCAAAGGCCTGGACGGATATCACAATATCCTGCCGTACATCATGCCGAAGAGGACAGAGGCGGAAGTCTCGATGACAGAGCAGTTCGATGTGACCGATCTGGTCGCGTACATGAAGGAAAGAAATGAGAAGGAAGGAACGAATCTCAAGATCTTCCATGCGATCTGCACAGCTGTCGCGAGGACGGTATATCACAGACCGAAGCTCAACTATTTCATTTCCGGAAGAACATATTATGAGAGACCGGATATCACTCTCTCGTTTGTCGTCAAGCAGAGATTCGAGGATCAGGCGGACGAGACACTGATGTTCCTCAAGGTGGAGCCGGATATGAATTTTGACTCGGTATCCAAACTGATCATCGGAGATGTCAAGAAGGTACGCAAAGAGAAATCCAACGACCTTGACAAGCTGATGGAATTCTTCGGCAACCTTCCGAGAGGATTCCTGGAAGTGTTCTTCGGTACACTCAGAGTGCTTGAATACCATGGAGTCATGCCGAAGGCACTCACTGCAGGCGATCCGAACTACTCATCGGTGCTCCTGTCCAACCTTGGATCGATAGGAGCAGATTCCTGCTATCACCATCTGAGCAATTACGGTACTTGCTCATTCATGATCACGATCGGCAAGCTCCACAAAGAGCAGAAGCTCATGTACGACGGGACATGGCAGGAGAGGGATGTGATCAACTGTACATTCACTCTCGATGAGAGACTGGCTGATGGATTCTATTATGCAAAATCCCTCAGGATAGCCAAATACCTTCTCGAGCACCCAGAAGCTCTGCAGGAGAAGATCAGCGATACAGTACCGGTAGAACTGTAGGCTATATGCGATCTATTATTGAAAGGACAGAGATATGAGCAGAGATAGGAATCCGGGCAAACACAGCGCTCCGGTCAAGAAAAAGCGCGGACTCTGGTGGAAGATCCCGATGTGGATCGTTATCATCGCCGCGTCATGCTTCCTGTTGGCATGTGCGGTGAACTTAGGCGTGTCACTCCATCTGAGACACTATATCAACAGCTTTGACCCTGTAGACTACAGCGGTGTGGACAGAGTGGTGCCTGAGATCGATGAGCAGACAGGGTACTATACCTTCACTACGGACAGAGATCTCAAGATCATGATGCTCACAGACATTCACCTCGGAGGGGGATTCTGGAGTTACAAGAAGGATCGCAAGACGGTCTATGAAGTGATCACCATGCTGCAGAAAGAGAAACCGGATCTTGTCATACTGGATGGTGACAATACTTTTGCCGTGCCGGGGCCAGTCTATAATGGCGGAGGTACGCTCAATAACTACATGGTCGCACATGATGTCATCGAGATCTTCAACCATGAGGGCGTATACTTCTCGACAGTATTCGGCAATCATGATACCGAGGTGTTTGACTATACCAACAGACAGAAGCTCGGCGAACTCTATATGCAGGACAAGTTTGAATACTGTATATTCGACCAGAACTTTACTGACGGCGGCGATCTGCCGACTGTGACGAACCAGATCATTCTGATCAAAGATACAGAAGGCATCATCACCAAGGCACTGCTCCTCGTAGACAGCAATGCCTATGTGGACAATTCCATCAAGGCGGTACTTGACTGGAATTATGACATTATCAGAGATTCCACCGTTGACTGGGCAGCTGCGTCTATTACAGAACTGGGCAGTCCTGATACTGTTGCGTTCTTCCATATCCCTACGAGCGAATTCAGGATCGCGTATGAGGATCTGGAGGCGAACGGATTCAAGGATACCAAGGATACGAAATACATCTCCGGCGTCTGGGATGAAGTGCTCGACGAGACAACACACAGCCGCATCTGGCACGGAGGCATCACCAGAGAAGGCCCTCTGGCAGATATTGACAAATTCTTCGAGACCATGGGTCCGGACGGACTCGGCGTACTGGAAGCCTGCTACTGCGGACACGACCATGTCAATAATGCCTGGGTCAATTACAAAGGCGTTGATCTGTGCTACGGATATTCGGTAGACAATCTGGCCTATACTGATATCAATTATTCCGGTCTCCAGAGAGGCGCGACGATCATTACGATCGGTGCTGACGGCTCCAGGAAGACGGAATACAAGAACGCGTACAAAGACTACGGTGTTGCTACGGATGCATTCGTGGATGTTTACACAGACAGGCTGCTCTATGAAGGCGGTAAGCCGTGATAGGTAAAAATGGGGACGGTTCTTCTGTGCCAAAAATGGCACAGAAGAACCGTCCCCGGAGAGTAAAGGGGGATCACAATGGCTGGACCTGGACCGGGACGTATGGGTCCGATGCATTTCCTTACAGAGGAAGAAAAACAGAATATGCCTAAAGTCACGAAGGAGCTGCTCGTCAGGATAATGAGCTATCTCAAGCCATACTGGCTGCAGTTCATCTTCGTGTTCATCGCTATCCTGCTGTCTGCGACAGTAGGACTTTTCCCGTCGATCATAACCGGACGCATAGTCGATGAGGCGCTTGTGGGAAAGAACATGGAGCTGCTCATCAAACTCCTTCTTCTGGCGTTTGCTGCTCTGACAACAAGTCAGCTGGTAGGTGTTCTCGAGAACTACATCAACGCATGGATCTCACAGCGGATCATCTTTGACATGCGCAATCAGATGTACAGACACCTGCAGTATATGCCGCATTCCTTCTTCACGACAGAGAAACAGGGCGACATCATCACTCGCATGAATACCGATATCAGCGGAGTCAGTTCTGTCATCAGCGGTACACTCTCGAATATCGTGAGTAATGTCGCGACAGTCATCACGACTTTGGTCGCACTGTTCAGTATGAGCGCACCGCTCGCGCTGGTCGGTATCGCAGTGATACCGCTGCTCGTGCTTCCGACAAGGACTGCCGGACGGACCCGCTGGAAGTATCTGACGCAGAGCCAGGCCAAGAGCGATGAGCTCAACCAGAAGATCGACGAGACGCTGTCCGTAAGCGGCTCGATGCTGGTCAAGATATTCACACGTGAGAACAAGGAATATGATGACTTTGTCAGGGTCAACAAGGAAGTCACTGACCTGAACCTCAAGGAACAGAGGTCAGGGCAGCTCTTCAGAGTCGTCATGGGTATGTTCACCCAGATCGGACCGCTGCTCATATATTTCGCCGGAGGATACTTTATCATCATGCATATCGATCCGACGCTGACTGTAGGTGTGATCACGGCTACAGTAGCCCTCATCAACAGGCTTTACAGACCTATTGAACAGCTGATGAATATCTCCGTGGATTTCACGAGATCACTGGCACTGTTCACACGTATTTTCGACTACTTTGACAGAGAGAATACCATTGTATCTCCGGAGAATGGCGCAAAACCTGATGTCGACAACAAGCCGATCACTTACGATCATGTCGCGTTCAGCTACAATCCGGAGAATCCCATTCTCACAGATGTCAACTTCGAGGTTCCCGGCGGCAGCATGTACGCGATCGTCGGACCGTCCGGTTCGGGCAAATCAACTGTGGTCAATCTCATTCCGAGGTTATACGATGTGTGCGGAGGCAGCGTGAAGATCGCCGGAGTCGATGTAAGAGATTTTGACCTCGAGTATCTGAGGTCGCAGATCGGCGTGGTCACACAGGAGACTTATCTCTTCAACGGAACGATCCTCGAGAACCTTCGATATGCCAATGACCAGGCGACCATGGAAGAGATAGAGGCAGCCTGCCGTATCGCAAATATCCATGAGTTTATCTCAAATCAGCCGGACGGCTATGACACGCAGGTCGGCAACCGCGGACTCAAGCTGTCAGGCGGCGAGAAGCAGAGACTGTCTCTGGCGAGAGTCATTCTCAAGGATCCTAAGATCCTCATCCTCGACGAGGCGACTTCGGCGCTTGATTCGATCAGCGAGAACTCTATACAGGACGCTCTCGAGAAGATGATGGAGGGCAGGACGAGCATCGTCATTGCACACAGACTCTCAACGATCCTCAAAGCCGACAGGATACTGGTAGTCAAGGGCGGAGTCATAGCAGAACAGGGTACTCACGAAGAGCTGCTCGCGATGGGCGGAACATACAAGGATCTCTACGAGACGCAGTTCCGTCAGGCGATCGACAGCGAGGCGGCAAGGAGCAATGCAGAAGCTGCCGGAGAGAGTGACGGCCTTGATATACAGACCTTGTCAACGCAGTACACTGTCAGGAAGATAACCGAAGCGGATATTTCACCGGTATACAGACTGGCCAAGTCCAACAGGAGGTATTACAGGTACCTCGGTAGGATCCCTACCCGGGAGAGTCTCACAGAGATCATTTCGGAGGTTCCGAAGGGGGTCTCTCCGATCTGTAAACATTTTGTCGGATTCTATAACGAGGATGATGTGCTTATCGCAGTTATGGATCTGATCACCGGATATCCGGAGAACGATGATGCTTTCGTAGGGTGGCTCATGGTTGACGGCGAACTGCAGGGCAGAGGCATAGGCTCAGGCATATTTGCTGATGTGCGAGCTGCTATGAAAGCGGCGGGATATGACTATATATCACTCGCTGTAATAAAGAAGAATGAAGAGGCTCTGAAATTCTGGAATGATCAGGGCTTCAAAGTGATAGAGGAAACGGTCAGCACTGACGGATATGAAGTGTACAGGATGTCCAGAGACATCTGATGATGGAGAAGTAACGACAGATGAGTCAGCTGAGTATTTTTGACACTGAGAGAAATGATAATCAGCCGCTCGCAGCGAGAATGCGGCCGAGGGACCTGAATGAGTTCGTAGGCCAGCAGCACCTTGTCGGCGAGGGCAAAGTGCTGCGCAATCTTATCGAACGCGACAGTGTATGCTCCATGATATTCTGGGGGCCGCCGGGCGTCGGCAAGACTACACTGGCGCAGATCATCGCTGCAAGGACGGATGCGCAGTTCATCACTTTCAGTGCTGTCACGAGCGGCATCAAAGAGATCAAAACGGTGATGCAGCAGGCCGACCGGATGACTGCCGTCGGCGCGCGCACGATCGTTTTCGTGGATGAGATCCACAGGTTCAACAAAGCGCAGCAGGATGCATTCCTCCCGTTCGTCGAGAAGGGGAGCATCATCCTGATCGGCGCGACGACCGAGAATCCGTCGTTCGAAGTCAACGGCGCTTTGCTCTCGAGATGTAAAGTGTTCGTGCTGCACCAGCTCAGCCCTGAGGACATCGCACAGCTTATCAGAAGCGCAGTGACGGATCCGAGGGGATTCGGCGATCAGGATCTCAGGATCAGCGATGATGTCGTAAATGCACTCGCTTCCTTCGCCAACGGAGACGCAAGGACAGCCCTGTCGACGCTCGAGATGATGGTGCTGAACGCAGATCATTCAAGCGATCCGGCAGATGGCCATGAGATCATTACAGTCACGACAGAGGACTTCGAGCAGTGTACATCACGCAAATCTTTGCTGTATGACAAGCAAGGCGAGGAACATTACAATCTGATCTCCGCTCTGCACAAATCTATGAGGAACTCTGACGCAGACGCTGCTGTCTACTGGCTCGCAAGGATGTTGGAATCCGGAGAGGATCCGATGTATATCGCGAGGCGCGTGACGCGGTTTGCGGCTGAGGACGTCGGGCTTGCAGATCCGAGAGCACTGGAGCTCTCAGTCGCGGCTTTCCAGGCATGCCATCTGATAGGAATGCCAGAGTGCAGCGTACACCTCACAGAAGCGGTCATATACAACGCGCTCGCGCCGAAGTCTAACGCGATGGAAGTTGCTTATATGGAGGCGGCGAAAGACGCGAATGAGCATTTTGCAGAACCGGTGCCGCTGCAGATCCGCAACGCTCCGACCAGGCTTATGAAAGAGCTCGATTATGGTAAGGGCTATGTATATGCCCATGATACAGAAGACAAGATCGCTGATATGGAATGCCTGCCTGACAATCTGCGCGGCAGGGAATACTATCATCCGGGCGATCAGGGCTTCGAACCGCGGTTCAGGGACCGCTACAACTCGATCAAGAAGTGGCGGGAAGAACACCGCAAGAAATAATCAATAAAACAGGCTCCCTCAGCGGGAGCCTGTTCCTATCTGTGCAGAGCTTGTGATCACGCGTTATGCGATCTCGAGTGCGATCTCCATCATTTTGGTGAAAGAAGTCTGGCGCTCTTCAGCTGTTGTATTCTCTTCAGGATAATTGAAAGAATCAGATACGGTGAGAATGCACAGAGCATTCTTGCCAAGCCTTGCGGCATTGCAGTAGAGTGCCGCGGATTCCATCTCGACTCCGAGCACGCCCATCTTGGACCACCTCATTGCAGAAGCGGCATCATCATAGAACATATCCGATGAGAGAATATTGCCGACTTTGAAATTGACTCCGGTCTTGCGGGTCTCATTAACAGCTTTCTCAAGAAGCTCGAATGAGGCGATCGGACAGAATGTTCCAGGCAGTTCGTACTGATTAGCATAGCTGCCGTTCGTGCACGCACCCTGAGCGATAATGATGTCTCTGGCGTGAAGGTCCGGATCGATGGAACCGGCAGAACCGACTCTGATGATGTTCTTAACACCGTAGAATGCGAAGAGCTCGTAAGAATAAATGCCGATGGAAGGCTGCCCCATTCCGGATGCCATGACTGATACTTTCTTGCCCTTGTATGTTCCGGTATAGCCCTGGACACCGCGGACGTTATTGACGAGAACAGGATTCTCAAGGAAAGTCTCAGCGATGAACTTACTGCGCAGAGGATCTCCCGGCATCAGAACGGTTTCCGCGAAATCACCGGCTTTAGCGTTGATATGAGGAGTAGGGATAGGCATAATAAGCCTCCTTTCGTTAAATGCGAAAATATTTACGCTTTAATTGTAGCATATATGATCATCAAAAAGTTTTTTTTAATGACACAGAACGATCTGTTGTGATATACTTTTTAGGCTGGTGTAATATGCCAGCGTGATTTTTTAATTGAGGATTAATGCATTATGAAAGAACTTGAGATCAGAGAATTATTCAGGAACACGCAGGCTTACGGAGACCAGGAGGTCCTGGTGCATGGATGGGTAAGGAGCAACAGGAGCTCCAATCAGTTCGGATTCCTTTCCATCAATGACGGATCCTTCTTCAATTCCGTTCAGGTGGTCTATGAAGCAGACAAGCTTGCTAATTATCAGGAAGTAGCCAAATTCCGTCTCAGCGCAGGCGTGACCGTGCGCGGAGTTGTTGTGCTCACTCCTGAGGCCAAGCAGCCTTTCGAGATCAAGGCCGAAGAGATCATACTCGAAGCCGATTCTGATCCGGACTATCCGCTGCAGAAGAAACGCCACACGATGGAATTCCTCAGAGAGATCGCTCATCTGAGACCGAGGAGCAATACATTCTCAGCAGTATTCAGAGTAAGGAGCGTAACGGCTTACGCTATCCACAAATTCTTCCAGGAGAAGAATTTCATCTATGTCCACTCGCCGGAGATCACATGCAGTGACTGTGAAGGCGCAGGCGAGATGTTCCAGGTAACGACACTTGATCTCGACAACCTTCCTAGAGATGAAGAGGGCAGGATCGATTACAGTAAGGACTTCTTCGGCAAGAAGGCAGGGCTGACAGTATCCGGCCAGCATGAAGGAGAGATCATGGCGCTGGCGTTCCGCAACATCTACACATTCGGACCGACATTCAGAGCTGAGAACTCCAATACACAGAGACATGCAGCTGAATTCTGGATGATCGAGCCTGAAATGGCATTCTTCGATCTTATCGACGATATGGATACAGCAGAAGCGATGATCAAATTTGTCGTGAAGAAACTGCTTGAGAGATGCCCTGATGAGCTGGCATTCTTCAACAGCTTCTATGACAAGACTCTGCTCGAGAGACTCAACAATCTCGTCACATCGGATTTTGAGAGGATCACATATACCGAAGCCATGAAGTATCTTGAAGCAAACCACGACAACTTCGAGTTCAAGGCTTATTGGGGATGCGACCTCCAGACCGAGCATGAGAGATATATCACAGAAAAGATATTCAAGACGCCGGTCTTCGTCATGAATTATCCGAAGGACATCACGGCATTCTATATGAGACTCACTGCAGACGGCAAAACAGTTGCTGCTGTCGATATGCTCGTAC